>JAZQLR010000083.1:0-33645 GCA_045542775.1 Clostridia bacterium
CCGCCATCAAAGAGCTTTGCGCACCGTGCGGTGCTTGCGGCGTTCCTTTCGGGCGGCGAATGTAAAATAAACAACATCAGGCTCTCCGAGGATATTTCCGCAACTCTTGATTGCATAAAGGCACTTGGTGCAGAGTTTGAATATGACGCTAAAAAAAGTGCAGTTCTTATAAGCCGCAAAGCAGACACACCATGCGGCAAACTCCGGCTTAATTGCGGTGAAAGCGGTTCAACCCTGAGATTTCTTATCACTATTGCATTATGCTTCAGTCAGGACATTGAATTCACCGGTCGGGGCAGGCTTATGGAAAGGCCGATGAAGCCTGTATTTGACATATTCGGCGAAAAGGGAATTAAGTACAGCCTTAAGGACGGTATTCTCTCGGTAAAGGGCAAGCTTTCTGCCGGAGACTTTAAAATTGACGGAAGCATAAGCTCGCAGTTTATTACCGGACTTTTATTTGCGCTGCCGCTCCTTGACGGAGACAGCCGTATTATAATAGAAGAAACTCTCACATCAAAGGGTTATATCGACATCACTCTTGATGTGCTTAAAAAATTCGGGATAAAGATTAAAAATGATAATTACCAAGTCTTTACAATAAAAGGTAATCAGCAATACAAGGCAAAGAATTATACCGTTGAGGGTGATTTTTCGCAGGCGGCATTTTTCCTTACGGCAGGGGCACTTGGTTGCGACATAACTTGCACGGGACTTAAAGAAAACAGTCTGCAGGGCGACAAGAAAATTCTTGATATAATCGCACAAACCGGAGCAAAAATCGAAAAAGTTGGAACAAACGGCTATAAGGCAACTGCAACTGCAAATATGCACGGAATAATCGTTGATGCGGACGAAATTCCCGACCTTGTTCCCATAATGGCGGTTCTATTTGCGTTCTGCAAGGGTGAAAGCCGAATTGTAAACGCTGCAAGGCTGAGAATAAAGGAAAGCGACCGTCTGGCGGCGATTTGTTCGGAGCTGAAAGCACTTGGTGCGGACATCACCGAGGGCGAAGACTTCCTTATTATTAACGGGGTACAGGTTCTTTCAGGGAACACGGTTTCCTCGCACAATGACCATAGAATCGCAATGGCTACTGCAATTGCTGCGTGCCGCTGCGAGGGCGAGGTAGTAATTGACGGAGCACGAAAATCTGTAAAGAAGTCATATCCCGACTTCTTTAATGACTACAAAAAGCTTGGAGGTATCACAGAATGAATACTTGGGGAAGTAAAATTAAGGTCAGCATCTTTGGCGAATCCCACGGCGGCGGAATAGGCGCTGTGATTGACGGGATTCCTGCCGGCATGACCATTGATACCGACTTTATACAAAGTGAAATGAAGCGCCGTGCACCGGGGCAGAATAACCTCTCCACACCCCGCAAGGAGGCTGACGAGGTTGAAATTCTCTCGGGTGTGTTTGACGGCAAAACCACAGGGACTCCCATTTGCGGTATAATCCGCAACACCAACACCCGTTCAAAGGACTACAACAAAAATCTTTTAAGACCGGGTCACGCGGACTTCACCGGATTTATGCGTTACGGTGAAAGCCATGACTTCCGTGGCGGCGGACATTTTTCAGGCAGAATTACTGCCGGTCTGGTTTTTGCAGGGGCGATAGCCAAGCAGGTTTTAAAGATGCAAGGAATAACAATCGGCTCACACATTAAATCAGTACATAACACCGCCGAAAAATCGTTTCTTGATATTGACAATCTTTCAGCAGAGCTGTTAAGCCGGCTTACAGCAAAGGCGTTCCCTGTAATGGATGACGAAATCGGGAATGCTATGCAGGAAGAAATTCTTAACGCTGCGGCTGACAAGAACTCTGTTGGCGGCATTATCGAATGTGCTGTAATCGGCGCAAAACCCGGCTGGGGTGCACCGTTCTTTGCATCCGCTGAAAGTCTTATTTCTTCCATTATGTTTTCAATCCCTGCTGTTAAGGGCATTGAATTCGGCAGAGGCTTTGATATGGCGGCAATGTACGGAAGCGAGGCAAATGACCCGTTTACAACAGACGGCAAAAACATCTTTACCGGGACCAACAACAACGGCGGTATAAACGGCGGAATTACCAACGGAATGCCGGTTGTATTTTCGGTTGCGGTTAAGCCTACCCCCTCTATTGCGAAACTACAGAATACTGTTGATATTGAAAAAATGGAAAACACCACCATTGAGATAAACGGCAGACACGACCCATGCATTGTGCAAAGGGCGGTAGCTACCGTGGAATGTGCTGCGGCACTTGCGATACTCGAAAGTGGACTTATATAAAGAGGTTACTTGTATGAATGATTTGGAGACACTCAGAAAGAAAATTGACGAGATAGATTCTCAGCTTCTTCCGTTATTCTTAAGCCGTATGGAATGCAGTGCGGGCGTTGCCGAGTATAAAAGGGCAAAAAATATGCCCGTTCTTGACAAAAATCGTGAAAAGCAGGTTTTGGAAAATAAGATACAAAAGGTGAGTGAGGAATTAAAGCTCCCGGTTTACGACTTTTTTTCAGCGATAATGAAAATCAGCCGTATTGCCCAAGCAAAGGCACTTGTGTCGGAAGAAGGCAGAACACCGTGGCTCGACAGTTTTGACCACGGAACACTAAAAGAAAACCCGCTTGTTGCGTATCAGGGTGTTCCCGGCGCAAACAGCGAGACGGCACTTATTGAGTTCTTTGGCAAGGAATGCATGCGCACCAACACCGTGACCTTTGCCGAGGTTATTGACCTTGTGGAATCGGGCGAGGTGGATTATGGAATTCTTCCGCTTGAAAACTCCTCAACCGGCTCAATTGCAAATGCTTATGAGTTACTTGAAAAGCGTGACTGCTTCATTGTTGCGGAGGTTGCTGTACCCATTGACCATTGTCTTGTAGGTCTGCCCGACGCAAAGCTTGAATATATCCGCACTGTATATTCCCACGAACAGGGGTATATGCAGTGCAAGGAATTCTTTAAGAAATATCCTAAAATGAAGTTCCAGCCCTACCACAACACGGCTATGGCAGCAAAGATGATTGTTGAGACCGATGACATCGACAAGGCGGCTGTTGCAAGCAAGCGAACCACCGAGATTTACAACCTCAAGGTTCTTGCAGAGAACATCAGCACTATCGGCGGCAACACCACCCGTTTTGCAGTTATTGCAAAGCGCGGACTATTGAACGAGGCTTGTAAAAAAATAAGCATTCTGTTCACTCTCCCCGACGAGAGCGGCGCTTTGTCACACGTTCTGTCGGTTTTTGCGGACAATGGACTTAATCTTGTTAAGATAGAATCAAAACCAAGCCATGACGGCAACTTTGAATATATGTTCTTTGTTGATTTTGAAGGAAGCTTACTCAACGATTCAGTAAACGGCATTATGGCAGAGGTTCTTTCTCACACCTCCTCCCTTAAGGTGCTGGGGAATTACAGCATTTTCGAAAAGTAGGTGAGGGTTATGAAAAATATTGTTCTTGTCGGGCTTCCGGGTTGCGGAAAGAGCACTCTCGGCAAATTGCTTGCAAAAAGTCTTGGTTTTTCGTTTATCGATTGTGACGAAGTAATTGAGAAAACCGAAAACAAAGCTATCTCCAAAATTTTTGAGGAATTTGATGAAGATGCTTTTCGCGACATTGAAACAAACACTCTGAAAAATTTGTTAATCGTACAAAATGCTGTGATTGCCACCGGCGGAGGCTGTGTTGAGCGGCGTGAAAACTTTGAAATTTTAAAAAGCTTGGGCATGGTTGTATTTGTTAATCGCCCAGTTGAAAAAATTATTAAGGACATAGATATTTCGAAGCGCCCCCTGCTTACGGGCGGCAACCATAGGCTTTATACCTTGAACGAGCGGAGGCTTCCGCTTTACCAAGAAGTATGCGACATTGATGTTTTGGTGGATTCGACCACCGAAGCTGCAGCTGATAAAATTTTAGATGAGGTGAAGAAAAATGGCTGAAAATTTAAAAATTATGGTTCTTAACGGACCAAATCTTAATATGCTTGGGATTCGTGAGCCGGGCGTTTACGGAAACCGCACATACACCGACCTTGAAAATTATATTGAAAGTTATTGTGAAGAAAAGGGTGTTGAAGGTACTGTTCTTCAAAGCAACTGCGAGGGAGAACTGATTGACTTTATCCATCATGCGCTTGGAAACTATGACGGAATAGTCATCAATCCGGCTGCGTACACACATTACAGCTACGCAATTCACGATGCACTTTCGTCGGTTAATATCCCTGCAATTGAGGTGCATATAAGCAACATTCATAAGCGTGAGGAATTCCGTCACAAGTCGGTAACTGCACCTGCCTGCGTAGGTCAAATCTCAGGTCTTGGCTTCCGTGGCTACCTGCTTGCAATCGACTATCTTTTAGAGGAGGCAGCCTCTCGTGCAGAAAATCAGGCTTGATGTTGTGGGGGACCCAATTGACCACAGTAAGTCACCCGTAATTCACGAAACGGTGCTTGAGGGTCTGGAACTGGGCTATGAATACCGCAGGGTGCGGATTGAGAAGGGACATCTTGACGAATATCTCAAAGAGGTCCGAGAAAAGAACATTGACGGTTTTAACCTTACTATGCCGCACAAGCAGGACATACTCCCCTACCTTGACTTTATTGACGAGGAGGCGCTGGTTTTTGACGCGGTCAACACCGTTAAGGTAAAAGACGGCAAGCTGCTTGGCTACAACACCGACGGGCGTGGATGCGTGTGGGCAATCGAAGAAAAGGGCTATGCCTGCAAGGATAAAAATATTGTTATCTTTGGTGCAGGCGGCGTTGTTTCAACCGTGGCTCTTAAAATGGTGCTTGAAAAAGCAAGCTCCATAACCGTCCTTAACCGCACACTTGCTTCCGCCGAAGCCCTCAGAGAAAATGTATTCAAGCGCACAGGTGCCAAGATAAACATTGGTGAACTGACATTGGATAATATAAAATCTGCAATGCCGGACTGCGATATACTGATTAACGGAACGCCACTCGGCATGGAGGGGATTGACCAAGATTTTGAGGATTTTTCGTTTCTGGACGAATTAAAGTGCGGTGCATTGGTTTATGACCTTATCTACAATCCGCCTATGACCAATCTTTTAAAGGAGTCCCAAAGGCGCGGTTTTGAGGTGGTCAACGGCTTTGGAATGCTTATATACCAAGGGCTTCTGGCAGATGAATTCTTTCTTGACCGCAAGCTTGACTTTACACCGTTTAAGGAAAAAATTGAAGAAAAACTCAAAAACTTTAAAAATTTTAAAAAATAACTTGCATTTATAAAAATGATGTGCTATAATGTAGTCTGCTGATTTAAATGCAACTCTCGAAAGAAAGAGGTGAAATATAGAGATGAAAGCAGGAATACATCCCGATTATAAAGAAACAACCATTAAGTGCGCTTGCGGTAATGTTATCGAAACAGGCTCAACAAAGGAAAATGTTTCTATCGAAATTTGCTCAGCTTGCCATCCTTTCTACACAGGTAAGCAGAAGTTAGTTGACACCGGCGGTCGTGTTGACAAGTTCAGAAAGCGTTTCGGTCTTACTGAAGAGAAATAATCTTAGTTACCGAATCATTTTTATCGGAAATGTCGTTTTATCGATATTTCAACTTAATTACAAAAAAATTCTACACCAAAATGGTCAAGCACAATTGCTTGGCTATTTTTATCCTCAAATTTGACACAGAGGTACACAGCTTATGGAAATTTGCGAAATGAAAAAACAGTTCTTTGAAGTCTTTGGTGAAAATGGCGGCGAGCTTCGTATTTTTGAATCACCCGGCAGAGTTAATCTCATTGGTGAGCATATCGACTACTGCGGCGGATGCGTTATGCCTGCAGCTCTTACAATGAAGACAACCGTTATTGCGAGAAAGCGTGATGACGATATCCTGAGACTTAAGGCAACCGACCTTGACATAATTGTCGAAACAAAAATCAGCGAGGCTGAATCTCTCAAGGGTAAGCTCAAATGGGGCGACTATCAGTTGGGCGTTGCTCTTGAACTGATAAAAGACGGCTACGAGATTTGCGGCTGTGACCTTTTGTATGACGATACAGTTCCCCATGGTGGCGGTCTTTCGTCCTCTGCCGCAATTGAGGTTTCAACCGCGCTTTGCTTTGCAACACTTGCAAACGAGGCAAAGGGAATTGAAAAACCGGTTGATATGATAGAAATGGCACTTATCTCGCAGCGTGCCGAGCATAACTTTATCGGCGTAAAATGCGGAATTATGGACCAGTTTGCCTCGGCAATGGGCAAAGCTGACCACGCAGTTTACTTAAACTGTGCAACTCTTGATTTTGAGCATATTCCGCTTGCTTTGGGCAACCACAAGCTTGTACTTACCAACACCAATGTTAAGCACTCGCTCGGTAGTTCCAAATATAACGAGCGCCGCGAGGAATGTGAGGCAGGGTTCAATGCGCTTAAGACAGTTCTTCCCAATATTGAATGTCTTGCAGATGTCACCGAGGAACAGTTTGAAAAGTACTCTTATGTAATCGAAAACCCCACCACTAAAAAGCGTATCCACCATGTTGTTGCCGAATGTGCGAGGGTTAAAAAGAGTGCCGACGCCCTGAAACAAGGTAACCTTACAGAGTTTGGTAAGCTGATGAATATGTCGCACGATTCACTCCAATACGACTATGAAGTTACCTGTCCTGAGCTTGATTTTGTTGTGCAAGAGGGCAGAAAAATCGACGGCGTTGTTGGAATCCGTATGACCGGCGGTGGCTTTGGCGGCTGTACCGTTGCAATCATTGCGGACAATGCAATTGATACATATATCGAAACCGTAGGCAACGCCTACACCGAAAAATTTGGTCATGATGCATCGTTTTATGTTACCGAAATCGGCAACGGCGGACACGAAGTTAAATGATAACTTGGGGACAGATACTTTCTGTCCCTAATTTTTTGAAATTTTTTGTAATTTTCTCTTTACAAATTAAAATCTTTATGTTATAATCAATCTTGCGTCTGGGGGTGTAGCTCAGTTGGGAGAGCACCTGCCTTGCAAGCAGGGGGTCAGGAGTTCGACTCTCCTCATCTCCACCAAACAAAAAAGACGACTACTTTCGTAGTCGTCTTTTTTGTTTGGTTAATAATTAATGTCAGAAAATGTGCAAGATGAATGAATTTATCCGACAATCTCGTTACGCTTGATTTTGTTTGTTGTAGTCTTTATAAACTCTTCTTTTCTTATATTTATACGGCTTACCTGCTTGTATACCGGAAGCTCTTTCATTGCCTTTGACACATCGTCACGGATTTTTGCCTCACGGTCTGCGTCCTGTGCCATTTCGCTTTGGGGATCAAGATAAATGTGCGCACAAAGTCCTGATTCCTCACCACTTTCGTCGTGCCATGCGGTTACTGCTGCCTCTGCAACATAAGGAAGTGACAGAATGTAATTTTCAATTTCCTCGGGGAAAATATTCTTGCCGTTTCTGAGGACAATCAGGTTCTTTGAACGGCCTGTAATTTTAAGTCTGCCGAACTCGTCCATCATTCCCAGGTCCTCGGTATTGAACCATCCATCTTCCATTACGCGGTCGGTCGCTTCCTGATTTTTGTAATAGCCGAGCATAACAGATGTACCCTTTACACAAACCTCGCCAATGCCGTTTTCATCGGGATCTTTGATTTTTACCTTTACGGAGTCAATGGGAACACCTGCGGTATAACAATCGTCATATCCCTCACGGGTAATCGCAACAAGGGGCGAACATTCGGTAATACCGTATCCGTTAACAACCGTAACGCCTATCGCCTCAAAGAAATCTGCAATTTCGGGACGGATTGGCGCGCCACCGCTGATAACCTTGCGAAGCTCGCCGCCAAACGGCTCGAGTATCATACCAAACATTTTACGTCTTACATCTATGCCGCATTTACGGAGTCCGTTGCTGAGTGCAAGCATAGCTTTGATAAGCGGCATTTTTTTGCCGATTGCCTTGTTAATTCTCTTGTAAAAAGCCTCAAGGTGTGCAGGCACAAGGAATGCGGTTTCCGGCTTGAACTCTGCAAAGTTTCTGAGAATATTTTTCATACTGTCATTGATAAAGACTGTAACACCACAAGCAAGCTCTGCCACAAGGCCTATACCCTCATAGGTGTGGTGATAGGGAAGAAGCGAAATCGCTCTGTCATAAAGTCTTGTAAGTCTGAGTCCTGTATTTATACAGGTCATAACATTTCGTTCGGAAAGCATAACACCCTTTGCCATACCAGTTGTACCTGAAGTATAAACCAACAGCCTTAACGCATCGGTGTCACCTTCAATTTTTTCGTATTCGTTAAAACCGCTTTCCATAAGAGCTTTGCCCTCTGCCATCAAATCGTCAAACGCAAGGAACTTGCCATCTTCAGCTTCTGCATTAAGGCAGACAAACATTTTAATATTGGGAAGTTCATCCCTTATTTCATCAAGCACCTTAATATATTTTTTTGTAAAGAACAGAGCCTCTGAATCACTATGATTAAGTACTGTTACAATATCCTGTTTGGGAAGCTGTCTGTCAAGAGGCACATACACGCCGTTTGAATTCATCATTGTACTGTGTACCACAAGCCAGCGATAGCAGTTTTCGCCTATACACGCAACATGCTTGTCGATAAATCCACGCTTTAACAGAACATTGCCAAGATAGAGTGAATCATTGTAGAACTCACGATATGTAACTGTTTTCACTTCTTTTTTCTCACGAAAAACAAATGCCCCTTTATCGCCCTGACGATCAACATTTCTTTTTACCGCCTGACGAAGACTTGTGAATTCTTCAACCTCATAGCCTTTAAATTCTTTTTTCATTTACTCTTCCTCCTATTTTCTTGTATTCTGCTTTTCTGCAAAAAAATCGGTCAAATTACCAAGCATATCAAATAAAATTTTCTTTTCATTATCCGACGAATGACTCAGAACCTCGTCAATCATACCACTACGCATTTTAGAATGTATATCGTTGACCTGGACAGCCTTTTCGGTGGGAACAATCAAAACCACCCTTCTGTCGCCAAGCTTACTCTCACGCACAAGATACCCTTTTTTGACAAGTCCGTTCACCGCCGTGGTAAGCGAACCGGGGGTAATCGAAAGGTACTTTGCAATCTCGGACATCTTGTTGTTTTCTTCCTTTATAAGTCCAAAAACCGCCTCAAGAACATGAAGCTCACGCAAGGTTATATCAGAAAACCCCATTGTTTTGAAGCTCTGTTCCTCCCATGCAAGTATCTGATTGAACACCCTTACAAAAAGATTACTTATCTGAAATGTCTCCTGTTCTTTCACTATTCTCATCTCCAAAAATACTTTGACTTTCAAACTATTTTAACATCAAAGTATTTATTTGTCAATAGTTTTTTGCTAAAATTTCCCTCAATAATTGACAGATTTAATTCTTTGAAATATACTTTACATATAAACATTTGGGAGAAATATTTTATGGATAGATTAAAAAGCTGCAGAATTTGCCCCCGTGAATGCGGCATTGACCGCAATACTGCATTGGGTTTTTGCAAAGCCAATGCAGAAGTCAGGATTGCGAGAGCGGCTCTTCATCATTGGGAAGAACCACCAATCAGCGGAACGAATGGTAGCGGCACGGTGTTTTTCAGCGGTTGCAATTTAAAATGTGTGTATTGCCAGAATATTGATATCAGTCATCAGGTATTCGGCAAAGAAATATCTGTTGTAAGGCTGGGGGAAATTTTTTTAGAGCTTCAAGCCTTGGGTGCGCATAATATAAATCTCGTTTCACCAACCCCCTACATTCCGCAAATTTGCGATGCCATTGACAGTGTAAGAGACAAAATAAAAATACCCTTTGTCTGCAACACGGGCGGTTACGAAAAAATCGAAACGCTCCGTGCATTAAAAGGGTACATTGATATATTTCTGACCGACATAAAATATTTCTCGTCTGAGCTTTCCCAAAAATACAGCGGTGTGTCGGATTATTTTGAATACGCCTTTGCCGAAGCAAAGGAAATGATTAATATCGCAGGGAAACCCGTAATGGACGAAAACGGAATTATGAAGTCCGGAGTAATTATACGCCACCTTGTGCTTCCCGGCTGCCGTAAGGATTCGCTGAATGTAATTGACTCTCTTGCGAGAAATTTTGATAAAAGTGATTTTATCCTCAGTTTGATGAGTCAGTACACACCAAACGGCTGTTTGTCAGCCTTCCCTGAGCTTAACCGCAAAATCACCAATTTTGAGTACAACTGCGTTGTTGACGCCGCACTGAAACACGGGTTTGACAATGCGTATATTCAGGACAGAAGCAGCGCACAAAAAGAATACACTCCGCCTTTTGATTTAAGCGGAGTGTAAAAAATCATACCTTTCGCATGATAAGCTTTCGCAGTATATCTATCGGAACAATAAGAAGCGCCATAACAATTACCAGCGCCCACTCGTTTGCGGCAAGCCGTGCCGTACCGATAATTGCACCGCCAAAGCAGGTCATAAGAATCTGGACCACACCAATAAGCAGCAATATAATCAAAAACGGCTTATTCAAGGAGATATGGTCGGTGAGGTCGATACTTTCTGTTCTTACATTAAAGGCATTAAATATGCAGGAGAACACAAAATAATTGAAATACGCCGTATAGAACACCGCATCTGCCGGAGAGTTTCTGAAAGCGTAGTGCATATCCTGGGATATAAACATAAACACGCTGACCGCACACAAAAACAGACTGTTAACCGTAACGGAGCTCCACATTCTGCGGTCGATTATATCCTCGTCACGCTTAATTGGTTTTTCAAGCATATATCTGCCAAGTGCCGCCTCGCCGCCAAATGCAATTGCCGCAAGAGTATCCATAACAAGATTGACCCAAAGCATCTGGATAACACCCAAAGGCTTTGCCACGCCGATAATTGGACCGAGTACCAGCACTGACATTGCGGCAATATTAATCGTAATCTGAAACGCCACAAACTTTTTTATACTTTTGTAAATTGTCCGTCCGTAAAGGACGGCTTTTTTTATTGAAGCAAAGTTATCGTCCAGTATAACAATATCACCTGCCTCTTTTGCAATATCCGTGCCGCTCCCCATTGCAAAGCCTACATCTGACGCACGAAGTGCCGCAAGGTCGTTCACTCCGTCACCGGTCATTCCCGTGACATTGCCGATTTTCTGAGCAATCCTCACAAGCCGGCTCTTATCCCCCGGCAGAGCACGGGCAACCACCCGAAGCTTTGGCATAACCCCTGCAAGCTGGGCGTCTGTCATTTTTTGCATCTCGTCCGAGGTGATTACCAGTCCCTCATCCTCTATAATTCCGGCTTCACGGGCTATTGCCACCGCTGTCTCCTTTTTGTCGCCGGTTATCATAACAGTCTGAATTCCCGCACGGCACATATCCGACACCGCAGCTTTTACATCCGGCCGCAAATCGTCCCGTATCCCAACAAGACCAACAAGGGTTAATTTATCCGGCAGGTTATCCCCTGCCGCCTTTTCTGCCGTTGCCAGTGCCAGAACTCTTATACTGCGATTTGCAAGCTCAAGAACTGCTTTTTCAAGCTGACCTTTTTTTAAAAGCGGTTGCTTTGTTCCGGAAGAATCGTAATATTCGGTACAGTTTTTAAGGATTTTTTCGGGTGCACCCTTTACCAAAGCACCGCAAAACTCCCCCTTGACTTCCGTCATTGAGAATTTATTCTCGCTGCTAAACAGCACCTCACGGGATTTTTTTACATTTATATTCTGCCGGAAGTTTTTCACCATATCAAGCAGTGCCCTTTCGGTGGCATTACCGCCGATAACACCCTCACCGGAAAACTGCGCCGCAGAATTATACACCGCTGATATATATACCATCTTTTTCAGCGGTGCGTCTATTTCGTCAAACTGCCTGACAGACTTTCCGCTGCCGTCGGTAAAGCTCACCGCTTTCAGTTTTCCGCAGGTTATTGTTCCGGTTTTATCGGTGAACAGAATATTTATTCCGCCGGCTGTTTCGATGCCTATAAGCTTGCGGACAAGGACATTGCTTTTGAGCATTTTTTTCATATTAAGCGAGCAGACAATGGCAACCATAAGCGGAAGTCCCTCGGGCACAGCCACAACAATCACTGTAATGCCCAGAATCAATGCACCTACCAAATCAGAAACCACCTGCATTGTATCCGCAAAATACACCGCAGCGCTCATAACCCCGTTGGCGAATATATGTTGAAGCATAGTTGCCGTTGCCACCGTAAACGAGCCTATGTATCCAAAAAAACTTATCTTTTTGGCAAGTGCCGCAAGCTTTGTTTGCAGCGGACTTTTTTGTTCGCCATTGTCATCCGAGTTATTTAAACTTCCGTAAACCGTTGAGTCACCGACACGCATAACTCGCATCTCGCATTGTCCACTACACACAACAGAGCCACGGTATAATGCTGTCTTATTCCAAAAATCCGTTTGGGTTAACATTTCGTCACCGGTGCTTGACTCGGTCTTTTCGACCTCTTCGTTTTCGCCGTTAAGCGCCGATTGGTCAACCTTTATTTTTCCGCTGACAACCACTCCGTCAGCCGGAATCATATCCCCTGCCTGAAGCAGAACAATATCGTGCGTCACTATCTCGTCTGCAAGCAGGCTTACTAAATTGCCGTCGCGGTAGACCTTGCATTTTATCTTTGCCGCCTCGTTTTGAATTCTTTGGAACTCCTCTTCGTTTTTATATTCAGAAAACGCCCCCACTAAGGTTGCAATCAATACCGAAATAAAAATTCCAAGGCACTCGAACCAATCCACCTTACCAAAAAAGGTGAAAATAATATTTATGCCCAGCGCAACAAGTAGAATTATAATAATGGGGTCATCAAACTTTTCCATATATTTTTTAAAGAATGTCATTCTTTCCTTTTCGGAAAGCCTGTTTGTGCCGTATTTCTGACGGGACTCCTCCGCTTGCTTTGAAGTCAGGCCCTTTTGTGCATCCACATATATCCGCTCCTTTACATCTTTGGTCTAAAATATATGTATGCGGACAGGCAGCCACATATTACAAAAGCCTGAACCTTATGGTTCGGGCTTTTGTTAAAATGCTATTGCATCGGCAATGTTCTGGGTGCCATTTTCAATTCTGCCGGTGACAGCGATATTCAGCTTATTTATATCAAATACCGTGTCAATTACATTCGCAACCGAGTCAGTGGTTATCCTGTCAATCAGTTCAATCAAATCATCCATAGTGTATACCCTGTTTTCATAGAGCATGGACCTGCCATAGCTTCGCATCCGGCTTGACACACTTTCACGGCCCATTATAACCGCCGCTTTCATTTGTTCCTTGGCAACGCTTACCTCATCTTGGGTAAGCTTATTCCTTTTTAATGTCCTGATTTCTTCACCTATTACCGACAAAGCATCGCAAAGATGTTCTGTATTGAGTCCGGCATAGATTACCGTTGAGCCGTTGTTCTGATAGGTGTTTGAGTATGAATAAACCGAATATGCAAGGCCCAGCTCCTCTCTCACTCTCTGGAAGAGGCGTGAGCTCATATTTCCGCCGAACACCGCATTCATCACCTGCAAATCAAAATGCCGTGAATCACTTCGGCAAAAGCCCTCAAGTCCAAGACAGATATGGCATTGCTCAATATCCTTTTTAACAATATGCATACCGCGGGTTACGGGAAGCTTGCCAGGGATATTCTTTTCACCACCGGTCTGTTTTATGCCGCCAAATTTTTGTTCCAGCTTTGCCAGCACCTCGTTTTCATCAAAAAAGCCCACCACCGATATAACAATATTGTTTCCGAAATATAGTCTGTCACGATAGTCAAGAAGCACCTGTCGGTCTATACCCTTTATGCTCTCTGCCGTTCCTGCGATGGGAAATCCGAGAGGACTTTCCTTCCACATCAGCTTGCTCAGCACATCGTGAATATAGTCCTCGGGCGTATCATCGCACATATTGATTTCTTCGGTAATGACCTTGCGTTCTGTTGCAATGCTTTCCTCGGCAAACGATGAATTTATAATCATATCAGATAATATATCAAACGCAGTTTCATAATGCTCGGTCAGCGTTTTTGCATAAAAGCAGGTATATTCCGTGGAGGTCACAGCGTTAAGGTGTCCGCCGATTCTGTCCATCTGCTCGGCAATTTGCTTTGCGGTGCGATTTGCAGTTCCCTTAAACAGCATATGCTCAATATAATGCGAAACACCGCTGTTCCCTGCCGTTTCCATCGCAGAGCCTGCGCCAATCCACACACCGACAGATACCGATTTTACATAATCTATTTTTTCGGTAACAACTTTTATTCCATTATCTAATGATGTTACTTTATACACTTAAATTTCTCCTTCAATCGGTTATATTTTAAAGAATAACCCCTAAACAACATTTTGTCAACATTATCTTCATTGTTCCCGTGACTTCAAAAAAATATAAATGTAAGAAATTGCGTATTTTTCGCTTTTTTTGGTCTATACTAATTCAAGAATACTTAAGGATGTGAGAAAACCGATGCTTGAAATAAACGGAAAAAGTGTTTACAACTCCCTTTGTATGGGCAAGTTATACTTTTACGGCATAAATAAAAGAACCGTTAAACGGGAGAAAACAGATTCTCCCGAATCTGAAATCCGCCGCTTTATGTCAGCGCTAAGCTCTGCAAAAAAGGAGCTTCGTGAGCTTTACGATAAGGCTCTTTTGCAGGTTGGCGAGGACAACGCCCAGATTTTTCAGATTCACACAATGATGCTGGACGATGAGGACTTCTACGGAGCGGTTATAAACACAATAAATGTTCAAAAGGTCAATGCGGAATATGCCGTCAGCTATACCTCGGACATATTCGCCCGAACCTTTCGTGAAATGGACGATGAATATATGCAGGCACGAGCCTCTGATGTGCACGATATTTCCGAACGCCTAATAAATCTGCTTACCGATAACTCGGGAAGTGAAGAAATTGCCGAGCCGTCAATTATAATTGCCGATGACCTTACCCCCAGCGAGACAGTGCAAATGGATAAGGACAAAATCTTAGGGTTTGTGACCTTTCGCGGCTCGCAGACCTCACATACAGCAATCCTTGCAAGGACTATGAACATCCCTGCCGTTATCAATACGGGTGAAATCAGCTCGGAGCACCATGGAAAAACAGCTATTCTTGACGGGTTCAGCGGTGCACTCTATATAGACCCCGACGAGCTTACTATTCAGGAATTTAAAAAGCGAAAGGAACTTGAAGAGGAGCGCACAAAGCTATTATCCGAGCTTCGCGGAAAGCCAACCGAAACAAAATCAAGCAAAAAAGTCAATCTCTACGCAAATATCGGCAGTCCCCGTGACCTTGCAGCGGCTGTTCAAAATGACGCCGAGGGCATCGGCTTGTTCAGAAGTGAATTTCTGTATCTCGAAGCGTCAGACTTCCCCACCGAGGACGAGCAGTTTCGCAAATACAAAGAGGTTGCCGAGGGAATGTGCGGCAAAAAAGTTATTGTCCGAACAATGGATATCGGGGCAGACAAACAAATTGACTACTTCAATCTTCCCTGCGAGGATAATCCTGCCCTCGGGTTTCGGGCAATCCGCATCTGCCTTACAGATACTAAAATGTTTAAAACCCAGCTTCGGGCACTTCTCCGTGCTTCCGCATTCGGGAATATTTCAATTATGTTCCCTATGATTACCTCACTCTCCGAGGTTACTCGTGCAAAGGCTTTAGTTAAAGAGGCAATGCAAGAGCTTGAAAACGAGGGAATCCCCTACAAAGAGGACATTGAAACAGGAATTATGATTGAGACCCCTGCCGCCGCCGTAATCTGCGATATACTTGCCCCTGAGGTGGATTTTTTCAGCATAGGCACCAATGACCTGACCCAATACACACTTGCCCTTGACCGGCAAAATTCAGCTTTAGAGCCATTTTTTGACCCGCATCACCCTGCAATACTCAGACTTATAGAAAATGTCATCCAAAACGCTCACAAACACGGCAAGTGGGTGGGAATATGCGGAGAGCTTGCGGCTGACCTTGCCCTTACCGAAGAGTTTGTAAATATGGGAATTGACGAGCTTTCGGTTTCGCCGTCATTTGTTTTGAAGCTCCGCGAAAAAATCCGTGGATTGGATTAAGTAATTAAAGGAAAGGATATAAAATATGTTTGATTTTTTTAAGAAAGAAAAATTTCTGACCGCTGTTGCAAAGGGGCAGGTTATTGATATAACAAAAGTTCCCGATCAGGTTTTTTCGCAAAAGATACTGGGCGACGGTTTTGCTGTTATCCCTGAAACCGGTGAGATTTCCAGTCCTGTCTCCGGAACGGTTTCGGATGTCACCGAAACGTTGCACGCATACTGCATAACTTCGGATGACGGACTTGAGATACTTGTTCATATCGGGATTGACACCGTAGAGCTCAAAGGCTCGGGGTTTACCCCGCTTGTAAAAAAGGGTGACCGCATCAATCAGGGCGATGCACTTGCCAAAGCCGACCTCAAGCTGCTTAAATCCAAAGGGTACAACACCGAAACTGTGGTTGTAATCACAAACACCGAAAGCCTGAAAAGTTATTCAGTCCTTGAAAATCCGAATGTCAATTCGGGTGACAAGGCCTTTATATATAAGATATAATGAAAGGAATGAAATTTATATGAAGAAAAAAGAAAACGGCCTTTTCAGCGTTCTGCAAAGGGTCGGCCGTTCGTTTATGCTGCCGATTGCACTTTTGCCCATAGCAGGGCTTTTACTGGGTGTCGGCTCATCACTTACCAACACAACCACCATTGAGGCATACAATCTTGGAGCCATACTCGGTCCCGGAACCTTCCTCAATTCCGTTATGCAGATTCTGGCGCAGACCGGTGATATTATCTTTGGCAACCTGCCACTAATTTTCGCCCTGGGCGTTGCTCTTGGTATGGCAGAAAAGGAACACGGCACTGCCGTTCTTTCTGCCGCAATTGCGTTTTTTGTTATGCATCAGACCATATCCACTCTGCTTAAAATCAACGGTCAGCTTGCCGCGGGCGCAATGCTTGAGGGAACGGTTGCCAATGTTGTAGGTATTCAATCACTTCAAATGGGTGTATTCGGCGGTATAATTGTTGGCCTTGGTGTAGCTGCACTTCATAACCGTTTTTACAAGATTGAGCTTCCCACGGTTATCTCATTCTTTGGCGGTGTAAGATTTATCCCCATTATATCGACCTTTGTTTATATCCTTGTAGGTATTGCAATGTACTTTATCTGGCCGTATATTCAAAGGGCAATATATTCTTTGGGCGGCTTGGTGTTGAACTCGGGTTACTTCGGCACTCTTATCTACGGAACTATTGAGCGTGGACTTATCCCCTTTGGTCTGCACCATGTATTTTATATCCCGTTCTGGCAGACAGGCCTTGGCGGAAGTATGGTTATCGACGGCACAACGGTTCAGGGCGCACAAAATATCTTTTTCGCCCAATTGGCATCACCCAATACCACTCAGTTCTCGGTTGAGGCAACACGCTTTATGAGCGGTAAATTCCCGTTTATGATATTTGGCCTGCCCGGTGCAGCACTTGCTATGTACAGCGTGGCAAAACCCACCAAAAAGAAGGTTGCCGGAGGTCTTCTGCTTTCAGCGGCACTCACCTCAATCCTGACAGGTATAACCGAACCTCTGGAGTTCACCTTCCTGTTTGTTGCACCCATACTGTATGTCATTCACAGCGTACTTGCCGGAATTTCGTTTATGCTGATGCATATTCTGAATGTCGGGGTTGGTATGACATTCTCGGGTGGTGTTATTGACCTCTTCCTGTTTGGTATTCTTCAGGGCAACGATAAAACAAACTGGATAAACATTATCTGGGTAGGTATAATTTACTTTGCGGTGTACTACTTCCTTTTCCGCACACTCATCAGAAAATTCAACTTTGTTACACCCGGCCGTGAGGATGACGAGGCAGACACAAAGCTTTATACCAGAAAGGACCTCAACGCATCAAAGGAAGATAAATCGGCACTTATTTTAGAGGGACTTGGCGGCAAGGATAATCTCGTAAATGTTGACTGCTGCGCCACAAGACTGCGTGTAACAGTGAAAGACAGCTCACTTGTAAAGGATGCTGTACTGAAAGAAAGTGGTGCATCAGGTATAATCAAAAGCGGCTCGGGCGTTCAGGTAATTTACGGGCCCCGTGTTACCGTTATTAAAAGTAATCTTGAAGATTATATTGAGTCAATATCATAGTTTTTTGAAACGGCTTTGCGCCGTTTCGTACATACTTTTTTCCAAAAAAATTTTTAAAATTTTTTTAAAAAAGCTATTGACAAATAAGATAAAAAGTATTATACTATAAAAGCTGTTTGGAAATGCGAGCATGCTGGAATAGGCAGACAGGCACGTTTGAGGGGCGTGTGTCAACCGACGTGTGGGTTCAAGTCCCACTGCTCGCACCAAATACTTTTTTATTTAGAAAACAATTTAATATTGCCGGATTGTGTAAAGGTAGCACAGCAGACTCTGACTCTGTTTGTCTGGGTTCGAATCCTAGTCCGGCAGCCAGAAAAAAGACTATTCTTTTGAATAGTCTTTTTTCAATGAAATTTGCCTGCGGCAAGTAAAATAGCTTCGCTATGAAATACACTTCGTGTATGAAATATTGCTTCGCAATATGAATAGGCAAATTTTATTTCACATTTTGCGATTAGCAAAATATTTCATAATCCGTAAGGATTATTTCATATCGAACGAAGTGAGATATTTCACTTAAAAACAAATTGCATTCATTTTGCACGCAAAAGCCACAAAAACCCCGCCTTAGGCGGGGTTTTTCTATTCAACTCAAATTTTCTCAAGTCCCCAGATGCGCTCATTATAATCCATAATCGAACGGTCACTGGAGAAGAATCCCGCCTTGGAAACATTGATAATTGCCTTTTTGTTCCAGATATCCGGCTGAAGAAAATCTTTTGCCATTCTGTGACCCGCATCAAGATAGGACTCGAAATCACGGAGAAGCAGGTACTGGTCGGCAAAGCCGCTTCTGCCGAACACCAGCTCGTGATAAAGTTCCTGGAACAGGTTTTGATTTTCTTTGGTGAATGTTCCGTCGATAAAGCTATCCACAATGGACTTTATTACCATATTTTGAGAATACACCTCGGAGCTTCCCGAATGTCCTGATGCATAAATATTAAGCACTTCCTGAGATGAAAGCCCGAAGATATATATATTATCCTCTCCTACACGCTCTGCAATCTCGACATTTGCGCCGTCCATTGTGCCGATTGTTAGCGCACCGTTGAGCATCAGCTTCATATTACCTGTGCCCGATGCCTCCTTGCTGGCAGTTGAAATCTGCTCACTAAGGTTCGCCGCGGCAACAATCTTTTCGGCAATGGATACGCTGTAATTTTCGATAAACACTACTTTGAGAATATCCTTGGTTCTTGGGTCATTATTCACCACATCCGCTATGTTGTTTATCAGCTTGATAATCAGCTTTGCTGTATGATAGCCGGGGGCAGCCTTTGCACCAAAAATAAAGGTTTCGGGCAGCATACTTGCCTGACTTGGATTTTCGGTTATCATCTTATAGCGATAAATTATGTGCATCGCCTTCATCAGCTGACGCTTATATTCGTGAAGTCTTTTTATCTGCACATCAAACAGAGAGTTCGGGTCAACTGTTATGCCATTATGCTCTGCAATATAATTAGCAAGTGCAATCTTGTTATTATGTTTGATTTTGGCAAAGCTTTCACGGAATGCCGCATCGTCTGCAAATTTACCCAAAGCATCAAGCTCTGCGGTGTTCTTTATCCAACCATCACCTATCGCTCCGCTAATCAAATCAGCAAGTGCCGGATTGGCTTTAAGCAGCCATCTTCTGGGTGTTACGCCGTTTGTTACATTCTTGAATTTATCGGGATACACACTGTAATAATCGTGAAATGTCTCGTGCTTCAAAATCTCGGTATGAAGTGCTGCAACGCCGTTGATGCTGTGGCAGGCTGTCAGACAGAGATTTGCCATATTGACATTTCCGTTTGAAATTACCGACATATAGTTTATCTTACCAAAATCGTCGCCAAATTTTGAGACAAGGAACTCCATCTGTCTGCGGTCAATTTCCTTGATAATCATCGCTACTCTGGGGAGCAGTGACTCTACCATTGAAACAGGCCATTTTTCGAGAGCCTCGCACATAATTGTGTGGTTTGTATATGCAAAAATCTGCTGTGTAATTGACCATGCCTCGTCCCAACCGAAGCCCTCCTCGTCAACCATTATCCTCATAAATTCGGGGATTGCGATTGTGGGATGAGTGTCATTAATATGAATCTGAACATACTTCGGCAGCTCGTGCAGACCGTGACCGCGACGCTTCTGCTTTGCAATAATCCACTGGATTGTTGCCGAAACAAAGAAATACTGTTGCTTGAGTCTTAAAAGCTTACCCTCGTAATGATTATCTTCGGGATAGAGTATCTGCGACACTACCTCTGCAAGCTCCTTATCCTTAACCGCCATTGCATAGTCGCCACGATTAAATTCGGTCATATTGATAACCTGAGGAGACCTTGCACGCCACAGTCTGAGTGTATTTACCAGCTTTGAATCATAGCCGGAAATCGGCATATCATAAGGCTCACCGATAACGGTGTTGTAATCAACATGGCGAAACTTCATCCTGCCATCCTCAAAATATTCCTCAACACGGCCGTTATAGTGGATTTCCACACTGTCCTCGGGGCGTTCAATCTCCCACGCATTTCCGTCCTCCAGCCATGGGTCGGGCATCTCAATCTGGTAGCCGTCAACTATTTTCTGTCTGAACAGACCGTACTCATATCTGATGCCGCAGCCGAATGCCGGAAGCTCCAATGTAGAAAGCGAGTCCAGAAAACACGCCGCAAGTCTGCCAAGACCGCCATTGCCGAGACCTGCATCGTTCTCCACCTCTTCAACCTTTGAGAGGTCAAGGCCCAGATCCGAAAGTGCTTCGGTATACAGTTTGGTTTTCATTATGTTCATTATGTTATTGCCGAGTGCTCTGCCCATCAGGAATTCAAACGAGAGATAGTAGAGCTCCTTTTTATGTCCGTTTTCCAGAAGTTCCCTCGACTTTGCCCATTCCTCCATCAGTTCGTCACGGACTGTAAGGGCGCAAGCCTTGTATATTTGTTCGGGCGTTGCCTTTTCGACCGTTTTAGCATAATACCGGCGAAGCTTGCCCGTAATATTGCTTTTGATTTGTTCTTTCTTTTCGTTAAACTCTATTTGCTTTTTACTTAATGCCATTTTTTCCTCCAAAAAAATCCTTTCTTTAACTATATAATTCCTCATACTTCTTCGCAGATTCTGCCCACGAGAAGTCCTCTTTCATTGCGTTCTTCACCAATTTTTTCCAAACAGCCTTGTCGGCAAAGAAGCCGAGTGCCCGTCTGATAGTGTATATCATATCATGTGCCTCTGCCGGACCAAAACTGAAGCCGTTGCCCTCGCCCGTAAACTCATTATAGGGCGTAACCGTGTCTTTAAGCCCCCCGGTTTCACGGACAATCGGGATTGTTCCGTAAGACATAGCTATAATCTGACCCAGACCACAAGGCTCGAAAAGTGACGGCATCAGGAACATATCACACGCAGCATAAATCTTGTGCGCCATCTCATTACTGAATGTAATATTTGCCGAAACCTTTCCACTGTTACACCACGCATTGTGACGGAACATATTCTCGTATTTTTCGTCGCCCGTTCCCAGAATCACAAACTGAATATCCATTTCCATCAGTGCACCCATTGCGTCTGCAATTATGTCAAGTCCCTTTTGGTCAACAAGTCTTGAAACAAGACCTATCATTGCCTTTTCGCCGTCTACTGGGAGTCCCAGCTCGGTCTGCAGAGCAATTTTGTTTTTGCGTTTGCCCTCTATGCAATCACGAAGACCATAGGTGCACGCAATGTACGGGTCGGTTTTGGGGTTATATTCGTCGTAATCAATACCGTTCAGAATACCAAAAAGCGAATTGTCACGGGCGCTGAGCAGACCATCAAGTCCCTCACCGCCAAGTGGGGTTTTTATCTCGCCGGCATAGGTCGGACTAACCGTTGTTACCGTGTCGGAATACACAATTCCGGCTTTGAGCAAATTGGCACAGCCGTGGAATTCCAGCTTATCGTCGGTAAAATACGAATCGTCAAGGGAGAAGAAGTCTTTTACCGCATCAACAGAGTATATACCCTGATACTTGAGGTTGTGAATGGTGAACACCGTTTTAATACCCTGATAGAACGCACTTTGCTGATAATACGCCTTGAGAATAACCGGAATCATACCGGTCTGCCAGTCATGGCAATGTATTACATCGGGACGGAAATTTATCCTTGTGAGAATTTCAAGCGCCGCCTTGTCAAAGAACGCAAAGCGTTCCAGATCATCCCAGCGATAAAGTGCTTTGTCGCCAAAATAATACTCGTTGTCTATAAAATAATACGTTACGCCCTTTTTCTCAAGCGAGAATACGCCGCAATACTTATTGCGCCAGCCTAAAGGCACATACATATAGAACTCAAACTTCATTTCGGAAACAAACCCCTCGTGGATTGCTCCGTATTTGGGCATAACTACAGACACATTATGGCCTAAGCCTGCCAAAGCCTGAGGCAGTGCACCCAAAACATCACCGAGTCCGCCTGTTTTGGCGTATGGTGCGGCTTCTGAGGTCAGCATCAAAATATTACTCATTTTGTCTGCACTTCCTTTCGTCTTATACTATGGTTCGCTTTCCAATCATAATCGGGTAAGTCATCTGACCTATCAATTTTTTGTCATTGCACAAAATAACTTCCTTGTCGAAAATTGCGTTTTCAACATAACAGTTATCCATAATCCTTGAATCCTGCATCACGATAGAATTTTTAACAACAGAGTTCTTACCAATCTTAACGCCACGGAAGATAATGCTGTTTTCCACCGTTCCCTCAATACAGCAGCCGTCTGCGATGAACGAATTCTTCACCTCGGCGTCCCGTCCGTATTTTGTGGGAACGCTGTCCTTAACCTTGGTATGAATACTTCTGGTATCGTCAACGCCGAACACCTCGCGGCGAACTTCGCTGTCCAGAAGCTCCAGATTAAACTGATAAAAGGATTTTATGCTGTCAATCTTTTTACGGTAACCGTCAAACTTATAACCGTAAATTCTGCGCTTATCCACATTGGCAAGCAGGATATCCCTTGAGATTGAGTGCTTGTCGTGTGACAGGCAATCTCCCACCAAATCAATAAGGAAATCCTTTTTGATAAAGAACATATGCATATATGAGAGTTTTGAGTTCTGCTTTTTGGGGTATACCTGAATATCGGTTACCCTGCCATCCTCCTCACATTCAAGCATTATATGCTTGCCAAGCTCCTTGGGGGTCAGCTCACCTACCTCGGTACATACAACCGTTATGTCGGCATCCTTTTCAAAGTGAAACTTGATTACCTCGTCAAAATCTATGTTACAGATTGTGTTGCAGTCGCTGAGCATCACATACTCCTGACGGCTGCGGTGAAGATAACTCATTGCAGAGTCGATAAAATCAATCCCCTCTGCCGGTCTGTTTGCAAATTCAAGACCCTCGGGCGGTGAAAGAATAAACAAACCATTTTGCTTTCTTGCCATATCCCAGGCCTTGCCGCTGCCCAGATGGTCGCTGAGTGAACGGTGCTTGTAGCCGGTGGTGATACCCACATTAACTATTCCCGAATTCACCATATTTGAAAGCATAAAGTCTATAATACGGTATCTGCCGCCCACGGGAACTGCCGCAAGAGAACGAACCTTCATCAGCTCGCCTAAGTTAACCTCGGGATTACCCGAAAAAATCAAACCCATTGTATTGTTGTTTTCCATAACTTATCCCTCCATTCCCCGCATTCAGGCATTTACCGTTTCTGTAACCATTGAACACACGCCGATTGAAACGCCGTCGGCAACCGAAACCTCAGGTGCGATAAGACTTATGCCGTCCGAACAGATTTTTGTGTTCAAGAAGTCATCCATCGCGTCCTCGCCGGTTGCACCGATTTCTGCGTTCTCACCGATTATAGCATTGCTGCCAATCATTGCCTTGGTGACAATTGCGCCCTTTTTGATATGCGCACAGGGAAAGATTACCGAATCCCTCACAACTGCGCCCTCTTCAATCGTTACGCCCTCGAATATCACCGAGTTCTGAACATCGCCCATAATCTCGCAACCCTCGGTGATATAACAGTTTTTAACCCTTGCTTCGGGTGAAATATAATGCGGTGGCATTGCTGGGTTACGGCTGAAAATTCGCCAGTTCTCATCATCGAGGAGATAACCGGGGTTGTCAGAAAGCAAATTCATATTTGCCTCCCAAAGGCTCTGGATTGTTCCCACATCCTTCCAGTAGCCATCGAATCTGTAAGCAAGCATTTTATTGCCGTCTGCAAGCATTTTGGGGATTATATTTTTTCCGAAATCGTTGTCGGAATTCTCATCGTTTTCATCGTCTATCAGATATTGTCTGAGTTCTTTCCAGTTAAATACATAAACGCCCATTGAAGCGAGGTTACTCTTGGGGTTTGCCGGTTTTTCTTCAAACTCCACAATATTCATATCAGCATCGGTATTCATTATTCCAAATCGGGAAGCCTCGTCCCACGGCACTTCGATTACCGCAATGGTCGCTGCCGCATTTGCGGCCTTGTGGGCTTTAATCATTTTTGAATAATCCATTTTGTATATATGGTCACCGGAGAGAATAACCACATACTCCGGGTCAAACCGGCTGATAAAGCCTATATTCTGATAAATTGCGTTTGCCGTACCCTTGTACCATTCGCCTTTTTCTGCCGAAACATAGGGGGGCAGAACATAAACTCCGCCATCGTTGCGGTCAAGGTCCCACGGCTGACCGTTGCCTATATAGGTGTTTAACTCAAGAGGTTGGTACTGCGTAAGAACCCCCACCGTAGTAATGCCTGAATGCGTACAGTTGCTGAGAGGAAAGTCGATTATACGATATTTACCGCCAAAGGGCACCGCAGGCTTGGCAACATCCTTTGTAAGGATACCAAGACGGCTTCCCTGACCTCCTGCAAGTATCATCGCAACACATTCTTTTGATTTCATACCTGAAAACCTCCGTTCATATATCAAAAGCTGAAATTTACGCCTTTTCAACCTTTGTTTTAGGCATCTTTTTTATATACATTGCCGAAAGCTCGGGCAAGTCTATCGTTATACTGAATCCCAGCTTTCCGTTCTTCTTTTTCTTTGCACGAAATACGGCTTTTTCAACGCCCTCGCCGCCGTACTCTTTATCTTCTGTGCAAAGCACAATCTCATAATTGCCGCTTTGCGGGACCTCTACCTCATAGCCCTTATGCGCCTGCGCCGCAAAGTTCGCCACCACAATAGTTTTATCACGCTTGCTTTTGCTCTGCCGCACAAACGAAACAACGCTGTGCTCGCCGTCCTCGGCATTTATCCATTCAAAACCGCTCCAGTCGGTATCATTTTCATGCATCGACTTATTTTTGCTGTAATACCCGTTCAGCGCCTTGACAAAGCTTTGCACGCCTCTGTGGGTTTCATATTCAAGTAAATTCCAGTCCAGTCCCTCGGCAAACCGCCATTCAATAAACTGGGCAATCTCGCCGCCCATAAACAACAATTTTTTGCCCGGGTGCGCATACATATATGCATACAAAAGCTTAAGGCTTTTGAACTTCTGCTCGTAGCTTCCGTGCATCTTGTTTATCAGCGAACCTTTGCCGTGAACCACCTCGTCGTGAGAAAGCGGCAGAATGTAGTTTTCAGAAAAGGCATACATCATTGAAAATGTAAGCATATTGTGGTTGGAGCCGCGGAAGTACGGGTCCATTGACATATACCTTAAAATATCGTTCATCCAACCCATATTCCACTTGAAGTTAAAGCCAAGTCCCCCCTCGTGAACCGGCATTGTCACGCCGCCCCAGGCGGTTGATTCCTCAGCAATCATCAAAACATTCGGGTACCGCTTAAAAATCTCAGTGTTAAGCTTTTGCAGAAATTCTATCGCCGCAATATTCTCCTTGCCTCCGTACTTATTAGGAAGCCATTCCCCATCACGGCGGTTGTAGTCAAGATAAAGCATACTTGAAACCGCATCCACACGGAGTCCGTCCATATGATACTCACTCAGCCAGAATAGTGCATTGGAGATAAGGAACGAATGTATCTCAAACTTCTCCCAGTTGAATACCAGTGTTCCCCATTCCTTATGCTCGCCAAGCCTTGTATCGGGATGCTCATAAAGGCAGGAACCGTCAAATCTTGCAAGGCCGTGAGCGTCCTTAGGGAAGTGGGCCGGAACCCAATCCATTATCACGCCAATCCCTGCTCTGTGACACTTATCAATAAATCCTTTAAGCTCTGCAGGCTTGCCAAATCGGCTGTTTGCCGCAAAGTATCCCCCCACCTGATACCCCCACGAGCCGTCAAAGGGGTATTCACATATAGGCATAAGCTCGATATGGGTATATCCCATATCCTTTATATACGGTATAAGGCTTTCCGCCATCTCGGAATATGTGTAAAATCTGCCATCAGGATGTTGTTTCCACGAACCAAAGTGCAGCTCGTAGATATTTATCGGCTTATCATAGGGCGAAGCTACCACCTGTTTTTTTTGCCAGTTTGAATCCGTCCAGTTATAGCTCATATCCGCCGTAACAGATGCAGTAGCAGGTCTTACCTCGCTTTCAAATGCAAACGGGTCGGCTTTAAGAATAATTTCGCCACGGACAGTTTCAATGCTATACTTATACTTCTCGTCCGCACCTATACCCTCGACAAATACTGTCCAAACACCTGTTTCGGGATAAAAATCCATAGGATTTATGTCTCTGTTCCAACCGTTTTTGTCACACACTACCGAAACAGACACCGCATTCGGCGCCCATACAGCAAAGGTATAGCCATTCTCTGCCGGATGCGCACCCAATATGTTGTAACACTGAAAGTTTTTCCCCTCATTAAAGAGAAACATCAGCTCTTTTGAAATCTCTGCATTTTTATATTTGCTTGTGCTGATTTCTCCCATTTTTTCCTATCCTTTCCATTATTTTTGTAAAAAATTTTCAAAATTTCCTTCAAAAACCAGTTAATTTCCGTATAATATTAACAATTTCATTTTAGCATAATAAAATGCTTTTGTCTATGTATATATTGCATAAATATTCTTCCAATTTTTCTCCTAAATGGCTATTTCAGGAGACTTTTGGGGCAATTACTTTATATAAGCCTCCGCACTGAGACCGGCTATTGTGAATTGAACAGCTTCTCCGTCGCCAATTTTCTCGCCGCCAAAATAGCCTCTAAAATTTTTTAGCTTCAGATTATCTAATCTAACTGTGCGACTTTCTTCATTCCGGTTTATAACACAAAGTACCGTGCCATTTTCGCCCGACTTGCCAAAGACATCTGTTTTGGACGCAATTTGACGCAAATATGCCAGAACTCCATCGGATGCATAAACAATTTCAAAATCGCCCATTTTAAGGCAGTCATTGTTGTTTCGTAGCATTGCTGACTTTTTATAGTATTCCAAAAGCTCGGTATCCACGCAGCGCCATGTATATGGCATACGGTTAAACGGGTCACTCAGTCCTTGCATACCAATCTCATCACCATAGTATATGCAGGGTACGCCCACAAAAGTCATCTGCATAAATACAGCAAGACGAAGCCGCTTTATAGCAAGCGTTTCGTTTGCCGCATCAAGACGGAAGTTTTGCTTTTGCTCGTTTGACATTCCGTCACTTATATACTGTCCGCCGAGCACCGTTTTTACACGCCAGGTATCGTGAGTTCCCAAAAGATTCATATTGGAATACAGAACTTCTTTGGGGTAGTTTTCCATTATGCTTAGCATTTTATCTGCAAAGTCCTCTGCGCTGATGCCGCCGGTCAGGAAACCTATTGTTCCATCCTTGAACGGATAATTCATAACGCTGTCAAGCTCGTTGCCAAGCAGGTATTCTCGCTGCTTGCCATAGCTCACCTTATTTGAGGCATCCTCCCACACTTCACCGATAATAACTGCATCAGATTTTGCTGACTTTGCCTCACGACGAAGAATTTTTATAAACTCGTCCGGAAGCTCGTCTGCAACATCAAGCCTCCAGCCACTTGCGCCAAGCTTCAGCCACTTTTTAATTATAGCATCATCACCCGTCAGAATGTAGTCGATATATGTCGGCTCCATTTCACGGACATTGGGAAGATTTGAGCAGCCCCACCAACTGTTGTAACCGCCGTCACTGTTCCATTCATACCAACTGCCGAAAGGCGAATCGTAACTTTGACAAGCACCCACGCCCTCACCATAGGTTTTATATTTATTAAAGTAAATACTGTCACTGCCGGTATGGCTGAAAACCCCGTCCAATATAATTCTTATACCCTTTTCCTCAGCCTTCTCACAAAGCTCCTTAAAATCCTCTTCACTTCCCAAGACAGGGTCAATTTTACTGTAGTTGCCTGTATCGTAACGATGATTTGAAAACGCCTCAAAAATCGGGTTGAGGTAAATTACGCTTATTCCCAAATCCTTAAGATAATCGAGTTTTTGAATAATGCCTTTGAAATTCCCCCCGTAAAAATCGTTGCAGGCGGGTCCATCCTCAAACGGGTGGCGGTCAAAGAAAATCGGCTCGTACCAATCGCTATGCATACGATAGCTTGTCTTTTTTCCCTCAATTTCGCTATCCGCTCTAAAAAATCTGTCGGGAAAAATCTGATACATAATAGTTTTTTTGAACCAGTCAGGTGTCTTGAAGCTTTTATCATACACCGTAATCTGAAACGAAACACCCGTTGGATATACGGTCTGCACACCAATGCCGCCCGTCATTTTATCGTTATTGGAATAATATATCGTTTCGCCGTTTGTTGTAATCTCGAAGTAATACCATAAAAGTCCGCTCTTTTCGGGCATAACTACATCAGCAGAATATAAATAAACATTTTCTGCTGTATTTTTGTTCTGCATTTCAACAAAACGCTCCGCTCCGTCCCAAAGACGAAGTCTTACGCTGTCCGGAATATATTCCGCCCTGACCTCCAACGAAATGCTCACCTTTTCGCCACAAGGAACAGCCCCTTTGGGGCATCTGTATTTTGTATCCCGTGAATTGTGGAAAACTTGCATAATAATCTCCATTCCGCCGCTCCGCGTTGGCACAAATAGTTATGAAATTTCTCTTATCCGCAGAGCAAGGAATGATAAGAGATATTTAGGTCCATGTGCATTTCCAAGCATTTATGCGAGGAAAATTTTGCACGGACAACAAAATCCGCCGGAGGAATAACGCGAAAGTTCCTTTCGCGTTATTCCTCTTTTCAAATCCTGTATTTTTTATTATTGCATTGCGAGACTCATCGTGTTATACTTATTTATGTATATTATATCACAAAAATAACAACCCGTAAATAGCAAATTTGTGATACCAGAATTTACACAGAAAGAGAGGTTGGAGTATGCTTGAATTCTTATGTGGAGCCGCAGGTTCGGGAAAGACCGAGGAAATATACCGCCGTGCAGAGCAGGATGCGGCAGCAGGGAAGTCGGTATTTTTACTTGTACCCGACCAGTATTCTATGTTTGCCGAGCAGGAGCTTATCTCACGGCTTGGCCTTTCCGCCCAGAATAAAATTCAGGTTCTGACCTTTGCCCGGCTTTCAAATATGGTCTTTTCAAAGCTTGGACCATTGCGTACAAGATACATCGACAAGGCAGGCAAATACCTTATGGCGTGCCGTGCAATGCAGCTTTCGGAAAAAGAACTTAAATTTTTTGCCCGAAACATCAATCAGCCGGGTTTTGCCGGCTTGATCGTCTCGCTGATTTCGGAATTCAAACGCTATGGCGTAATCCCCGAGACTCTTGAGGAAAACGCAAAGTCAACCGATGACGCACCCCTTGGAATGAAGCTCTCCGACCTTGCCGTAATCTACCGCAAATTCAATGAGCTTATCGAAGAAGAATACTCAAATGCAGAGGACAGCCTCGCAATTTCGGTATCCAAAATCTCTCAATGTGACTTTATCTGTGGTACGGTTTATGTAAACTTTTTCAAAAGCTTTACCCCGGTTGAATATGCCGCTTTAAGCGAAATAATGAAAAAGGCTGACCTTTGCGTTGCGCTTTGCTGCGACAGCCTTTCCTCCGACTCTGCTGTATTCTCATCACAGGCACACACCTATGCAAAACTTTTTGAAATTGCAAAAAACTTAAATATTCCCGTATCTGCTCCCGAATTTTTAAAGGGTGAATTCAGATTTTCAAAAAATGCCGAGCTTCGGCACTTGCGTGACAACTTTTTCTCATTCAGAACACCACAATTTGATGGAAAGCCGGACTCAATACACATAGTTACCCCCGAAAACCGCTATGCCGAGGTTACGCAGTGTGCACGGCTGATACGCCGTTTATGCCGGACAAAGGGGTACTCCTTTAACGATTTTTTAGTGCTGACCGGCAGTATGGAGAGCTATGATTTGCTTATCCCCTCCATATTTGAAGAGTTTGAGATAAACTATTTTCTTGACCGTAAAATAAAACTTACAGATAGTCCGCTTATGCGGATGATAATTTCCGTTCTTGAAATATTAGCCTATGGATTTTCATACGAGCGGATTATGACAATTATCCGCTCGGGGTACTGGGATATTTCAAAACCTGAAGCTGATATTTTTGAGAACTATATTCTTGCCGCAGACATCACACACAAGGATTGGAACAGCATCGAGCCGTGGCAGTATAACCCCAAAGAATCCGCATTTGATATGGAGCACATAAATTCCGCAAAGGCAAAAGTTATTAATCCTCTGCTTGAACTCTGCAAAATGTTCAGCGGAAGAAAAACCGTCCCTGAAATATGCGGTAAACTATGCGAATTTTTAAACAGCCTTAATCTGCACGGGCGGTTAAGCACAACCATTGACCGGTATATCAATAACGACAGAATTGAAGCCGCAGAACAGCTGCATCGCACATGGAACAACTTTGTTTCGGTTATTAATCAGATTGCGGAATGTATGCCCGATACCTATGCAACCTTTACAGAATTCCTCTCGCTTTTCAATGCGGCGTGCGGAGAACTTACCGTAGGGATTGTGCCGCCTACACAAGACAAAGTTATGATAAGCGAAATTTCCCGTTTCCGCAGTACCGGCGAAAAGGTTGTTATTGTTCTTGGGGTATGCGACTCGTCTTTCCCCAAAAGCCATTCTGCCGAAGGTTTGATTTCCGACGCAGAACGAAACAAGCTTGCAGAGCGCGGACTTATCCTTGCCCCCGACGCATATAGTCGCCAAAAAGAGGAGCAGTTCCTTGTGTATTCCGTTCTGACGACTGCAAGTGAACAGCTTTATCTGTTTTCGCCTGCATCCGACAAGGAGGGTAACAGCCTTGGCTCGTCCTCGGTTATCAAGCGGATTAAAGCACTGTTTCCCGAAATCACAACCGATAATTCAAACAACAAGGACGACCTTATAGAGAGCCGCGAAAATGCGTTTTATGAACTTAGCGCACGGCTTTTTGAAGTGGATTTTGAAGTTAATAAGCTTAAACCTATCTGGAAAAACGCTTACGCCTTTTTCGCCGACAGCCCCGAATACAAGTCTCGGCTTGAAAAGTTCCGCCAGATGCATTCACGGCGCGGACTGCCGACAAAAATTTCGTCGAAAACTGCCGAAAAGCTTTATGGAAAGCCGCTTATACTCAGTGTTTCCAAACTGGAAAAGTATAATTCGTGTGCATTTTCGTTCTTTATGCAGTACGGACTTTTTGCAAACGAAAGGCTTCTCGGCGGACTTAAGGAAACCGATACCGGCTCTATTTTGCACAGCGTTCTTTGCGATTACTTTAAAGCAAACAAAGATGCAGACTTCAGCCAAATCAGCCGCAGCGATTGTTTCTCCGACATTGCCAAATTGGTTGATAATGTTGCCAAAAGCAGCGGCAATTCTATGTTTGTCGCATCAAACTTTTACGGTTATATGATGCTGCGGCTCAAGAACATCGCCACTTCAACTGCGTGGAAGCTTGTAAAGTTCTATTCCCAAAGCGAGTTCCGCCCAACCGACTTTGAAATCAGCTTTGGCAGGCGCGGACAGCTGCCGGCATACGAAATTTCGACCAGCCACGGCGAAGCTTACCTTGAAGGCTTTATCGACAGGGTTGACCGTGCAGAGCTTAGTAGCAAAAGCTATATAAGCATAACCGACTATAAGTCCTCGGAAAAAGGAATTGATGAGGCAAAAATTGATGCCGGAATTACCATTCAGCCGCTTATTTACACCAATGCCGTTACACGCAGCACAAGCACTCAGGCGGCGGCAATGATGTATATGCAAATGACCGACCCGATAATCCAAAGCGACTCTGTACCCACCGAGCAGGAATGGGAAAGTTCAATGAGTGCACAGATTAAAATCAACGGAATTTTCCTTGACGAGCCGGAGGTTATACTTGCATTTGACAAGAACCCTGACGACAAAAAAGCCGAGCACTATGTCACTCTTGATAAAAAATCATTGTTTGTCCAAAGTGATATGGAAAAGAAGCTTAAAGGTGCCGAAGAATGCGCTGCTCGCACGGCAGACAGCATTTTAGACGGAAATATTGATGCTGAGCCGCCGTCAATCAAAGGCTTTGACCCGTGTTCATATTGCCCGTACAGCGGCGTATGCGGCGAGGAGTAATTTTTAAGAAGATACAAATTGTTCACAAATATTGTAAACAATTTGTATCTTTTTATTTTGTTTCATTGACAAAATTTTTCTCTACTTTTATAATATACTTTGTATTGTTTGAAACTAATCAAAGGACTGATTTTATGCTAAAAAAACTTGCCGCTTGTATCGGCGAATACAAGCGCGACTCCATACTTGCCCCGCTTTTTGTTACCTGCGAGGTAATATTGGAGGTTATTATCCCCATACTTATGGCACGCATTATCGACAAAGGAATTGAAATGCAAAATATGTCGGTTGTTGTCACAACCGGAATTGCCCTTGTGCTTTTGGTTTGCTTTTCTATGTTCTGCGGTTCTATGTCAGGTAAATATGCCGCAAGTGCATCTGCCGGCTTTGCGAAGAATCTGAGAAAGAAAATGTTCCACTCCATTCAGGACTTTTCATTTACCAACATTGATAAGTTCTCCACATCGGGACTTGTGACAAGACTCACAACCGATGTCACCAATCTGCAGAATGCATACCAGATGATTGTGCGTATAGCCGTGCGAAGCCCTGCAATGTTTACATTCTCTATGGCAATGGCATTTTTTGTTAACCCGAGAATTGCACTTATCTTTCTGGCCATTGCCCCAATCTTAGGGGGTGGACTTATCTTTATTGCAACCAAGGCACATCCCGTGTTTGAAAGGGTTTTCCGTACCTACGACCGTTTAAACAGCGTTGTTCAGGAGAATCTGCGCGGAATCCGTGTTGTTAAGGCATTTGTCCGTGAGGATTACGAAAAACAGAAGTTCAGCACCGTATCAAAGGAAATCTACGACCAGTTCAGCCGTGCCGAAAGAATTCTCTCCTTTAACGCACCGCTTATGCAAAGTACAATGTATATTCTTATGCTGCTAAGTCGGAGG
>JAZQLR010000084.1:0-3758 GCA_045542775.1 Clostridia bacterium
AGTCTCTCCGGTAGAGGTCACAACTCTGAGATAACCGTCAAGCTCGTCAAAGCTGTACTGATCCTCTGTCCATCCGCGAACTGTGATAATTCCCTTGTTTTCAAGCTTGTTTCCGGAGTAACCCAAAACTGCAATATCCGACATATTGGATGCAGACAGAGTGTTTTCGTCCTCAACCTTGTGTACGTACTCACGGCCGATGTAAATGTTTTCTGCCGATACGTATACCTCGTTTGTGAAATTAAGCAGAGCATTTGCGCCGAGAAGGCTGAGATTTTCCGCATCCATAAGCGCTACAACGCTGTAGTCTGTGTCGTCAACATTTTCGGGATAAATGATGTCGTCGAACCGAATGGGCTCGGGACCGTTGCCGGAATCAATTGTGGGAACAAATGTTTTTGGATCGTTATAGTCAACATTGTTTCTTGTGAATCGGTAATTTGTAACCAAGAGAAGCTTTCCGTCAACCATACGGCTGGTGTTTATGGATCCCTGAACAGAAATTCTGCCTTTAAGCGAGATGCTGTTAATATCGCTGACATCAATTGACGAAATGCCAACATTAATCTTTCCTGTCGAGTCGTGATAATTGCTCATCACAGTCACGGTATTGCCATCAAGCGACAGATACATCTCCATATTGGAGTAATACTGCTGATCGGGGAATTTCGGAACATCGAACTCTGCAACCAAATCAGAGTTTTCCTTATCTACAGAATAAACGCGAAGAACTACTGTGTATTGATCGTATTTGCCGAGCTGTTCGGTGTAGCCGCTCATCTTATCACCGATGCGGAAGATGTACTTATCTGTCATCTTCATAAGATCGGATTCAATTACTCCGTCAACCTGATTGTCGGTTGACTCCATGTAATTTCCGTTCCCCTCCATACCGGGTGCGCCTGCCGAACCATCGTTCATATCCGGAGCCATAGCACCGCCTTTTCCTACAAAAAATCCGAAAAGATCGTCTATCTCATCTGCCAGCCACATAAAATTGTTCTTATATCTCGGCTGACGGAAGGTAAGGTTGTATGCCTCGATTTCTTCAATAAGGGGGAAATATGACGAGCTTTCATAACTTGAAAGATCGCTGGTTACAGGACCGAATGGAATAAACAGGTACAGCGACAACGCGATAACTACAACGGCGGCCACCGCCACTTTAACAATTGAAGATATTTTCACCTTAAATTCTGCCTCCTTCACATACTTTTCATCTACCTCGCCGATGGCGAAGAGAAGTCTTTCTTTTTTGTTCATATAACAATTCCTCTGCTTTCTAGGAAATCACGAAGCTCTTTTCGCACTCTGTGAAGTGTCACCTTTACACTACTCGCCGTTACGCCCATCTCTCGCGCTATGGTCTTTATCTCTCGCATGTAGAAATAGCGTTTCATAAAAATCTGCCTTTTTGTTTTATTAAGCGAAGCCAAAAAGTCGTTTATTGCCTCGCGCAGAGCAATATCCTCGGTGATGTCACCGGTGTTGTCGGTGAGAACATCCTCAAGCTCCTCAAAAATCAGCTCTGTGCCAAGGGGCGCTCTGCTCTTTTTCTCACGCAGACGATTTAAGGCGAGGTTGCGGGATATTTTGCTTAAAAATGCAGAAAAATATGTAGGACGTGTAGGCGGAATGCTTTCCCATGTGCGAATATAGGTATCGTTTTCGCATTCCTCGCTGTCGGGATGGCTGTCAAGAATGGCGAGAGCGACCGAATAGATAAGGCGGCCGTAGCTCGCCCTTGTTTCTTCGATGGCGCGCTCGTCACGCGCAAAGTAAAGCTCTATTATTCTGTTGTCATCCATAAGCATTACCTCGTAAAGTGTAAAAATTTGTGCTTCGTGTGCCGGCTTTCACCATATAAGACACAAAAAAGGAATTAAAGGTTACAGAAAATTTAAAGTTTTTTTAATTATATCACAATTTTTTTTAAAATGAAAGAGGGCTGCCCTGTTTGGCAGCCCCGAAAATGTAAATATTTTACTTGATCTTCTCCACAAACAACTCATGCTCGGTGGTAATGTAAAGATATCCGTCAATATACACCGCTCTGGTTTGGTCGGCATGTAAATGGTCATTCTTTATTATTTGATATTCGATATCATCACCGGCAATGCTGACAAGAATATAACAATTACTATATTTACGATTATAACTATCCTGTTCATCAATATAGAAATAATCAACGCCAAAGCCAAACAAGCCTTCCTCGCGGTTTACCATATAGGCTTTGTAATCAAGCGAGTAATTTCCATAAAATTTGAGTTCAAAGATGCTCTCAACACCATTCTGTGTTTCCTCGTATATCTCCACCTTGCTGTACTCCCAATTTTCGCGACCTATGCCGAGAAGCTTTCCGTCTCCGTAGTTAATAAGGTGGTCGGAATATCCCTCGATAATTCCGGTGTCGGTGTAAGAAATGTTCTCATAATCCGAAAGGTCAAAGAAGAACACAGGATCGGTAAAGGACACAACAACAGCGGTACAAACATAGCACTTGTCACCGTCAAATCTTACCGCAGTTGCCTGCTCGCCATCGGGAGCAAAGTTCTCTACCTTGTACGCAACCTCATTTGTCTTAAGGTCGATGATATAAAGACCGGCATTGCGCTTTAAAAGAGCGGAGGAAGTCCATCCATTATCAGAAGTAATTGTTTCGCTTGTAGATGTAACAACTCTTAAATATCCGTCCCTCTCGTCAAAGCTGTACTGATCCTCCGCCCAGCCGGGAATACTTACGATCTGCGCCTCGGATAGGTTTTCGGTAGAATAATTCATCACCGCGATATCGGTCATACTAGTCTGTATGTTTTCATTATTCTTTGTGTACTCACGTGTGATATAAATGTTATTTTGCGAAATATATACGTCAGATGTAAAGTTAAGTAGCGCTTTTGCGCCAAGAATTTCAAGATTTTCGCTGTCTATAAGAGTAACCACAGAATAAAATGTACTGTTTATTGACTCGGGATAAACGATGTCATCAAACTCTATGCACTGATCTCCGTTGCCATAATTAATGCTGGGAACAAATGTCCCCGGGTTGGAGTAATTCATATCCTTTCTATTAAAGCAGAAATCCGACACGATAATAAGCTTTCCGTCAACCATTCTTGTGGTATTTATACTTCCGTCAACAGAAACTCTGCTACGTTCCTTAATTTTTGTTACATCGGATACATCAAGCGAAATAATTCCGACCTTTGCGCTTGAAGATAAATCTGTGGTTATGTATTCACCGACAAGAGTTATGGTGTTACAATCCTCAGAAAGGTACATTTCCAAGCCGTAATAATAGCTGCCATACCGATCATCCTCAAACTGTGGGATCTCAAATCCGCCAACCTCGCTTGAATTTTCCTTATCTACAGAATAAACGCGCAAAACGTTACCACCGAGACGGAATATGTACTTGTCGGTTATTTTGAAAACATCCGATTCAACAACTCCCGCAACCTGGTTGTCGGTTACCTCAATGTAGCCTCCGTTTTCCATCGCGCCACCCATCGCACTATCTGTCCCGAATTCGGGTGCCTCACCGTACTTCACTCCGCCAAAAATGTTTAGGAAAAAGTAGCGGAAATTGTCACGTAGATCCAACTTTTCCCGTTCCGCACGGTATTCATCAATCTTCTCAATCAGCGGATAGTACTCCGAGTCTTTATGCGCCCGAAGATTAGTTCCGCAAGAAGCAAGCAGAAGCGAAAGCAACACAACGGTTGCCAGTATTATTTTTTTCATATAAAGATCCTCCT
>JAZQLR010000085.1:0-2477 GCA_045542775.1 Clostridia bacterium
ATCTTTGCCCCTGCCGGCATAATGTGGTCAGTTGTGATGTTGTCGCCAACCTTAAGACTACACTTTGCATCTATTTCGTCAGCCATCGCTTCGGAAACGGGGAACGGCTTGATGTTTGGTCCTCTGAGAACTTCAACACTGTCCATCTCGTCCTCGGGAACGGGAGGAACAACCATATTATCATTAATGGTAAATACCTCGGGAAGCTCAAATTCGGGCATATCCCCAAGTGTTCTGGGGTCGGTAAGAACGCCGGTGAGCGCAGATGCCGCCGCAAGCTCGGGCGAAACAAGATAAATCTGGCCGTCCTTTGTGCCACTGCGTCCCTCAAAGTTTCTGTTAAAGGTACGGAGCGAAATACCGCCGGAGTTAGGCGACTGTCCCATACCGATACAAGGTCCGCAGGCACTTTCCAGAATTCTTGCACCAGCGTCAATCATATCCGAAAGCGCACCGCACGCAGCCAGCATATTAAGAACCTGCTTAGAGCCGGGAGCGATAGAAAGTGATACATCGGGATGAACAGTTTTGCCCTTTAAAATGTATGCAACTTTAAGCATATCAAGAAGTGACGAGTTTGTGCATGAACCGATACAAACCTGGTCAATCTTCATATTGCCGATTTCTGCAACCGACTTCACATTGTCGGGTGAATGGGGACAAGCTGCAAGGGGAACAAGCTCGCTCAGGTTGATGGTGAGTTCTTCGTCATATACAGCATCAGGGTCAGCAGCAAGCGGTGTGAAATCAGCTTCTCTTTCCTGAGCCTTTAAGAATTCTCTTGTTGTTTCGTCGGAGGGGAAGATGGAGGTGGTAGCACCAAGCTCCGCACCCATATTTGTAATGGTTGCACGCTCCGGTACGGAAAGGGTCTTTACGCCCTCGCCTGTGTATTCGATAATCTTTCCAACGCCGCCCTTAACAGAAAGTCTGCGTAAAACCTCAAGGATAACATCCTTTGCAGCAACCCAAGGGCTGAGTTTTCCGGTAAGTTCAACCTTAACAATCTTCGGGCAGGTTATGTAGTATGTGCCGCCGCCCATTGCAACTGCAACATCCATACCGCCGGCACCAATGGCAATCATACCGATACCGCCGCCGGTGGGTGTGTGGCTGTCCGAGCCGATAAGAGTTTTTCCCGGTTTGCCAAACCTTTCAAGGTGTACCTGATGGCAGATTCCGTTACCGGGTCTTGAAAAATATATTCCGTGCTTTTTGCAGACACTGCCGATAAATCTATGGTCGTCTGCGTTTTCAAAACCGCATTGGAGCGTGTTGTGGTCAATGTATGCAACCGACTTCTCAGTTTTAACTCTCGGAACGCCCATAGCCTCAAATTCAAGATATGCCATAGTTCCGGTAGCGTCCTGAGTAAGTGTCTGGTCGATTTTAATTCCAATCTCCTTGTCGGGAATCATTTCGCCGGAAACAAGGTGTTCTTTAAGGATTTTTTGTGCAAGTGTAAGTCCCATTTTTGCTGTCCTCCGTAATTAAACATAATACCTTAATATTTTATACAAAATTCAGTGCTTTGTCAAGTTTTTGACCAATATAAATAAGCTATAACGGATAAAAGTTAATAAAAAAGCAAATTTGATTAAATAAAAGATAAATTTTCAAATAATTCACCTTATCCACAGAGTTATCCACAGGGAAATTGGTTGTTTTATAGGTGTTTATGAGGTATTTTCACATAATCCATAAATTTTTTGATGAAAGACACTGTGCACAACTTTTGTAAATCGACAAAAATAGCACTTGCGAACTTTGGATAAGTGTGGTAGAATAATAAAGTAATATTTTGTGTAAGGCGGTGGCAAAGCTGATGATTTTAGGTGTGGATTTCGGTGACAGCAGAACAGGCTATGCCACATCCGATGCATTAGGGTTTTCGGCACATACCCTTGAGGTATACAGCGAAAAGAATATGCAAAAGGTTGCCGAGCATACTGCAGAGCTTGCAAAAAATCTGAAAGTCGAGAAAATTGTTCTTGGTTTTCCAAAAAATATGAACGGGACAATCGGTGAGCGTGGCAAAAAGACAAAAAAATTTGCTGCAACACTTCGCGAACTGACGGGTCTTGAGGTTATACTTTGGGACGAACGCCTTACAACGGTCTCGGCACATAACCTTATGAACGAGACCAATGTCCGTGGCAAAAAACGGAAAGATACTGTTGACCAGGTGGCGGCGGCGTTCATATTGCAGGCGTATCTTGACAGTAATAAATAAATTTATATAAGCAAAATAAGGATGGTGCAAAAAATGACAGACAAGTTTGAAAACATTGAAAACGAAGCAAATGAAAATGATTTTTTAGTTGACCTTTACGATGACGACGGCAACAAGCAGACCGTTGAGCATCTCGATACTGTTCAGATTGACGGTAATGACTATGTTATCTGCATTCCCTATAAGGAAGAAGAGGACGACGAGGTTGACGAGGTGATTATCCTCAAAATGGAATACGACGAGA
>JAZQLR010000086.1:0-2547 GCA_045542775.1 Clostridia bacterium
CTATTGTCTTTCTCTTCTTCTTGAACTTACGCTGAACATCTGTCACCAGCATTGCCGCAAATACATGGGTGCACACAATCACATCTGGGTCATATTCCGCAACAAATTTAAGGAGCTTCCTCGCCATAACACTGCTTGTAACCCGCATAATATGCCCATTGTCAGAATCCCGCTTTTCAGCCATACGGTAAACCTTGCCGTAAATCTTCGGCAAGCGCTTTGCCGACATAAGATAACCACGGGACACAATCTCCTTAAGTGCCTGATTTATATACTCAAAGGTATCCAATGTGCAGCTTTCAACGCCATCAAAAGCATTCAACTGCTCGCTAAGTTTTTTTGCAACCTGATTATGCCCCTGACCGGTGGTTATTGTCAGATTAAGAACACGCATAAACTTTATCTCCTTATCTTATTACATTGCGACAAACTCGCCGCATTCCATAAAGTAGAGCCAACATTCATCAACAGGCACTTCAAGCATCTCGGAAAGTGCCTGCTTGTAATACTTCATCTGTACGGCGTACTTCTTTGCCCTCGTTTCTGCATCTTCCCTGTGTTTTACCCTGTCGGTTTTGTAGTCCAGCAGAACTACCCTGCCATTCTCCACAAAAAAGCAGTCCATTGTACCCTGAAGCAATATCTCACCGCTTCCGCCGTCTGTATAAATTTCCGAAACCGGAGCCTTGGTGTAAAAGCTGAATTCGCGTTCGACCCTATCTGCCGTTTTCAGGCGTTTGCCTATATCACTATCAAAAAATTTATATATTTTCTCGGCATCTATTGCCTTTGCCTGCGCCGGAGTAATTGTCTTTTCCGACTCAAGTCTCTCAACCAAAAGTCTTATATCCTCTGCAGAATTGACCTCTTTGGGGTTTACCAGCTGCATTATAAAATGCACAACCGTTCCCTTTTCAGCTCCCGTAACCGCCTTGAGCTGTGCCACATCGCGTGTTTTCAGCTCGTCAAGCAGCGGTATATATTCCTCATCGGTCTGCATTCTTTTAACCTCGCTGACCGACATTTTAACAGGTATTGCGCCAAGCCGCATATCGGGATAGGTATACTGCAGTCGCTCTTTGACCTCGTCTGCATTTTCTGTATATTCAACTTCGGGCAGAGCTTTAATCTCGTGCACTGTCTGCAACGTATCGGGAACATCGGTCCATTCCCTATATATCTCCGCAGTTAAGTCAAAATCAGCATCTCGGTTGACAATATTTTCGGGAAAGCCAAGATGCTCCCTTATGGAAAACGCATCAGGGTGAGTCATAAGCGCCGCCATCAGCCAATCCCTGAAGCATTTTTTTGACTTTATATAAGCCGGTTTTGCCCGTTTTGCATTGTCGGTCAGAATAGGTGAAAATCCCTCTTTTGTCTGCTTGTAGGTAGCGGTTATTATCAGCTTTTCACGGGCACGGGTAAGCGCAACATAAAGAAGCCGCATCTCCTCTGACACAAGTGCCTGCTTTGCCTCACTTATAACCCTGAGCCGTGCCGGCGACGGGTAACGGACACGCATTTTAGTGTCAACAAAATCTGCCGCAATTCCCACCTCACCGTTCCAGAGAATGTTTTTTTCAAATTCCTTAAAATTAAACTCGTGGGCGGTATCCGAAAGGATTACCACGGGGAATTCAAGACCCTTTGACTTGTGAATTGTCATTATTCTTACAACATTATCACCATCGCCAAAGGTTTTGGCAGGGGTGAGGTCGTCGCCCTGATTTTTAATTGTTTCGATATAGTTCATAAAGCTGAAGAGACCGCTCATACGGCTGTTTTCGAACTCTGCGGCTCTCTCAAACAAAAGCCTGAGATTTGCCTGACGCTCCGTTCCGCGGCTCATAGAGCCTGCATACGAATAATATCCGTATTCATAATAAATTGTGTGGATAAGCCGGTCAACGCCAATAAACTCGGCTCTCTCTCGCAGCTTTTCAAGCTCTGCGAGGAAGTCTGCCGCAGCCAGATTGCCGTTTTCCGCCGCAAAGCTTACAGCGTCTATAAAGCTGCCACGCCGCATAGCCGTACGCATCTTTGCCAGATCTTCGGGGGTAAATCCCCAGATTGGTGAACGCATAACCGCAATCAGCGGAATATCCTGACGGGGGTTATCAATTATCTGTAAAAATGCCAGTACCGTCTGAACCTCCGGCGAGCTTAAATAGCTCCGTCCCCTCTCGGTGTATACCGGAATTCCATATTCCCCGAATACTTCCTCAAATACAGGCGCCGCGGTTTTGGTGTTTCGCATAAGCACCACTATGTCGCGGTATTCAATTTCCCGAAGTGTACCTGAATTTTTGTCAAATACCGGCATTCTGGAATCTATCATTTTCGAAATACGCTTTGCCGCAACTCTTGCCTCAAGTTCAAGCTTATCGGGTGCGTCATCTTTTGGATTATTACTGCATATAAGGTGGAATTCCGTGTTGAGTTTTGAATTATCATCAACTTCAGGGTATTCTGCACCCTGAATAAGGTACTCCTCCTCGGTGTAATTTATATCGCCAACCGTCGGGCTCATTATTCCACGGAACACAA
>JAZQLR010000087.1:0-8559 GCA_045542775.1 Clostridia bacterium
TGTCTCCCTAAGACCGCTTGGCCTCCGACTTAACAGATTTTTCAAGGAGCTTGAGCGAATCGATATGAAGTGCAACGGGTTTCTTCGCAGGCATAGGACTTGCAAGTCTTGCATAAAGCCGTTTTGCATAACCGTCCAAAAAGTCGGAATCCTCGGTTGCTGTTTCAGCAAGTCTTGAAAGTGCATCACATAGCCCCGGATTAAACTCATTTTCTATATACGGAATAAGCTGATTGCGGATTTTGTTGCGGGTGTAATCGTTATCCGCATTGGTTGCATCTGTGCAAAATTCCAAATTATATTTTTGGCAGTATTCCTCGATTTCGCGCCGTGAAATATCAAGCACGGGTCTGATTACTCCATCCTCACGGGTATGAGGAATTCCGGAAAGTCCGTCAATCCCTGTGCCACGGATAATCCGCATAAGCACGGTTTCGGCATTATCATTCTGATTATGAGCTGTAGCAATTTTATTGAGCTTATACTTTTGGGAAAGCTCCCCGAAGAAGTCATACCGAGCCTTTCTGCCGGCTTCCTCAACGGTAAGCTTTTCTGCCTTTGCAAGCTCATTAACATTGACTTTTTTTGCAAAGAACTTAATGCCAAGCCCTTTGCATAGCTCTGCCACAAATTTTTCGTCATTATCTGCGGCTTCGCCACGGAGACCGTGGTTCAGGTGTGCACAAAACAGTTCAAAGTCCTTTGCATTCTTTAATCTGTTTAAAATGTGCAGCATACACACCGAATCCGCACCGCCCGAAACTGCGGCAAGGATACGGTCACCACTTTTTATCATATTAAACTGCGAAATTGTTTCAAGAACCTTTTCCTCAGTCGTCACGCCTTCCACTCCAATTTGAGAATTTTGTATATTCGCCGAGCCAGGTTAGATATTCATCGCCCATCTCGCCGCCTCTGTGCTTTGCAAAGTTACATTTTGTTTTATTGGGTTCCTCCACCTCAGGGTTATATGCACCCTCACGGGAAAGAAACATAACAATATCGGCATCCTGCTCAATTGCACCGGATTCTCTCAGGTCGCTGAGCATAGGTTCTTTCTTTTCACGCTTTTCAACCGAACGGTTAAGCTGCGACAAAGCAATTACGGGAATGTTAAGGTCCTTCGACAAAAGCTTGAGCGACCTTGAAATTTCCTCAATCGCTTTCATTCGGTTTCCATCTTTACGGTTATCACTTATAAGCTGGATATAGTCGATAACAACCATTCCAAGATTGTGTTCAAGCTTAAGCTTGCGGCAGCGTGCGCAGATTTCTTCAACCGTAATGGTTGAGGTATCATCTATATAAATATTGGAGCTTCCAAGAACATCTACCGCCTCACCTATTCTCTCCCACTCATCATCCTTGATGTCACCTTTTTTTATAGCTTCAGCCGTAACCATTGATTCACTTGACAGCATTCTTGCAACAAGCTGAACCGCCGGCATTTCGAGGTTGAATATCGCAACTGTTGCACCGCTCCCTATCGCTGCATTCTGCGCAATATTAAGTGCAAAGCTGGTTTTACCTGCGCCCGGACGAGCCGCAATGATGATAAGTTCCGAACCATGGAGACCTGCGGTTCGTTTGTCGATATCAATAAAACCGGTAGAAATACCCGTTACATCCTCGCCCTTATTGGAAAGCTCGGATATGTTTTCGACCAACTGACCAAGCGGGGCAGCAATATGAACAGGGCCCTTACCTTGATTCTCGGCTGTGATATTTATCATTTCCTGCTGGGCTGTGCCGAGAATACTCTCAACTTCGTCGGTTTCGCGATAACAGGAATCGGATATTTTATCCGCCATTTTAATCAGCTTACGCAAGGTCGCTTTTTCAGCTACTATTTTTGCATAGTGCTTTATATTGCTTGTTGTGGGAACCATATGCATTGTTTCCATAACAAAGCCAAGACCGCCAACCTTATCAAAGCTTCCACGGAAGGTCAATTGTTCCTTAATTGTGACAATGTCAATCGGCTTACCTATGTTGAACAGTTCATAAATAGTAAGAAACAGTTCTTTGTGGCGTTCAATATAAAAATCGTCTGCCTTGCATATATTTACTGCTTCGGGAATACATTGCGCATCAAGCATCATTGCCCCAAGAACCGATAACTCGGCTTCACGGCTGTACGGAACTGCCCGTTCCGGTACGGGAGTTTCAAAACCTTCTATATTTTCAATATCCTGCCGTATTTCCAATGTAATCCCTCCTTCTTTCAAAAATAATTTCTTTTATTTCTGCTCTGTAACTTCCACCTTGAACGAGCCGGAAATTCCGGTATAAAGTTTAACCGGAACTTCGATTGTTCCGCAGGTTTTTATACCGTCTTTGAGTTCAATCTTTCTTTTGTCTATATCAATTTTAAACTGAGCTTTGAGAGCCTCGGCAACATCCTTTGAAGTTATTGAACCGAAAAGCTTGCCGCCGGCACCTGCTTTTGCTGACATCTTAACTGTGATTTCCTTCATTCTTTCAGCAATATTACGAGCCTTTTCTTCCTCAAGATTTCTGCGGTATGCTTCAGCACCCTTTTTGCCCTCAAGCTCGTTAAGAGCCTGTTTGTTTGCCTCAATTGCAACACCTTTCGGGAAAAGGAAATTGCGTGCATAACCATCGCTTACATTTATAAGGTCGCCTTTTTTGCCCTGACCTTTTACATCCTGTGTGAGTATAACTTTCATAGTTTATATCATTCCTTTCAATCAATTTTCAATTACTGGTTGAGAACCTCATCAATCGCGTTTTTGAGCATATCTGTTGCTTCCTCAACCGAAACATCGTCGAGCTGTGCACCGGCAATCGTAATATGTCCGCCGCCACCCAGCTTTTCGAGTATAACCTGAACATTTATCGATTCCAGCGATCTGCCGCTTATCATAATACGGCTGCCATTCTTCGCAATTACAAACGATGCTTCAATTCCGGATATATCAAGCAGTTCGTCGGCTGCCTGAGCCACGGTTACCGAGATATTGGGGCATTCTTCACAAAGATATGAAAATGCAATATTGTCACGGTATATTTCCGCCGTCTTGATAATGTCGGCTTTGGCAACATAGTTTTGCAAATCGGTTTTAAAGAGCCTGCGTACACTTACCGTATCAACGCCCATTCGTCTGAGATACGATGCCGCCTCAAAAGTTCTGACACCGGCTTTAAAGGTAAAGCCTTTTGTATCCATATAGATGCCGGCATAAAGTGCTTCTGCCTCCATCTTGTTAAGACGCTGTCCGTCCTGAATGTACTGGAGAATTTCGGTTATCATTTCGCAGGTAGACGATGCATAAGGCTCGTGATAAACAAGAACTGCATTTTCAATAAAGTCCTCACTGCGGCGATGGTGGTCAATAAGCACAACTTCTTTTGCGTGCTGCAAAAGCTCGCTGCATTCCACCATTCCCGGGCGGTGAACATCCACCACTATAACCAGCGATTCGGCATTAAACAGATTAAGTGCCTGCTCAGAAGAAATAAACGCATCTTCATACTCGCTCTGCTTTGAAAATTCATCAATCAGAATTTTGGCATTGCTCGTCTGGCGGTTTGAAATTATATATGCGTCCTTGCCACGGCTTTTAACCGCCTTAAAAAGACCTATTGATGCACCGATACTGTCCATATCCGAATTTGAGTGTCCCATAATGAACACCTTACCCGAATGGTCAATAAGCTCACGAAGAGCGTGTGCAACAACTCTTGCCTTAACCTTTGTGCGTTTTTCAACTTCTCTGGTTTTTGCGCCAAAGAATTTAAAATCATCGCCCTCACGGATAACCACCTGGTCACCGCCTCGACCAAGTGCCATATCAATCGCAAGACGGGCATATTTATCGTTTTCCATAACATCAGCGCCGGATTTACCAACACCGATACTAAGGGTTACGGGAATTTTATTTTCAAAGTTTATCGCACGAACCTCATCAAGAACGCTGAACTTGTTTTCCATGATTCTGGCAAAATCCTTGTTGCTGAAAAATACAATAAACTTATCTCTTTCATACTTTCTGAGAATACCATTGCCGAGAGCAACCCATGCATTGACCTTCTGCTCAATCTCGCCGAGAAGTGCGCCGTGGTTGGAGTCTGCGGTTTCCTTTAAAACTTCATCATAGTTATCAATAATCACTACGCACTCAATCATCCGCTCATCTTCACGAAGCTTTATTGCATGAACCTCTTCGGTCTTGTCTATAAAATAAATAACCACAAGGTCGCTTCTGCCACCGGGTTTGGTGGTGTTGGCGTGGGCAACATTACCCCAGACCTCATAATGGTTTTCGCCTATTTTAAGGTTGATGTGGGTTTGTTCCTCGCTTTGGGTAAACTTGCTTATCTGAATTTCCGGAACAAGGTCGCTGACCTTTGTGCCAAACAATCCGCCCTGGTCAACTGCTTTGCGGAAGTTATCGTTATACCAGGTAATTTCACCCGACATATTGGTAACAACAAGCGGCGCAGTATAGTTAAAAAGCGTACCTCTGGAATTGTCATTAAGGCAAAAATCCAGATGCTCGATGTATCCTATAAATTCCTTTTGGCTCTTCTTGATGTGATATATCTCGTATGCCAAAAAACAGGCGGAAATAGCAAGAACCCATAGCCCTTCTGTTTGCTTTTCGGTTAAAAGGACAAAACCAAGGGCAAGTAACACTACCGCATAAATTGCAATCTTTATATACCGGCGCTTTGTATTAAAAAAGCTGTTTGCCGATTTATTTTCAATTTTCATTTCAAACCTCCATACTTAAAAGCCGTTATAGGCTCCAAGTCCGCGATAATCACGACCGCTGTCCAATATTCCGATTATTATCAGAATGTTGGAAATTATACTCATAAGTATTCCGCCAAACATCATAACTGCGCCGTAAATCAAAAATCTGGCAGGTGTTGATTTAATAACGCCTTTCAGCTTAAAATCAATAAATGACAGACCGCAAACGGCAAGAATTGTATGCATTATAAGGACAATATTGGCAAGGACTGCCCCAAACGAGCCTTCTACACCAACAAACATAAACAAAAGATACGCAATTACCGATAGCACCGCCATACCCCTTGTGGCACGGAGATGTGAAAACGGCAATATTGTCACCGGTGCAAGCTTTGCACGCCTGATAACAAATCCCGAGATGCGAACAATTATATATCCGGCAAACAACGAGCTTATAACCACAATAGACGGGAAATAAAGACGCATTGTGAATTCCAGAGCCTCAAACAATGTTTTCATCAAGGTATCAGGTGATATCTCGCTGTTTTGTGCAAGCTTTTCACCAAGGGCATCCGTAACACCGCTCATAATTGCCTTAGTTTGCTCGATTGCCTCGGCAAACATTTCGTCAATGCCTTTGCCTATAAGGAATTCGATAACCACGAGTTCAAAGACCCACCCAAGGCATACTACAAGCGAAGTTGCAAATATACTGTAAAAAAACAATTTGCGTCTGCCAAGCATATAACCTGCAACCGCACCGGGAAGAACCGATACAAGAATAGTGGATATTGCACCAACAACACCGTCACCAAGCAGAACAGCTACAAAAAATACTGCTGTAACTACAGGAATTATAATTTTAAATCCGTTCCGTGCCGCACGCGCCGCCATTGGAACTCCGCAAGCAAATACACCTATAACCGAGAACAACGGAACAAACCGGTTCATCAGCATAAGCAATGCGGTGAGCGCCACCATCATAGCTCCCTCACGCAGGGCGCGGGTATTTTCATTTTTCATATATTTAACACCAGGTTTCGTTTTTTATCAGATTGTAAATCGGCATAAGCCGACACTTTACGCATTTTAACTGTATTTTAACATTATAGCATAGACCTTTGAAATCTGCAAGGTATTTTACAAAAAATACTGCAAAAAAATACACCGGAAAATTCCGGTGTTTTAACTCACATTTTTCTTCCGCCGAGATATGTGGAACAAACCTTTAGTTTGCGTATATTGTCCGGTGTTTTGCCGATTATTGAGTCTGACAGAACAACCAAATCTGCAAGCTTACCCGCCTGAAGACTGCCTTTTATATCCTCCTCAAAAGACGCATAGGCTCCAAATGCTGTGTAGCATTTAATCGCCCGCATCAGGTCAATGGTCTGGCCGGGAGATATTTCCACTCCGGTTGAAAGGTCTCGTCTTTCCATTGCCGCCGCTATACCCAGAAACGGTGAATATTCGTCAATGACCATTGCATCTGAGCCAAACGGAGTAATTATCCCCATATTTACAAAGCTTTTAAGGGGAATTATACATTCCTCACGGTTGCCGTAATACTTTTTGAAAACACCTCCCCACACCGACAAAAAGCCGGGATTGGGAATCGGGATAACTCCAAGAGTCTTTATCCTTTTAATCTGTTCCTCGGTACACAAAAAACAATGTTCTATTCTATGCCTTGGATTGGGTCGAGGATACAAGGACATCGCCTTTTCATACGAGTTTAAAACCATATCAATAGCCTTATCACCTGCGGCGTGTGCTGTCAGCTGAAATCCGGCTTTGTGTGCTTGTATAAAAATTTCATCCAGTTCCTTTTGTTCAAAAGTTGTGGGGTATACTGCATCGTTGCCGGCGACCGGAGTTGAGGTTGCACAAGTGCCGCCTACCGCAGAGCCGTCAACCATTATTTTAAGTGGACCGGTTTTTAACATCTCGTTGCCGTAACCGGTAAAAAAACCGGAATTAAGCATTGTTTTTGCATTTTCTTTTTGCGCATCTTTACCAAAAAGAGTCCACAGCATTGTGTATGTCCGGCAACCTAAAACACCGAACCGGTTTGCCTGTTGCAGGGTGCGGAATGTAGCGTCACCGTAACCTCCGGCATCGTGAACCGAAGTAATACCGTTTTTCAAAAGCTTTTGGGTGAAGCTTTGTATTCCGTTAACTAACGCCTCGTCTGATGGCAGAATAGGCGAATTTTTAAGCATCATAAAATGTGCTGTTTCCTTTACAAGACCCGTCAGCTTTCCGTTTGTAGTTTTTGAAGTATGCTCCGACGGGAGTTGAAGACCTGATTTTTCGGCAAGCTCAAACGCTTTGGAATTACATATACTCAGATGTCCGCTTACATGAACCAGCATAACCGGATTATCAGGCACAACTTTGTCAAGTTCTTCTGCTGTTATATGCCGTTTTTCTTCAAGCTGTTCGGGATTGTAACCGCTCCCTACTATCCATTCATCAGGCTTTTTTGTTTTTGCAACTTCACCTAATTTTTCAAGCAAATTTTCAATTGTATTTACTCCATCATTTCGAGTAACACCGACTTGAGTTTCCGATTTTGCCTCTGCAACCGCCATATGAATATGGCAATCTATAAATCCCGGTAAAACAGCACAGCCACGAAGGTCTATCTCCTCAGCCTCGCCTTTGGCAAGACACCTCGCCTTATTGGTACTGCCAGCATAGATTATTTTATCATCCTCAACCAACAGTGCCTCGCATACAGTATTATCTTTGTCCGCAGTTATAATTTCTCCGTTATAAAACATTATTTTATTTGACATAACGCTTTCTCCTTAAGCCGTGGGGAAACAAACCCCACAAAATTTAAAACCAATATGTCATATTTTGCCCGAAACGCGGCATAAAAAAACATCCGCTTAAAAAGCAGATGTTTGAAGGTTATTTGCGTATACTGTGCCTTGAACGCCGTTTTTTGCTTGGCGCAACACTCCGAGGCACAATCAGTATAAAAAACAGCATTATCAAATTGACAACAACAGCTGAAAGCACCTTGCCTGCGCCAAGAATTGTAAAGATCTTATAAGGTAGGAACAGCCATGTATAAAACGGTTCAAGGCTAAGCCTTGCCATCACAAGATTTATCGCCGCAAAGACAAGAAAAACCTTAACATTGACCCTTAAATACTTTTTTTATTAGCACGGTATATATGCGACATAAGGCATCTGTGAATGTAAATTATGTTTAACACTAAACAAAGCAGCATTACGCAAATTGCCATTGCCCCTGTTACTTTTTTTACAATAAAATTCAAAAAGAATGTTCCAACAAGTGACAAGGCTATTTCTGATGCAAAATATTCAATAAATCTTCTTTGCAAAGAACGCATTTGAATCACTTCCCAGCTTTACTGTTTGTCGGTAATTATAACCGTAGAGGTTTTATCATCCCAATCTACATTTTTGCCGAGTGCTTCGGATATAGCACGGACGGGTACAAGTGTTGTTCCAACTCCCACAACCTGTGGCGGAACATCAAGTTCAATTGTTCTTGTTTCGCCGGTCAGAAGTTCTGTTATATCAAAGGTCTTTTTGCCAATTTCCATTGCGATAATGCTTGTCTTAAAGGTTGCAATAATCAGCTGTGCCTCATCGACCCATTGAACTGCTGCGCCAAGCGTCTCATAAATTTTGCGCATAGGAACCATTGTTCTTGCATTAATTAGTCTCGCCGGTTCGTCAAACTCTATTACTTCGTCATTGATGATAACTGTAACCGCTCTTTCAGTAAAAGCATTACCGTAGGAAACCTCCTGCATTGTCATTGTTATAAACAAAACAGTTAAAATCAACATTTTAAG
>JAZQLR010000088.1:0-2685 GCA_045542775.1 Clostridia bacterium
CGGAGTAAGCAAAGAAAACGCTCGGTGAAAAAAGTTGGATTTATTTTCGGAAAAGTGCTGGACTTCCTCTCTCTTCTGTGGTATGTTGTTGTGCTAACAGGCGGTACAACCTATGAAAAGTATGATAAAAGAGCTATGGCACGGAAACATCGTTCCGCAAGAGGACAGCAGAAACAACTCCAAGGAGATGAAGGAGCTACTCGGATACATGGCAAGGCATCACGAGGACTTGGAAAAGACCTTCACCGACGAGCAGAAAGATACATAACATAATACAAATTGAGGATAGGTGTAAAGCCTATCCTTTTTTTGTTGAAAACTCGTTTTTATAACATTTCAGCAACATTTCCCAAACAAAACTCAAAAATCGGTATCGTATAATAATGTCACAATTAACGACAAGAAACAGGAGTATTATGGAAAACAACACTTTTAGCTACAATTATTCGGCGGCGAGAAACAAGGAAGTCGAAAACATCAGAAGAAAATATATGCCCCATGAGAAAAGCAAGCTTGAAAGGCTCAAAAAGCTCGACCTGCGCGTACAAATGGCAGGTACGATTGAAAGCCTTTGCTTCGGTATCGTAGGGGCGCTTGTCTTCGGTATCGGAATGTGCTTCTTCCTTGACGTGTTCACGGGCGCGGCTTGGCTCACAGTTCTCTTGATGGTGCTTGGTACAATCATTATGATCCCAGCCTACCCGATTTACAGACGAATCGCACGTAAAACCAAGGCAGAGCTGACACCCGAAATTCTTCGCTTGTCCGAAGAAATCATGAAATCCTAAAATATTTCAGGATTAACAAAACGCAAACGTTTCACAAAACAATCAAAAACATCGGCATAGTATAATATGCTTGTAAACAATAAACAACAAACAAAGAGAGGTATTTATTATGAATAAGAATGATCAGCAGTTTATGGCACAGAAAATTCGCACGCAGTACATGGAAAAGGCTCCCTCGGAGCTTGACGCACTCCGCGAGCTTGACTCTAAGGTAAAGCGCCCCGCAAACGTATTTGCATACATCTTCGGAAGCATTTCCGCCATTGTTATGGGCGCAGGTATGAGCCTCGTGATGACCGATATCGGTGCAGCAATTGGCATTACAAGCGCACTTATTCCCGGAATTGCAATCGGTACCCTCGGACTTGGTATGGCGCTTCTCACCTATCCGATGTATAAGGGCATTCTGAATTCGCGCAAGAAGAAGTACGGCGCTGAAATTCTGAAACTCAGCGACAAAATCATGAATAAGTAATAAAAAGGAGATAGATTATAATGGGAGTCAAGGCATTTTTTAAGAAGGCATTCGGTGATATGAAGGAAAGCACCAAGGCACAGCACGCGGCAGACAAAGCAGAATTTCAGGCGGCAAAGGCTGAGGCAAAAGCAAACTTTGAGGAAAACAGAGGTCATAACACCTATGCGAAGGCAAAGGCTGATGCGAAGAAGTCTTGGGATGATGCGCATATGAGTCCTTCTGAGAGAACTGCAAAGATGCGAGAGGAAAACGCTGCAAGAGCTAACACAGCCAACGCAAGAACCAAAGCGGCTAACGCTCGTTACGAAGCGGCAAAAAAATAATGAAAATAAACAACCTAAGCGAGGCGTAAAAACACGGCTCGCTCGGCGGCGGTATGCTTCTCTTTATGATGGTTTCTATGGTCACGCCCCTTGGTTCTACCATCATCAATGTAGTGCTGTGTGCAGCAGGCGGTGCGATGTTTGCATTCGGCCTTGGTGCAATCAGCAAAGTGGTTCTCAAAAAGACAAGCTTAGTATAATATTTCGGGCAACGCCAAATGCGGCGTTGCCTTTTCTGAATTCAACACTTTTGGTGTTTTGTGTTGTTCAAATCAAGTAGAAAAATGCTAAAATATATTGGAGATTTTTAGAAAAAGGCGAAAACACAAACAAAACTTTAACATTTCCATGTTATAATAGAGGTATCAAAGCAAAAATGCGCCCTTGTGAGGATAGCGTGAAGGTTTTATTCATTCTTAAACCGAAAATAGCTTTCTTCACGCACGAATTTTGCCCTGCGGCAAAATTCAATAAAAATATTTTCAGGAGATAGATATGTTCAAAATTCTAATTGTAGAGGATGACCGAGATCTGAACCGTTCCGTATGTTCGTTTCTCAATAATAGCGGATATGAGGCAATTGGCTGCCTCGATGCCGAGAGTGCTTACGACGAGATGTATAAGAACACCTTTGACTGCATTGTTTCGGATATTATGATGCCGAACATCGATGGTTTTGAATTTGCAAAGACCGTGCGTTCGCTCAATAATGATATACCGATATTGTTTATGACCGCCCGTGACGATTTCGCGTCCAAGCAGAGAGGATTCCGCATCGGTATCGACGATTATATGACTAAGCCAATCGACCTTGACGAGCTGTTTCTGCGCATCGGCGCGCTTTTGCGCCGTTCCAAGATCGCTTCAAGCCGTCGTCTTGAGGTTGGCAATTTCGTAATGGATGCGGACGAGAGAAGTGCAACACTTGGTGGTGATGAGATATCCCTCACGGCACGAGAGTTCGATCTTCTTTATAAGCTCTTGTCCTATCCGAAAAAGACTTTTACGCGCACCCAGCTGATGGACGAGTTTTGGGACGTGGATACCCAGACAAGCACGAGAACCATCGACGTCTATATGACCAAGCTCCGTGCCA
>JAZQLR010000089.1:0-9439 GCA_045542775.1 Clostridia bacterium
CTTGCACTCGGGATAGCCGGGGCAGGCAAGGAACTTACCAAATCTTCCCTGCTTGTAAACCATCATTCTGCCACACTTTTCGCACACTACATCCGAAACCTCGTCCTGAACCTCAATCTTGCCTATTGCGTCTTCTGCCGCACCGAGTGTCTTTGCAAACGGGCCATAGAAATTACGGATTATTTCCTGCCACGGTGTGTTGCCGTCCTCAATCCTGTCAAGGTTTTCTTCCATATTCGCTGTAAATTCAACATCAACTATATCCGCAAAATAGTCCTCCATCAACTTGGTAACGATTGTGCCAAGCTCTGTCGGGAACAATGATTTACCCTCACGGGCAACATAACCTCGTCCGGTTATTGTTGTAATGGTGGGAGCATAGGTACTCGGTCTGCCGATACCGTCCTCCTCCATTGTTTTGATAAGCGACGCCTCGGTATATCTTGCCGGAGGCTGGGTGAAGTGCTGTTTGGGGTCGATTTCCTTAAACAGGAGGCTTTGTCCCTCCTCGATTTTAGGAATTTTACCCTCTTTTTCCTCGATGAAGTCCACGCTCTCGACATATACCGCCATAAAGCCGTCAAACTTAACATTTGAGCCGGTTGCCTTGAGTACATATTTATCGGTTTTTATATCTGCCTGAACGGTATCAAGAACCGCATCGGGCATCTGGCTTGCAACAAATCTGTTCCAGATAAGCTTATACAGCTTGTACTGGTCACTTTTAAGAGAGTCCTTGATTTTTTCCGGTTCAAACGCCATAGAAGTCGGACGGATTGCTTCGTGAGCATCCTGAGCGGTCTTCTTTGACTTATAGAACTTAGGCTTTGCCGGAACATAGCCATCGCCGTACGCCTTGCCTATATAATTACGGCAATCCGAAAGTGCCTCAGCAGAAATTCTGAGCGAGTCGGTTCTCATATAGGTTATAAGACCGACACTTCCGCTGCCCTTAATATCAACACCTTCATAAAGTTGCTGCGCTGTTGCCATTGTACGCTTTGCAGTGAAGCCAAGCTTTCTGGCAGCCTCCTGCTGGAGTGTACTTGTAGTAAACGGCGGAGCAGAATATCTCTTTTTCTCGCCACGGGTAACGCTGTCAACCGTATATGAAGAATTCTTCAGCTTTTCAACAATACCGAGTACGGTTTTTTCGTCAGAAAGCTTCATCTTGGTTTTTGCGTTCTTTCCGTAGAATTTTGCAACAAACGGGAGCTTGCCTTTTTCGTTGGTAAGCTTCACATCAACCGTCCAGTATTCTTCCTCACAGAACGCTTCTATCTCCCGTTCCCTGTCGACTATAAGTTTAGTTGCAACCGACTGAACACGACCTGCGCTAAGACCCTTTTTAACCTTTTTCCAAAGCAGGGGACTAAGCTGATAACCCACAATTCTGTCAAGAACTCTGCGCGCCTGCTGGGCATCAACCAAATCAGCATCAATGGCACGAGGCTTTGAAATTGCTTCCTTTACCGCAGTTTTGGTAATTTCGTTAAATGTGATACGGCAATCGGTGTCGGGATCAACATCCAAAAGTGCCGCAAGATGCCACGAAATCGCCTCCCCCTCACGGTCAGGGTCAGTTGCAAGGAATACTTTTGCCGAATTCTTTGCATCTTTTTTCAGTTTTGAAACAAGGTCGCCCTTGCCACGGATTGTTATATATTTCGGCTCAAAATCATTTTCCAAATCAATGCCAAGCTGGCTTTTGGGCAAATCACGAAGGTGTCCCATAGACGCAGTTACCTCGTACTTTGAGCCTAGATACTTCTTTATTGTTTTTGCCTTTGCAGGCGACTCAACTATAACAAGATACTTTTTCTTGTTCTTAGTCTCTTTTTCAGCTGTAGCCATCTGTCAGCCTCCACTCTATTTTTTAGCAATTATATACCGATTTCCGCTCTCCTGCCGTACAATGCCTTTGATTGCAAGCACTGTCAGTTTGCCGCTTAATGTGCTTACTGCAATTCCGAGAGTCTCTGAAATCTTGTCAAGGGCAATAGCCTCGCCCTTTTCTCTCAAGTATTTTACAATTTTATCTTCTTCTGTCAAAACCGCTTTTTCGGGTTCTTCAAACACCGGAATTTGCGGAATATTTTTGAAAAGTTCAGGGTTTTGTGTTCGATAGTACTCAGCAGGAACATCGGGAGTATTCACCACGATTGCGCCTTCCGCTATCAATTGATTCGGCAGTCCTGCATTTGGATTCATAGGATTGCCCGGCACAGCAAATATATCGCGGTCATTTTCAAGAGCAAGCCTTGCCGTCATTGCTGTTCCGCTTTTTCTCTCACCTTCAACAAAAACCGTGCCAAACCCAAGCCCCACAACAAGTCTGTTGCGTTGCTGATAAAAATAGTCTCTCCCTACAGTTCCGGGCGGTCTTTCCGAAATAACTGTTCCGTGTTTGATTATTTCACGGTATAGCTTTTGGTTGCTTTTGGGATAAATCATATCAACACCGCCGGCAAGCACGGCAATGGTTATACCGCCGCCCTCGATTGCGCCCCAATGCGCCTCGGCATCTATACCCTCAGCCATTCCGCTGACCGTTACAATTCCTTTTTCGGCAAGATTTCTGCCAATTCCTCTGGCTATAACCTTGCCCTGGTCGGATGGTCTGCGGCTGCCCGAAACCGAAACACTTGCCACACCGTTTAGTTCCAGCTTGCGGCCTTTGGCAAACAAAAGTCTGGGTGCAACACTTGTGCTCCGCAACACTTCGGGATATTCCTCGGATTCTTGTGTTATAATCCGTATTCCATTATCCCTGCAATATTCAATTATACCGGTAGCTTTCTTAAAATATTCAGGCTCGCCAATTCTGTCAGCAATCTTTTCGGAAACGCCTGCATCACGAAGTTCCAGCATATTCAGCTCCGGAGAAGAAAACCCCATTCTGCGGCGTTCAAACCGCGGAACAACCTTTGCTGCAAGCCCCGGGTCAAAATCGCAGATTGTGTGAAGCCATATTTCGTATAAGAGTTCCATATTTATTTCTCTCCGAAAATCGGGCAGACCTGTATTTGCGGCTTTAATTTTTAAGCCAGTGCATAACTATCCCTGCCGCAATCGCAGCATTGAGGGATTCTGCCATTCCGCCCATAGTAATCTTTATTTTCTCGTCGGCAATTTCCATAACCTCGTCACTTACGCCGTGAGCCTCATTGCCGATAACCACTGCGCACTTTAAAGGTGCATCATATTCTTCAAGCGCAACACTTCCTGAGGGAGTTGTTGCAATCACTGAAAAACCCATATTTTTCAGTTCCATAAGATTTTCAACCGAGCAACCGCTTTTCATTTTCACACGAAAAACCGAGCCCATTGTGGACCTTACGGTTTTGGGGGCATACACATCGGTACAGCCCTTCATCAGGTAAATCCCGTCAAAGCCTATTGCTTCGGCAGTACGGATTATGGTTCCCATATTACCCGGCTCCGAAACCCCGTCAAGAACAAGAATTCTTTCAGAATTTATGTCGGGGATAAACTCCTTGGCACTTTGCTCCATTACAGCAAGTATACCCTGCGGTGTATCGGTATCCGACAACTCGTCAAATATGCTTTTGGAAACACGGTAAATCCTGCCGCACACCTCATCACATTTTTCAACCAGCTGCGGCTCTCTTAGGCAAAATTCATCGCTTGCCACTACGAAGCAAATATCATCTGCCGCATATTCGAGCGCCTCAAGCACTATTTTTCTACCCTCGACAATAAACATATTGCTTACTTCTCTGCCGTTCTTTTTTTTAAGCTGTCTTATCAGCTTAAGATTTTTGTTATCCTTTGCGGATATATCATTTATCATCAGCTTTAATCCTCTTTAAGCGCAATCTCAACTTTTTTGTATGCAACCAGTGCTGCATAAATAAGAAGAGCCTGAAGCGGAACAAGCACTATATTCGAAACAATGTTGTGGGTAATAGCATTTGCCACTTCTGCAGTCAGGCTATCGCCAACAAGCATAGGAACAAATATTACATTGCACACCATATTAACAATAAACTTTGTCCACAGACATCTTAAATAGGTAGTTTCGCGTGCATAAAGAAATCTGCCGTAAAGCATACCACTTATTCCGGCAAGCAATAGCGTTGCTAAGCTAAATGCTTCGCCGCTGTGCATGACAAATGAAACACCATACTGAAGTATACCAAATGCACACGCCATAAGCGGCCCCATTTTCTTTGCAAAAACGGGCATAACAAAAAGCGCAAAGTTAAAACTAATGTACGGACCAAGCTTCACCGGTGTTTCGGTCAGAAACGCATAAATTGCAAGCATTATTCCTGCAAAAATGTAGGTTCTGTTGTCTGCAAGCTTTTTCATTATGCTATGCTTTCTGACAAATACAAGATAGCATAAAAGACCTGCAAATAAAGCAATGACCAAAAACAGGTTTATCATTCCCATAAGCCGTATTATTGGCTGAAAGTTGAATACCATAGGGTTGATAAAGCTTTCTATGTCATCAATCATCTGATTAATACCGGAAACCGGATTGTATATCTGTTCTTCTCTCATATTATACGCCCTCCTGACAGCGAATTGTGTCAATTGCCGTCATTTTTCTATTATGTACGAAAAAGTTATATCGCGTGCGCGATATAACTTTTTCAAGAACATTTTTATTTAACCTTTTCAACCAGCTTAGCGAAAGCTGCGGGGTCAGATACCGCAATTTCTGCAAGCATCTTTCTGTTAATCTCAATACCGTTCTTCTTGAGACCGTTCATAAATACGCTGTAGCTCATACCGTTTGCTCTTGTTGCAGCGTTGATACGGGCAATCCAAAGCTGTCTGAAGTTTCTCTTCTTCTGCTTTCTGTCGCGGTATGCGTATGTGAGCGACTTCATAACTGCCTGATTTGCAGTTCTGAAGAGCTTACTCTTCGCGCCTCTGTATCCTTTAGCTAATTTCAATATTTTCTTATGTCTTTTTCTGGTGTTCATAGCACCTTTAACTCTTGCCATGTCTAAAGACTCCTTTCATCTAAACAATTATACGGAATTTCTCCGCCTGTAAAATCCGTCGCATATTCTGCGAACTGCTATCAATCCCCCGGCAAACCCGAAGCTGTGCTTCTTATTTGTAGGGAATCATGCTCTTGATTGTAGCAGCATTTGCAGTTGCAAGGTAGCCGCCCTTTCTGAGCTTTCTTTTTCTCTTTGTTGACTTCTTGTTGAGAATGTGGCTTCTGTAAGCCTTACCTCTTTTGATTTTACCGTTCTTTGTAACGCCGAAACGTTTTGCAGAGCCTTTGTGTGTCTTAATTTTAGGCATCTTTTATTCTCCTTCCATAAATAAACTTTTGAAAGCTTTTGTCCAAATTGCAAACAGCCTTATGCTTTCTTTGGTGAAACAAACATAGCCATACTGCGGCCTTCCATCTTAATGTCCTTTTCAACAACGCCGAATTCAGCCATTGCATCCTTGACCTTAAGCAAAAGTTCCTTACCGCTTGCGCTGTGGGTAATCTCACGGCCTCTGAAGCGTACCGAAACCTTAACCTTGTCGCCCGCCTTTAAAAACTTAATGCCTTGATTAACCTTTGTGTTGAAATCGTGGTCATCAATATTGGGGCTTAAACGAACCTCTTTTATTGCGATAACCTTCTGATTCTTCTTTGCCTCTTTTTCACGCTTTGCAAGCTCAAACTTATGTTTGCCGTAATCCATAATTCTGCAAACGGGCGGTTTTGCCTGCGGCGCAATCTTAACAAGGTCCAGATTATGCTGATCTGCCATAGCGAGTGCTTCCTTTACAGAAACAACGCCCAGCTGTCCACCATCGGGGCCTATAAGGCGAACCTCTTTGTCTTTGATTTCTTCGTTAATCATTAACTCCTGCTTAGCTATACCTAAACACCTCCGAAACAGTCTGCACCGTTTTGAAAAAACAAAAAAGTGCGGAAGCATAAAGCTCCGCACTCAAAAAATCAAAATCTTTTGACCCTTTCGCCGTAAGCTGAGGGGAGAAGCGGACCTTCTGCTTTACCTGAGCTATTTTATCACAGCTTTCCCCGTTTGTCAACTGTTTTTTTATTTTATTTTTTAAATATTTATCCTTGCATATTTTGCATGGTTGTGGTAAAATACATACAACATATAATTTAAGGATGGTTTTTATGTATATAGTACGCAGAACTTTTTTTGAAACACTTAAAGTCTTTTTATTCGGTATAATATGTTCGGTCATATTCTCGCTTATGATATACAGAGATTCGGCTCTGCCTAATCCGATTGTATGCTTTATCCTTAACCTTGCATCGCTTATGCTGTTTTTGTTTATTACCTTTAAAAGTTGGTCAAAGCTTTATCTTGACAGCTTTACCGCAGCGGAATATTTTATCCCGACCCTTATAAGTTTTACACTTTATACAATCATTTCGGGGATTTTGTACCACAACAGATTCTTTATGTATATGTGGCTGTTTCTCCCCACAAGATTTCTGGAGCCTATGCTTAAGACGGGATACGACTATGTTTCATTCATCGCAGCCCAGCTTGCAATGTTTTTGCTGATATTCCTTACCCCCAGATTTACCGTTGGCAGAAAATAGCCTCGCATCTGTAAATCGGCTGACCTTTTTCCGAAAACAGTTTTTCATATTCGGTCATAACATTACCTTCAAATCTGCTGTTATGCAGGTCGAGGGTAATGTTTTTTAATTTCATCCCGTAATCCGAAAACGAGTTAAGCGAAAATTCGAAGAGCGGTGCATTATCCGTTTTAAAATGTATCTCACCACCACTTTTCATAAGCCGTTCGTAAATTGCAAGATACCTCTCGTGGGTGAGCCGTCTTTTACGGTGCGCCCATTTATGCCACGGGTCGCAAAAGTTGATGTAAAGCCTTTCGGCACTTTGCTGCTCGCTTAGCTGGCCCAGAGCCTCGGCATCACCGGGGACAAACTTCACATTGGTTAAACCCTTTGCCGCAACTTTTTCTGCCGCCAGAACAAGAACATCAAGATTCTTCTCAAACGCAATATAGTTAATATCCGGATTGAGCTCCGCAAGTGTGCTGATAAAACCGCCCTTGCCACAGCCTATCTCAAGGTGAAGCGGTGCAGTTCTTTCAAACGCCCGTGCGAGGTTATCCTCATATTCAAAAATATCCTGTATCATAATTCCAGCACAGCTTTCGAGGCGTTCCTCCCTGTGCTTTTTTCTTCGCATTCTCATTTTGCTTTCCTCCATTTTGTTGCTTTGTCTATTTTAGCAAACCATTGATGCTTTGTCAACAATTACCCGTTATGGGTAAACGCATTGTATGTATCGGTAAGAATATTCCACAATTCACGGTCCACCGTGCTGGAGCTTTCCTTGCCGTAAAGTCTGCTGAAATCCCGTACCGCCTCCCGCGTTTTTGCGTCATACACCCCCGTAAGGTCTGGCATTGTTATATTTTTGAAAATTTTTGCTATGCGGCGCAGCATAATCTGCAGAACATAAATCTCTTCAAAATTGTCGCCCTCCTTGAGATGAGGAACCTCAAGCGGATACACCGAAACAAGATGCGGAAGCCCCTTTTGACGGGTCAGGTCATCATACACCTCAACAATTCTCGTCCAGGTTTCATAGTCCGCAGTTCCCGTCGGCGGAAGTCCGTTTTTGCGTTGAAACGCTTTTACGGCATCAACCGTTTCCGGTCCGTAGATACCATCAGGGTTAAGCTTTGGAATACCGTCAATATATCTTGATATATATCTGAGGTAGGTCTGCAGTTCATAGATATTTGCCGAATCGTCCAGCCTTGAAGTATATTCACGGTTTCGGATATGCGGATTGTTTATATTGGTAATTTGTCCGTCCATTTTATTCTCCTCCTACTGCGGAGCCGGGGCTTTGCCCTGCGGTCTTTGCCTCTCCGCCTCTTAAATTAAGATATTCTTCTTCAATCAACTGCCACGCACCGGGTCCCACAAAGCCATTTTGCGGAAGCCCCTCAAACGCAAGGAATGAGTTTACCGCCGCCACCGTCTGGTCTCCGAAATACCCCGTGACTTCAACCGGTGAAATCGCACTGTTTTGTCCCGATATATATGAAAGCCGCTCCTGCAGTACCCTTACCGCATCACCGCTGCTACCCGGAACGAGCGGCTGACCGGGATACGGAACGCTCTCCGACACAAAGAACTGCGACGGATTCTGGGCAAGGATACCCAAGTAAACCTCGGTTATTTTATCCCAGGTTGCCTCATTGACAACTCCCGTCTGGGTCAAACCGTATGCTCCCTGAAACGCTCTGACGGCGTTCTGGGTTGCGTTTCCGTAAATACTGTCAATCGTCGGTGCCGGAATTGCATTATTATACACTGCAATAATCGAAAGGTAATACTGGATAACTCTTACGGGATTGCCTCGGTCGCCGGGGCGTATTTCCGTAACAAACTGTTTGGGAATATCCGCAATTCTTATCCCCTCGGAATTAAGCTCGGCAAGGTTGGAAACGGCAACAAAAATCCTTTTTATACTATACCAGGTTGCCTTGCCCACCCGTCCGTCCTGTTCAAGATTAAATATTCCCTGAAATGCTCTTACCGCACTTTCTGTTTCTGCCCCGAAAACTCCATCAATCTCCGGAATTTTGGGTATAGACGGATAGTCTCTTGAAATGCGGTTGAGCTGAACCTGAATTGTCCTGACCTCCTGTCCCGAGCTACCAAGTTCCAGAACCTCTCCGGGATAGGACTCAGTGATATTCTGAATAGGTGCATCCTGAACAATATCTATATCATTGCCGTAATAGTTTGTCAGTATTTCATACGGGGTTCTGCCCTGATTTGCCAGAGCCACACTTCCCCATTGAGATAGACCGTCGCAGGTTACCTCGCGGCCGTCACAAAATGCCGCGAAAAGAGGCTCAACAAAGCCCTGTCGCCTTATGTAATCATTGAAAATTTCGTCCACAATACGGCTGACGCTTTCAAAAATATCACGGTTTCTGACAAACGACTGGTCAAAGGCGGTTGAATTGGTTATGTCAAAGTCATAGCCTCTGGACCGATAATACTCGGTATAAACTCTGTTCAGTGCGTATGAAATCTGTGCATAAATATTTGCACGAAGTGCGTTTTCGGGCCAGGTGGGGTAAATCTCACTTGACGCTACATTCTTTATGTAATCCGCAAAGCTGACCGTCACATTTTCGGCATCCGAATCCGGCGGTCCCAAATGTACGGTTATGGTTTCGGGGATAAACGGTGTTCCAACCATAATTCCTACCTCCCTTTTATAAATCCGGCTCGGTTTCGACCACGGTTATTTTTTTGCCGCTCTCCTCGTCTGCCGGCAGAGGAATCATTGCAACCGGCTGAATAGAGGTCTGCCCCTCAAAAATGGGGACATTAAGATTTTCGGTTGTGTAATAACCCGGATAATCAACTCTTATGTTATACCTGTAAAATCTCACATTATTATTGTCGGGG
>JAZQLR010000090.1:0-2815 GCA_045542775.1 Clostridia bacterium
TGGAGCATTATTAGCTTGTCGCTGTCATACTTTCGGGTCATAACACTGGTAAACAGCTCGCTCAGACCCTCAATATTCACTGGGTCTTTTATCAAAACCAGTTCGCTTCTTCCGTCTCCAAGACTTACGAACTCCTCAGGCAGACGGAATATACCTGCTGCGGAAGTAGAGTTTGACATACTGCCATACATGAGATCTGCTTCTATCACACCTGCATCATGCTCCACAATAGTATGATAAGCACGAATTTTTGGCAAAAGCATCGCTCCCTGAATGACATAGGCCAGGTTGCCAAACATTTTTTTCTGGCTTTGGGGTGTTGCATAGCTTGCCTCAGTAAATGCACCGAAGGCTGCAATATAGGCAAAATGCTTGTCCGGGCCGAATCCCCCCACATCATAGGGGTGAGGAGTTCCTTCCAGAATTCTCTGAACTGCGCCAAGTATATCATTCTTTGGCAGATTCAGAGTAGTTGCAACGTCGTTGGCTGTGCCCATGGGAATATAGCCCAGATCAGGTTTCTTCTCAAGGTGCATCAATCCGCTCATTACTTCGCTGAGAGTACCGTCTCCGCCGATACAGGCGACAGTATCATATTCGCTGCCGCATTTTTTTACGTATTTGGTAGCATCGCCGCGGTTATGAGTAAAAAACAGTGTGGTTATATATCCGCCTCGGTCAAGGGCATTCAGGCCGTCAACAAAATTGACTCTGTACGCTCCCTTTCCTGCATTTGGATTTACTATAAGCATTAATTTTTTCATTGCAGCATTAACGCTCCCTTCCACCGATTATTATAATTATTCCCATAATCGCGGTCAATGAAAATATAAAAGTTTACAATTTTATATAGAACCCCATAAAAAGACCAAAGGGATGCAGATTTCTGCATCCCTTTAAACTCATTGCATTAAGATTAAGCCATCTCGTTGAGCTTGTTTGCCATCGCGGACTTCTTGTGTGCTGCGTTGTTCTTGTGCAGCAGACCCTTGCCGGCCGCGCGGTCAACAGTCTTAACTGCAACTTTATAGGCACTGACGGCATTGTCACGGTTGCCCTCGGCAACAGCTGCGTCAAACTTTTTCATCATGGTCTTGAGCTCGGTCTTCTCAGCGCGGTTCTTTGCTCTGAGCTGCTTAGACTTTTCATCTCTCTTAGCAGAAGATTTAATGTTGGCCATGCTTTAATCGCCACCTCCTCCTATAAAATTGAGTTACTACAACTCGCGTTTAGAGATTATAGCAGAGAAGTTATGTAAAATCAAGCTTTTTTTCAATATTTTTTTATTTTTTTCTCCTGTCCTTTCAGTTTGTTATTGAACTGCTTTTTTAAGGGCAAAATACACAATATATTGATTTTCAAGGAGATTTGTTATGCTTGTAAATTGCAGAACTGACCTGGCTTCCGAGGCTTATTCCCTATGGAAACAGAATGAAAAAAGCGGTGCTGCACTTCAAGGTGTTAAAGTGCGCGAGGAGTCTTTAAACGGAGTGGATGTTTTATCGGTTGAAATACTAAATGAGCATGGTGCTTCGGCTCTTGGAAAGAGTATTGGCAGGTATTATACTTTGGGTCTGGAAAAGTATTTTGACAGAGGCTCGGATTTTTTTCCGTCCGCTGTAAATGCAGTAGCTGAAATACTTACTCGCTGCTTTCCCAAAAATGCATTTTCTTTTCTCATTGCCGCCCTGGGTAACCCCGATATCACTCCCGATGCTCTTGGGCCTTTAAGTGCTTCAAGCATTCTTGTCACCAGACATTTGAAGCAGAGCTCAGACTCTGACTTTAGTGCCTTTAATAATCTCGCTCTGTGCCGCACCGGAGTTTTAGGTACTACTGGACTTGAGAGTGCTTTTCAAATCAAAGTCCTTTGCGAGCATATTAAGCCCGATTGTGTTATAGCAGTGGATGCCCTGGCCGGAGCTGATATTTCCAGACTTTGCTCCACCATACAGATTTCTTCCACAGGCATCGCTCCCGGTTCAGGCGTTGGAAACAGCAGGGAACAGTTATCTTTTGAAAGTTTAGCTGTCCCGGTTATTGCTGTTGGTATGCCAACTGTTATTGACGCGGCCTCTATTTCTTCTGAAAAAGAACTGGAAGCTATGTTCGTTACACCGAGAGATATCGACAGCTGTGTCCGAAATGCCTCAAAAATTATCGGCTACGGAATAAATCTTGCTGTTCATAATAATCTGACTATCTCAGACGTGGACATGTTGGTTGGATAATGTTTCACGTGAAACGGAAAAAGCAAAATAATTAAAAATGTTTCATGTGAAACATTGAAATAAAACAACAACGCTGTTATAATGCCATTAATAAAAAATTGGAGATAAAGATATGGCAAAGATAATTGCAGTTGCAAATCAGAAAGGTGGCGTGGGTAAAACCACCACCTGCGTTAATCTTTGTGCCGCGCTGAGTATGTTGGGTAAAAAAATTCTGTTGGTTGACTGTGACCCACAGGGTAACGCAAGCTCCGGCATGGGTGTTTCCAAATCAACCAGACCCAACACCTACGACATGCTTATTAACGGCACAGCAGCAGCGGACTGCGTGGTACATACAGAATACGGAGATGTAATTCCCACCGGCAAAGAATTGGCTGCTGCATCAGTGGAGCTGATGAATTCCGAGAAAAAGCACTTTGTTCTGAAAAACTCGCTCATCTCTCTGTACAGCGAGTATGATTACATTTTTATGGACTGTCCTCCCTCTCTTGAGCTGCTGACAGTAAATGCTTTGGTTGCAGCAGACAGCGTCCTCATTCCCATGCAGTGCGAGTACTACGCATTGGAGGGTATCGCTGATC
>JAZQLR010000091.1:0-2816 GCA_045542775.1 Clostridia bacterium
CTCAAACAGAAAACACTATAAAAGGCAAATGCATTGCGCTGTATGACAACCCTGATGATAACTTCAACATAAAAACGCCCGAATTTTTCTCGTGTCCGCTGAATCATCCTTTGATGCAGGATTTTGTGTCGGATAAAGCTACTGAACCCGGTCGTGAAAAAATGCTTGATGCTTTGCGTCGAGGAAATTATTTTGTTGTTGCTACAGAGAGCGATAAATTCAACATCGAATTTGCAAAAAAGCTCCGCAGTTGGCTTCTTGTAACGGACGATTCCTTCGACCGACATCCCACAATTGCTGTTCTAGTCAAAAATCATACAATCGCCCGTGCAGCGGAGCTTCTTGAAGTCGGTGGATATAACGTTTTATCGTGGCTGAGCAGTTACAATCTTTTTTGCTTCGGTCAAGAGAAAAAAATATTCTCCGCCTATAATCTCATCGAAGATGTCAACGAAAAGAGAGCTGAATTTATCCATTGCTCCTACAACACGTTCGGATATAGGCCAGAGGTAATTGCAGAAAGCAATTTTGTTTTTGAAAGCCTCTCGTCGTTTTATCGAAACGCTTATAATCACGAGTCATCTTTATGCACAGCTTACTCATTGCCGTATCGCATGTTTGCTGCAGGATACAGATTGAAAGGGATAGAGTGTTATGCTGAAAAACGTTATAGGGAACTCTCGGAAAAGGCAGAGAAATTCAAGGAATATTCGCAGGAACAGCTTAATGTTTTGAGCAAAGCCGAACATTCCCGCTGGTGTGCGTTTATGATATCGAGAACGTGGCGAAAAGCAACGCATCAACAATTTGTCAGATATATTGAGTTGGGCAATCCGAAGCAAAATCTGTTTATCAGCAAATTGCATCCTTATATAGTTGATTACTCCTTGCTTGACAAGGTTCATCGCGACCTAACAGAAAAAATAACGGATAAGGCAACAAAAGAAAAGCTCATAAATCCTAAAGATCACGATACGAGCTCACTTCTCTACACAGCCGATTTTCTTGATAACTACGATTTGTTCGCAAAAATTAAACGCAGATAATTGAGAGATAAAAGAAATAGGAACTTATAATCAGGTTAATTGTATAATCTGTGTTCCCGGAGAACGAAATTGAATAAAACGATAAAATCCTCCCGTCACGCTTAGTGTGGCGGGGGGATTTTGTGTTTAGAACATATTTGCTTATACATAGACATTAATTTGCACAATTTGAAGTGAATAGATAACATGGAATTGCCATCCCGTAATTGCCGATAACTAAAGATATTCGAGGGAATATTGTTAAATTCCGCACGGCAAAATTTGAGGTGTTAGACAAAATTTTGATATGTAGACAAAAATAATTTTATATATTGACATTTTTGATACCTGATGTATCTTTTTTTTAAAATACGGCCGGTCATCTTTATGCTATGCTATAGGTACAGAAATCCGAAGCGCCAAAAGCACCTCGGAAAACACAATCAAAACAAATAAAGTGCAAAGGAGATGGTCCTGTGTTCAGACCGGCAATTATACTGAATAACAAGTTCGTGGTCAGACCACCACCATGGAGTTCATTCCCGCGCAATCCCATTTTCACAATCCCTTTTCGCAATCCTTTTTCGCATTCCCTTTTCTCCGCACGATATAACCATAATACAGTTATTTTAATAAGAAAGGTATTTTTGATATGAAGAAGATTATTTCAATCGTCCTTGTTCTCGCTACCATTTTGGGCATGTGCGCAATCACCGCAAGTGCGGCTTCGTATACTACAGGTTTATATAGCGTAAACGCAAACAGCGGTTCCAATGTTCGCCCTCAGCCTAACTCAAAGTCGCGTGTAGGGGCCGCTTCCAAAGGCACTGAGTTTTATGTGAGCAAAATAAACGGTAATTGGGGCTATACTGAATCGATACGCTGTGCTAACAACACCACTCAAAAGGGATGGGTTTGTTTGGATTACTGTGTGAAGAAGAGCAGCAATCCCGCACCTTCTTCGAACTACCCCACAGGTACTTATACACCCAGCTCAACCAGCGGCTCCAATGTTCGTTATGGTGCAGGTACAAACTACGGCAAGGTTGGCGCAGTTAAATTCGGGACACTCTTTACAGTTACAAAGGTAAGCGGCGAATTTGGGTACTCTCCCGATGTGAAGTGTACTAACGGCAAGGTTGGCGGATGGGTAAGCCTCAAGTATTGCACTTACAAGCCCTCTACTCCCGCACCTACTCCCAAGCCCACAGGCAAAGTGATAAAGCTCAACGTACCCCTTATGAAACAGTCGGACAGTCGTTGGAAGAACGTAAAGATTGGAACGAAAACAATCGGGGCTATCGGTTGTACAACCACTTGCTGTGCAATGGTTTATTCATACAACACAGGCAGAACAGTTTATCCCCATCAGGTCAAGAACATGCTCCGTTACTCAAACAACGACCTCTACTGGAGCTCAATCGGCAACATAGGACTCACATCAAAGGCATATAACTGCGGTGTTTCTAACAGTATACTCAAGGCCATCTATAACCAGCTCAAGGAAGGCAGACCTGTTATCGTGGGAGCAACCAATTCAAACGGTAATCAACACTGGACAGTAGTCGTAGGATTCACCGGCACGAGCACAACCAATTTCTCAACGGCTGATTTCCTTGTTAACGACCCCGGTTACAGCTACACAACGCTCAAGGATTTCCTTGCTAACGGCAGCAAAGCAGACAGAACAAAGATCATCAGAATCGTGTACTGATTCACGGCGTAGTTTCAATCGCAGCCGGAGGGTTCGCCCTCCCGGCTGCTGCGACTTTTGAAAGAGAATATATGAGG
>JAZQLR010000092.1:0-5123 GCA_045542775.1 Clostridia bacterium
TGAGCATACCTATCTTGAAGGGCTTTCGGGTGCAGAAAAGTCCCAGAAGCTTGATGACTTTTTCGGCAGAGGTATCCCTGCAGTCATTGTGACGCGTGGCATTGAGCCGTCGGCAGAATTTATGGAATCTGCAAAGAAGTACGAGGTAAATGTCCTCAGAACTCAGCTTTCGACTTCAAGCTTTATGAGTGCGCTTATTGCATTTTTGAATGTTGAACTTGCACCCCGTATAACCCGCCATGGCGTGTTGGTTGAGGTGTATGGCGAAGGTGTGCTTATACTTGGCGAAAGCGGAGTAGGTAAGAGTGAAACAGCAGTTGAACTTATGAAACGAGGCCATCGTCTTGTTGCGGACGATGCGGTTGAGATAAAGCGTGTTTCGTCAAAAGCCCTTGTTGGCAGTGCGCCGGAGATTATCCGTCACTTTATCGAAATGCGTGGTATAGGTATTGTTGATGTAAAGAAGATTTTTGGTATCGGCGCAGTTAAGGATACCGAGAAGATTGACCTTGTAATTCAGCTTGAAATATGGCAGAAGGACAAGCAGTATGACAGACTTGGTCTTACCGACACATATACAAATATTTTGGGAATAGATGTACCGTGTCTTACGATTCCGGTACGCCCCGGACGAAACCTCGCTGTTATATTCGAAATTGCAGCAATGAACAACAGGCAAAGACGAATGGGCTACAACGCAGCAGAAGCGCTCAATAATCGTCTTATGGGTATGATGAACGAAGAAAACTAAAGGATGGGACAGAATGAACATTTTGACAGATACACACACACATACAAACGCAAGTGCTCACGCATATAGCACTTTGTACGAGAATATGTGTGCTGCAAGGGATAAAGGTCTTGAACTGGTAGCGTGTACCAACCACGGTCCCGAGATGCCTGATGCACCGCATCTTTGGCACTTTCTTTACTTTAAAGCACTTCCGAGAGTGGTGGAGGGAGTAAAGCTCATTTGCGGCGTAGAAGCAAATATTCTGAACAAATCGGGTGAGTTGGATATCCCAAAGAAAATTCTTGAGGATATGGATATTGTGATTGCATCAATCCATAATTGCACATATAAAGAGGAAGTAGGCGGCGACCATACCGAAACCTGGATGAATATAATCGACAATCCACTTGTGGACATTTTGGGACACACCGGCTCGCCGGACTTTTTATATGATATGGATACGGTAATTCCGTATGCAAAGGAAAAGGGCGTTTGTATCGAGATAAATAACCATTCATTTTTGTCAAGACCCCAGAATGTGGCAAGATGCCGCGAAATCGCACTTGCCTGCAAAAAATATAGCGCACCGGTTGTGGTGAATTCAGATGCTCATTTTATGGGCGAAATAGGTCTTGTTCCCAAAGCGGTTGCGATGCTTGAAGAAATGGATTTCCCCGAAGAATTGATTATGAATTTAAACGCCAAACGCTTCATAAAATATTTATCGGAAAAGAAGAATAAAACATTTGATTTCGGAGAGTAATTATGTTAAAGAAATTTGAAGAGCTTTTAGGCCGCGAAAATGTGCTGACCGATGAACCGATGAAAAACCATACCACCTTTAAAATAGGCGGTCCGGCAGATATTTTCCTTATGCCAAAAACTGAGGAACAAATAGCAAGTGTGCTGAAAATTGCCAAGGAAAACAGTTATCCGATTTTTGTACTGGGAAACGGGTCAAATCTGCTTGTTGGTGATAAGGGTATACGCGGAGCGGTACTTTGTCTTTATAAAAATCTTAACCGTCTTGAGGTATCCGGTGAGGAAATTTATGCCGGTGCAGGGGTCCTGCTCTCGGCAGCTTCGGCGATGGCGGCAAATTCAGGACTTTCCGGTTTTGAATTCGCATCGGGAATTCCCGGTACAATCGGCGGCGCGGTTTATATGAATGCCGGAGCGTATGGCCCCGAAATGAAGGATGTTATTACCTCTGTCCGTTGTATGGATAGTGACGGAAATATAATGGAACTGAAAAATGAAGAATGTGAATTCGGTTACCGACACACCCGATTTACAAACAGTGATATGGTGGTTCTGGGCTGCACAATGAAGCTTCAGCGCGGTGATGTTGACGAAATTCGTGCAACAATTGCCGAACTCACAAAACGCCGTGTAACCAAGCAACCGGTAGAAAAACCCAGCGCAGGCAGTACATTTAAACGACCTGCGGGTTATTTTGCAGGAACACTTATCGAAGAAGCCGGGCTCAAGGGTAAGAAATGCGGCGGTGCAGAAGTTTCTGAAAAGCACGCCGGATTTATTATTAACACAGGCGATGCAACGGCAAAGGATGTTCTTGATTTGATTGAATTTGTTAAAAAGACGGTTTATGATAAAAACGGAGTTATGCTTGAACCGGAAGTGAAGCTTGTGGGAGAATTTTAGAAAACAAAAGGAGAAACGGTATGAAGTCATTTTCACAAACGACAAAGGAAAGCCTTTGCAAGCTCAATCCGCCCGGTAAGCCGTGCTGTATCAATGCGGAAATGATGGGAATACTGATTTTTGCAGGCAGGCTTAAAAATGGCGAACTGAAAGTGGTTTCCGAAAGCTTTGAAGTTATGAAACGCTTTGCGGTTCTGGTAAAGCGCAGCTGCGGTGAAGCCATACGGGTAATGGAAAGCAAAAACAATTTCTATTGTGCAATTACTAATAAAAAAATTATTGATATGGTGCTTGATTATGAGTCCGGTAAAACATCTGTTTCGGAACTTTTTGCAGCAAATGAGTGTTGCCGCAGTGCGTTTTTGCGCGGTGCGTTCTGGGGCGGAGGCTTAATCGTTGACCCTCAGAAAACATATAATATGGAGTTTGTTACAACAGACGAGAGGGTTTTCAGAGAAATGCAGGAATTCCTGAACGAACTGGAACTCGACTTCAAAGCAACAAAGCGCAAAAGCAGTTTTGTTTTATATTCTAAAAATACCGATACAATATGTGACACTCTTGCATATGTGGGAGCGGTGAGCGCCCAGATGCAGATTATAAATCTTAAGATAGAGCGTGAACTCAGAAATGATATCAACCGAACCAATAACGGTGAGCTTGCCAATATGGATAAGGTAATTAATGCGGCAGGCAAACAGATTGCGGCGATTAACAAAATTGAAGCAACCATAGGCATCAAAAATCTGCCGGAGGAGCTTCAGGAAGTGGCTTTTGCAAGGCTTGAGAATAAGGACTTAAGCCTTGATGCACTCGGCAAAATTCTTACACCCCCTCTTACAAAGTCTGGGGTAAACCACCGCATAAAACGGATAATAGAGATAGCTGACAAACAGTAGAAAAAACGGGAGAACCGGAAAGGACAGGGAAAACAAAAATGGCATTTGCTCATTTACATACACACACAGCCTTCAGCCTGCTTGACGGCGAAGGAACAGTGAAGAAAATTCTTGACCGTGCCAGAGAGCTTGGTCAGACCTCGATGGCAATAACCGACCACGGCTGTATGTTCGGTGTTATTGATTTTTACGAGTATGCAAAAAGCATAGGCATAAAACCGGTTCTTGGCTGCGAGGTATATGTTGCTGCACGAGGTCATAAGGATAAAATTCACGAGCTTGATTCGTCCAGCTCTCACCTTATTCTGCTTGCAAAGAATAATACCGGCTACAAAAATCTGATGAACATTGTTTCAATCGGTTATGTTGAGGGATTTTATTACAGACCCCGTATAGATATGGATGTCCTGCGTGAAAACAGCGAGGGTCTGATTGCGCTTAGCGCTTGTATGATAGGCGTTTTGTCCAAAAAAATTCTTGCCGGAAACTATGACGAAGCAAAGAAATCGGCTGAGGAATTTATTGATATATTCGGCAAAGAAAACTACTTTATCGAAATTCAGGACCACGGGATTTATGAACAGAAAATGCTCAACCGTGAGCTTATTCGTCTTGCCCGTGAACTTGACCTTGGCATAGTTGCAACCAATGATATACATTATGTAAAGCAGGAGGATGCCGAGTTTCAGGATGTTCTTATGTGTATCCAGATGGGAAAAACCATCTATGACGATGACAGAATGAAGATGTCAACCAACGAAATGTATGTCAAGTCCGAGGCGGAGATGTCGGAGCTGTTTTCCTATATCCCAGAAGCGATCGAGAATACACAGAAAATTGCGGATATGTGCGAGATTGAAATTGAATTTGGCAAGCTTCATTTGCCGGAGTTCAAGTTGCCGGAGGGTTATACCTCGGTAAAATATCTGCACGAGCTTTGCGAAAAGGGTTTCAAAAAACGCTATCCCGATGCGGACCAATCAATTCGTGACCGCCTTAAATATGAGCTTTCAACCATTGAAAGTATGGGATATGTTGATTACTTCCTGATAGTGTGGGACTTTATACATTTTGCCAAGCAAAACGGCATAATGGTTGGTCCCGGTCGAGGAAGTGCTGCTGGAAGTATAGTTTCATACTGCCTTGAAATTACCAATATCGACCCGATAAAGTACGATTTGATTTTTGAAAGATTTCTGAACCCCGAGCGTGTAACTATGCCGGATATTGATATTGACTTCTGCTATGAACGCCGTGGCGAGGTTATTGACTATGTAAATAACAAGTATGGTGCAGACCGAGTTGCCCAGATTGTAACCTTTGGTACAATGGCGGCAAAACTTGCAATCCGTGACACAGGTCGTGCTCTTGATATGCCGTATGGCTTTGTTGACGGCGTGGCAAAGCAGATACCAAACGAGCTTAATATTACCATCGAAAAAGCGTTGGAAAGCAATAAACAGCTTAAGGAAATGTACGATAGCGACCCACAGGTAAAAAGGCTTGTGGATGTTTCGTCCGAACTTGAGGGTCTTCCCAGACATACCTCAACCCACGCCGCAGGTGTGGTAATTACCCGTGAGCCGGTACAGACATATGTTCCACTTTCGAGAAATGATGAGGTAATAACGACCCAGTTCACAATGACCACAATTGAGAGACTGGGACTTCTTAAAATGGACTTTCTTGGTCTTCGTACCCTTACAGTTATTCGCGATGCGGTTGAAAATATAAGACGCACCCACGGGATAACAGTTGATATGGACGGTATGGAAATGACCGACCCCGAAACCTATGCAATGATTTCCAAAGGCGATACCGATGGC
>JAZQLR010000093.1:0-9902 GCA_045542775.1 Clostridia bacterium
TATATTTAAAAGATATTCAAAAAATATTGACAAATAGAGAATTTTGATATATTATGTGTTAAAGAAAGCACAATTACTTTCTTCGTCGCTAAACAAACACAAAAAGGCAGGAACTTTCCTGTCTTTTTGTGTTTATAAAAGATTCTTCGTTTCACTCAGAATGACAATGTCAGCTGCAGTGTTGCCTTTGCTGTCACCCTGAGCGTAATCGAAGAGTCTTTTTAAACACATTATTTAAGTGAAATTCAATTTAAACATAAAATTTTTGCCAAATAAAAGGAATTTTCAATTTTTTGTCGAAGTAAAAAGGAGAGTCCTTTTTTGAGGAAAGGGCTAAAAACATAAAAAATGAGGTAAATAAGAATGGCTGAAGAAAAAAACGAAGTTTTATTTGACGCTTCCAAGCTTAATATTATCCCTGTCGAAATTGAAAAGGAGATGCGCAAGTCGTACTTAGACTATGCGATGTCGGTTATTGTCGGCCGTGCACTTCCCGATGTGCGTGACGGTCTTAAGCCGGTTCACCGCCGTATTCTTTATGCGATGCACGAGGACAATCTCACCCCCGACCGTGAGTACCGCAAGAGTGCTACCACCGTCGGTAATGTGCTGGGTAGATACCATCCGCACGGTGATGCTTCTGTTTACGATGCAATGGTTCGTATGGCTCAGGACTTCTCTATGAGATACCCGACCGTTGACGGTCACGGTAACTTCGGTTCGGTGGACGGCGACCCGCCTGCAGCTTACCGTTATACCGAGGCTCGTATGTCGCGTATGGCAATGCGTATGCTGACAGATATCGAGAAAGAAACTGTTGACTTTATGCCCAACTTTGACGAAAGTCGCAAAGAACCTGTTGTTCTGCCGTCAAGATTCCCCCACCTTCTGGTTAACGGCTCAAACGGTATCGCCGTTGGTATGGCAACCAATATTCCGCCGCACAACCTCACCGAGGTTATCGACGGTATAATTGCTGTTATCGACAACCCCGAAATTACCATTGACGAGCTGATGGAATATATTCCGGGCCCCGACTTCCCCACTGGCGCGCAGATTATGGGTACAGCAGGTATCCGTTCTGCTTATCACACCGGCCGCGGCAAGCTGCGTATCCGTTCCAAAGCGGAAATTGAGGAGACCAAAGAGGGACGCCAGCGGATTATCGTTACCGAAATTCCGTATATGGTCAATAAGGCAAGACTTATCGAGAAGATTGCCGAGCTTGTCCGTGAAAAGAGAATTGAGGGAATTTCCGATATCCGTGACGAGTCCGACCGTGACGGTCTTAGAATTGTTATTGAGATTAAGCGTGACGCAAACGGAACGATTGTTCTTAATCAGCTTTACAAGTACACTCAGCTTGAGGAAACATTCAGTGTAATTATGCTGGCTCTGGTAAATCAGGTTGAACCGAAGGTTCTGAATCTTCGCGAGGTTCTGGACAACTACATCGACTTCCAGAAAGATGTTATTATAAGACGCTCACGCTTTGATAAGAAGAAAGCCGAGGCAAGAGCGCACATTTTGGAAGGTCTCAGAATCGCCCTTGATAATATTGACGAGATAATCAGTATTATCCGTTCCAGCTACAACGACGCAAAGCCCAAGCTGATGGAACGCTTTGAGTTCTCAGATGTTCAGGCACAGGCAATCCTTGATATGCGTCTTGCAAGACTTCAGGGTCTGGAACGCGAAAAGATTGACGCCGAATACGACGAGATTATGGCATTCATTGCAGAGCTTAACGAAATTCTCGCAAGCGAGCAGAAAGTTCTGGAAGTTCTCAAAACTGAGATTACCGAAATCCGTGACAAGTTCGGCGACAAGCGCCGTTCTTCAATCGAGCCGGTAATGGATGATATCGACATAGAAGACCTTATCGAGGAAGAGGATAATGTAATCACAATGACCAGTCAGGGTTACATCAAGCGCCTCGCTGCCGATACTTACAGAAGCCAGAAACGCGGCGGTAAGGGCATTATCGGTATGCAGACCAAGGAAGAGGACTTTGTAAATACAATGTTCGTTTCCTCGACTCACGCATATATCCTGTTCTTTACCAATGCCGGAAGAATGTACCGTATCAAGGCGTACGAAATTCCCGAGGCAGGCAGACAGGCAAAGGGTACGGCGATTGTCAACCTTATCCCGCTTCAGCCGGGCGAAAAGGTTTCGGCGGTTCTGCCAATCCGTGAATATAAGGATGACGAGTTCCTTATTATGGCAACCCGTGGCGGTGTAATCAAAAAGACCGCACTTTCAGAATACGAGAATGCACCCAAGGCAGGTAAGATTGCAATTAATCTTGACGAAGGCGACGAGCTTATCAATGTTGAAAGAACAACCGGCGGAGCCGATATATTCATAGGAACACATGGCGGCAAGATGATAAGATTCTCCGAGGACGATGTAAGAACCCTCGGCCGTGTATCCCGTGGTGTTCGCGGAATTATGCTCAAAGATGATGACTATGTTGTTGGTATGAGTGTAATGCGTGAGGGTGCAAAGCTCCTCGTTGTCAGCGAAAAGGGCTACGGCAAAAAGACCGAGCTTTCGGAATACAAGGTTCAGGCCCGTGGCGGTCAGGGTACAACCTCATATAAAATCAGTGAGGATACCGGTGCAGTTTCGGGATTTGGTCTTGTTACAGATGATGACGATATTATTCTCATCACATCTGAGGGTATCATTATCCGTCTCAACACCGTGGAAATCAATACGCTCAAGCGTGTTACAAAGGGCGTTCGACTGATGCGTCTTGCTGACGGTGTGACCATAGTTTCTGCCGCACCTGTTGCTCACGAAGAGGATGAGCCGGAGGAAGTCGAGACGACTGTTGAAACGGTCGAAGAATAGCGGGATTTTGACAAAAAATAACGAAAATTTGCGCTATATGTGCAGTTTTGCGGTTTTTAGCTGAAAACACCTGAGTTTTTTTGGTAAATCGTCACAAATGCACAAAAAAGAAATGAAAAACCTCTGAAACCCATGATTTATCGGGGTTTCAGAGGTTTTGTTTTTTTGGTTTAGACAATGTTTACAAAATCAACTTTTAATATTTAGGTAATTTGTCTCTAACATTTTTTGATTTTCTATGGTAGAATAAAATATCTAATTATGAAAAGTGAAAACTTTTAGGAGGTTATATAAAAAATGGCTGGATTAAGTTTAAGAAACATCGGCAAAATTTATTCGGGTGGCGTTATCGGTGCTAAGGACATCAATCTCGAAATCGAAGACAAGGAATTTATAATCCTGGTTGGTCCTTCAGGCTGCGGTAAGTCAACAACACTGAGAATGATTGCAGGTCTTGAAGAAATTTCTGAGGGTGAACTTTACATCGGCGACAAGCTCGTTAACGATGTTGCTCCTAAAGACAGAGATATCGCAATGGTTTTCCAGAACTATGCTCTTTATCCCCATATGACCGTTTTTGAGAATATGGCATTTGGTCTTAAGCTCAGAAAGGTTCCCAAGGATGTTATCAAGGCTAAGGTTGAGGAAGCTGCAAAGATTCTTGATATTGAACATCTTCTCGACAGAAAGCCGAAGGCTCTCTCCGGTGGTCAGAGACAGCGTGTTGCTCTCGGTCGTGCTATCGTTCGTGAACCTAAGGTATTCCTTATGGACGAACCTCTCTCAAACCTTGATGCAAAGCTGAGAGTTCAGATGAGAGCTGAAATCGGCAAGCTCCACAAAAAGCTTGGCACTACTGTAATCTACGTTACACATGACCAGACAGAAGCTATGACAATGGGTACAAGAATCGCTGTTATGAAGGATGGTTACCTCCAGCAGTGCGCAACTCCCACAGAGCTTTATGATGAACCCGTTAATGTTTTCGTTGCAGGCTTTATTGGTAGCCCGCAGATGAACTTTATAAATGTTACTCTTGAAAAGGACGATGCAGGCTTCCACCTCAAGGGCGAAACATTTGATGTTATTCTTCCTGAAGGCAAGGCTGCAAAAGCAGACCTCAGCGAATACATCGGTAAGGAAGTTGTTATGGGTGTAAGACCCGAAAACATCTACGAAGATGAGGCTCACATTGCTTCAATGCCCAACTCACTTGCTAAGGTTGATGTTGATATCACAGAAATGATGGGTGCTGAAACATATCTCTACCTCAAGCTCGAAGGTACAAATCTTATCGCAAGAGTTAACCGTCGTACAACTGCTCAGGCAGGCGACCAGATTACAGTTGCTCTTGATGCAAACAAGATTCACCTGTTCGACAAGGAAACAGAGCTTGCAATTCTTCACTAATCAAAGAATTACAAAACCGCAGTCCATTGGACTGCGGTTTTTTGTTTGCCGAAATACAAAAATAAAAGGACGATTGTCAGTTGCAAAATCTGCAAAAATATGTTATAATAACACATTAAATTATAGGAAAGGACGGCTCGTTATGAAGAGGATTGCGGCAGGAATTCTGGCACATGTAGACGCAGGCAAAACCACTCTTTCCGAGGGGCTTCTTTACTGTGCAGGCGAAATACGCTTTCTTGGCAGAGTTGACAGCCAGAACACCTTTCTCGACACCGACGAAATAGAGCGCAGCCGTGGTATAACAGTATTTTCAAAGCAGGCGGTTCTGTCGGTAGACGATACGGAAATTACTCTTGTTGACACACCCGGTCATATCGATTTTGCGGCAGAGGCAGAGCGCACCCTTGCGGTTTTAGACTACGCAACTCTTGTAATCAGCGCAACAGACGGTATTCAGGGTCACACAAAAACCCTTTGGGATTTGCTGAAAAAGCACAATATTCCCGTGTTTATATTTATAAATAAGCTTGACCTCGACGGAGCGGATAAGATGCGTGTTATGGACGAGCTGTCAGGCGATTTTGGTGGAAATTTTGTAGACTTTCTTGACCCCGACCACGAGTCTCTTTGTGAAAATATCGCTATGTGCGACGAGGCACTTATGCAAATGTACCTCGAAAGTGGAGAAATCGACGAGGATTTGCTCAAAAAGGCAATTAAACGCCGTGATATATTCCCCGTATTTTCGGGCGCAGCACTTAAAATGCAGGGCGTTGAAACTTTCCTGAAAGCGTTTGTACGGCTTACCGTGCAAAGTGCCGCGCCGAGCGAGTTTGGCGCAAAGGTCTTCAAAATCGGTCAGGACGATAAGGGGCAGAGGCTGACATATATGAAGATAACCGGCGGTTGTCTTAAGGTAAAGGATATTTTAAGTGACGCACAAGGTGGCGAAAAGGTGAACGAAATCCGGATTTACTCCGGCGAAAAATATAAGAACTGCGACATTGCTGAAAGTGGCTGTGTCTGTGCGGTTACGGGACCTGCAAAAACCTATGCCGGTCAGGGTCTCGGGTTTGAGGAAAACTCCGAAAAGCTGACCGCCGAGCCGATTTTCAGTTATCGTGTAATTCTCCCTCAGGGCGTGGACGATGCAACTGCGCTTGACCGGCTGAGACAGCTTGAGCAAGAGGAGACGCAACTGAATGTTGAATGGAATGCTCAGCTTAAAGAAATTCAGCTTCGGGTAATGGGCGAAATTCAGCTCGAAGTGCTGAAGCAGATGATTTCAAAGCGGTTTGATATGGATGTGGGATTCGAAGAGGGCAGAATTGTATATAAGGAAACGATTGAGCAAAGAGTCGAGGGCGTTGGTCACTACGAGCCGCTCCGTCACTATGGCGAGGTACATCTTGTTTTAGAGCCGCTCCCCCGTGGCTCAGGTCTGCAGTTCGTGGCGGATTGCAGCGAGGATGTCTTGGACAAAAACTGGCAGAGGCTTGTTATGACCCATTTGATGGAAAAAACGCATCTTGGCGTTCTGGCAGGCTCGCCAATAACCGATATAAAAATCACGCTCAGGTCGGGTCGGGCGCACATCAAGCATACCGACGGCGGCGACTTCCGTCAGGCGACCTACCGTGCGGTTCGGCACGGCTTGCGGTGTGCAAAAAGTGTACTTTTAGAGCCCTATTATGACTTCACGCTTGAAGTCCCCGACGAGAATGTGGGTAAGGCAATGACCGACCTCAACTTTATGGGTGCGGAATTCACACTCCCTCATTCCTGGGGCGGCAAGACCCGTATTACAGGCAGCGTGGCGGCAGACGCAATACGCAACTACCAGAGAGAGCTGGTGGGCTACACCCACGGCAAAGGCAAGCTCAGCTGTACTTTCCGTGACTACGGACCTTGTAAAAATGCAGAAAAGATAATCGAGGAGATTGGCTATAATGTCGATGCCGATGTGGAGAACACGGCAGACAGCGTGTTCTGTTCCCACGGGGCAGGGGTCGTTGTGAGATGGGACGAGGTGTGCGAGAATATGCATCTTGAAAGCGTTCTCAAACCGCAAAGACTAATCGAAGAACAAACGACGGTTCGGCGGTCGGGGAATATCGGGGCATCTGATGACGAGCTACTAAAGATTTTTGAACGCACCTACGGCAAGGTGGAACGCAAAAACCCCAACCACGCAATGCGCACGCCAAAGCCGGTTAATACCGAATACGAGTACAAACCTAAAAAGAAAAAGGAATTCGATAAGGAATATCTGCTTATCGACGGCTATAACATAATTTTTGCCTGGGACTACCTCAAAAAATTGGCTGGCGACAGCTTAGAGGCGGCACGAAGTGCGCTGACCGAGAGAATTTCGGCTTACAAAATATTCCGTGACTGCGAGATTATTCTGGTTTTTGATGCGTATAAGGTCAAGGGCAATCCGGGCGATGCGGAGCGTGTCAACGGCATAACGGTTGTCTACACCAAGGAGGCGCAGACTGCCGATGCGTATATCGAAAAGGCGGCAAAGGAGCTTAGCCGTAATTATAAGGTAACTGTTGCAACATCCGACGGACTGGAGCAGATGATAATTTTCAGCAGCGGTGCGTACCGACTTCCGGCACGGGCACTTTTTGAGGATGTTCTCCGTGTTGAAAACCGCGTCCGTGAGATTGTGGAGCAGTATAATATTGATGCAGAAAACACAAAGTTCCTCAGAACTATAAGGGATAAGATGGAGGAGCTGGAAATGGGAATTGAAGAATAAATGAACCTTTACTTTGCACCCCTTGAGGGCATAACGACATACACATACCGCAACACCCACGCCGAATTCTTTGGCGGTTGCGACGGCTACTTTGCGCCATTCATCACACCAAGCGACAACGAGAAGATTGGGATGAAGTGCCTTCGGGACATCAATCCCGATGTAAATAAGACAAATGTAACGGTGCAGGTTCTTACCAACCGTGCAGACTCGTTCCATAAGTTTGAGTGTAAAATACGCGACCTTGGCTATGACAGCGTGAATATCAATCTCGGCTGTCCGTCTGGAACCGTGGTCAAAAAGAACCGCGGCTCGGGATTTCTGCGTGACCCAGAGGGGATTGGTCAGTTTCTGGACGGGGTGTTTGACGAAACCAAGCTGAAAATTTCAATCAAGACCCGTTCAGGCTTTGCGTCGGGTGATGAACTGGACAGGCTGATGGAGGTTTACAACAAGTATAATCTGACAAGCCTGATAATCCACCCCAGAGCCAGAGCCGATTTTTATAATGGCGTGCCGGATATATCGGTGTTCAAGCGGGCGTATGAAGCATCTCAAAACGATGTTTGTTATAATGGAAATGTGTTCTCAAAACAAGAGCACATTGGAATTTGCGAAAAGTTCCCCAAACTTGAGGGGGTTATGTTTGGCAGGGGAGCGGTTATGAACCCTGCAATCTTCCGTGAGATAAAGGGCGGCAGAGCCTTGGAGACACGGGAGCTTAGAGAATTTACCGATATTCTTGCGGAGCGGTACTTAAAGGTTCTCGGCTCGGAGGTTTACACTCTGCACAAGCTGAAGGAAATCTGGATGTACATAATGTGGAATTTCCCCGACGAGAAAAAGACCTTTAAGGCGGTCAAAAAGTCAGATAAATTAGGGGATTTGCTTGCGGCAATCAGGCTGTTGCCAAGGCTTGATTAAATGAGGAAAAACAGGGAATATATTGCGCCGCTCAAAGAGCCAAGGATAATATCAAGCATAGTGTCTTGAACAGAATTATTTTGCGAGGTTAGGCCAAACAGACTGTCTCCGGCAAATTCCCACATTTCCCAAATTGCGGCGGCAGAAATGGCAAAGAGCAGCGAAAAGATTCGCAAAAGCCACCGACTTTTACAGCTTCCGCCAAGCCGGAAATATATTTCCTTGCCCGCTCTTGCAAAGACAAAGCCGGATGCAAAATGCAGGGCTTTGTCCCAGTACGGGACGGTCTCGTAAAAGTGCAGAGTTCTACCAAAAAAAACCGACAAAACTAAAAGCAGCGAAAAGCCAACATAGGTTTTAAAGCTGAACACACGAAATTTTGCATTGACCAGTATCCCACCAAAAGTGGCAATGATACACAAAATAAGACTAATCATAAAACACCTCGAATTGTTTTTTTTGATTAGTATATGTAAATTTGGGGTTATTATTGATGAAAGTGTGAGGATTGGATTGTTGGGGGATTCTAAATAGTAAAACAGTGAAAGGAGAACAAGCCGTGGTCGGATTTAAAAACAGCCACCCGATGGTGTGCTTTATATATTTTGCGTTTGTGCTGGGCTTTTCGATGCTCGTTTTAAATCCCATTTGTCTGAGCCTCTCCTTAGTGTGCGGTTTTTTGTATTCGCTTATGCTTGGCGGCAAAGCGGCGGTGCGGAAAAACTTGATTTTTATTATTCCGCTGATGATTTTTACGGCACTTTTAAACCCGCTCTTTAACCACCGCGGCGTAACAATCCTTTGGTACTTCCCCGGCGGAAATCCGCTGACGGCAGAATCAATAATCTTCGGCGCGGTGGCGGCGAGCATGCTTGCCTCGGTAATTTTTTGGTTCTCGTGCTTTAACCGAATTTTCACCAACGACAAGCTGATGTACCTGTTTGGCAAGGTTTCGCCTGCGCTATCGCTGATAATTTCCATGGCACTTCGCTTTGTGCCGAGATTTGCAAACCAACTCAAAAAGATTATTAATGCTCAGCGGTGTATCGGCAAAGATATAGGCCGTGGTAAAGTCACCGAGCGGATAAAAAATGGCGGTGCGGTACTTTCGGCAATGACCTCGTGGGCGCTTGAGGGGTCGGTTATCACCGCCGACAGTATGAAGGCGCGCGGCTACGGTCTTTCGGGCAGAACGGCGTTTTCAGTATTCAGATTTACGGCAAGAGATTTAATAGTACTTCTGATAATTTTAGCTTTGGGTATATACACGGTGCTTGGTGCGGCTTTGGGCGAGCTGAGGTTCTGGTACTTCCCGTCACTTGGCGGAAGTGTCCCCGATTTGTTTGGAATAAGTGTGTATATCGCATATTTTGCTTTGTGTGCACTACCTTTATTTATTGAACTTTGGGAGGTGAGAAGATGGAACTCATTAAGGTCGAAGATTTAAGTTTTACATATCCGGACGGCAACACGGCTGCACTTGCAGAAATAAATATTTCGATAAATTTGGGCGAATTTGTGACGGTCTGCGGCGTGTCCGGCTGCGGCAAAACCACTCTTCTCAGACTTCTTAAACCGGCAATCAGTCCCGTAGGGGAAAAATCGGGAAGAATATATTTTGACGGAAAACCGCTGGCAGAGCTTGATGTGCGCCGTCAGGCGGCAGAAATCGGGTTCGTGATGCAAAGCCCAGATGCCCAGATTGTTTGCGACAAGGTGTGGCACGAGCTTGCCTTTGGTGCGGAAAGCCTCGGTCTGCCAAACGGCGAAATTCGGGCAAGGGTTGCCGAGATGGCGGCGTTCTTTGGGATTGAGGAGTGGTTTCACAGCAAAACCTCTGATTTGTCCGGCGGACAAAAACAGCTTTTAAACCTTGCGTCAATAATGGTTATGCAGCCGTCGGTGCTCATTCTGGACGAGCCGACCAGCCAGCTTGACC
>JAZQLR010000094.1:0-4245 GCA_045542775.1 Clostridia bacterium
AGCTTTTCGGCAGAAGATGGTATCTATAAAAAGATTTACAACGAAACTCAGTATGTTGATGAAAACGGAGTAGCGCAGAAAGCAAATGTTGCATCCGAAGTAAAAATTGGCACATCGGGCCTTTTTATGAATACAATCCCCCTGGACCAAGGTTCCAATGATATTCTTGTCCGTGCTGAAAATGGTGACAAAATTCAGCTTATGAAGTTGTCACTTACAAAATACAGCTACAATCTGTTTGACATAATCAAATCCCTGACAGACTAAGCAAAGGTTTTCAGATACAGCGATTGAGGTTGTGTAAAAAGTAAAGTGCTTACATTGAGGACGACCCAAACGGGTTGTCCTCTTTTATTTAAGCCGTGAGGCTCAACTCCCCACGACTTACGGAAAGGAGCGGAAACCATGCGTAAGCTCACACGAAGCGAAAAGATTAAAATCACCGAGCGTGCAAAAACTATTCTTATAGTATTGCTTGCCTGCAGTTGTCTTGCATCGGGGTACTATGTCTTTGATATGTATCGTGATCTGGATGCGGTACGCTCGTTCTGGCAAAGCTCCGACCCTGTTTTGACACCTGACGGACAACAGACCGATCAAGGGTCGCGGAATACACTTAAGGAGTTTCTTAAACTTTCCGAGCCGGAGCTTATTCTGATTAACAAGTCAGATGCAAGAGACGAAATTCCGGCAACCGACAAAGCATTTGCGGAAGTTTCGGAAGTCATTAATTCGGTGATAAAGGATGCATATTCTATACCTGCCTCTGAAATTACTATGGCAGATATTGAGGAGTGGAAAACGGCTGTTGGAACTGATTCGCTGTATGTCAGATATGCCGGAACACGCTCAACTGCATTTGAGGGCGGATTTTACAAGGCTTCACAAAATGCACTTGCGGCTGTTGTGGATGTGTATGAGGAAGTGTGTCTGGTTGCTGATGTAAAAAACGGCTGCGTTACGGCATATATTCCCGATAAAGATTATAAGAATATTGCAAAACTGAAGATTAAAACCAATGTGGCTGAAAAGATAGATTTGCTTATAAACTCTGCGGATATCAATTCCAAAACCTTTGTATATGCCTTTGAACTCAATCTTGATAATCGCTCGGAAGCCGAGGGAACAACCGGACCTATGCTGGTTGTTCCAGCTGCGGAGAAATCGGTGGCTGACATAGTTGTTGATGTGCCGAGAACATACAAAACCGGACTTAATTTTATAAAGACAACAGATTTCACTATGGGACTCATTGATGTATTTGGCTACAACCAAAACACGGTCAGACAGTATGTAAACAGCGATGATGTTCTGATTTTTGTTGGGGAGACAGGAACTCTCAGCGTATATCCGGAGGGGTATATTGAATACCGTGCCCTTGGCACAAGCGAGGGCGTTACGCTTGACGGTCAACCCGGAAACGGTGTATATGGTGCAACGTCAAGCCTTATAAGTATGATTGACCGGATTAATACAATCAGCGGTGTGTTGCCGGAGCTGAACGACAGTACACTTAAAATTTCGGATTTGTCGGTAGTAAACGGACAACCCCAAACAATGCGCACGGAGTTTGATTTTTATGTAGACGGATGCAAAGTGGATTTTGGGGTCGGACCGGCAATCACAGCAATAATTAATAATGGAGTTCTTACAGAACTGAAAATGCAGATTAAAACGGTTAAAAAGACCGAAACAGTTGTAAATCTGCCTACAATTCTTGATGAGATAGAAAAAACTATTACGGAAAAGCCTGATACAAAGCTTGTGGAAAGCGCCGAAGCAGTTTATGTGTTCCGGCAGGGCGGAGAAAAAATTTCGGCAGAATGGAAAATAGAAAAGGAAAATTAAGATGGATTTAAGGCGTTTAAAGACAATTTTTATATTTGTTCTTCTTGCAATCAACATTATGTTTTTTGCGCTTATTAATAATGCCCTTAATTATGAAAAAGAAGAACGAAGAACAATGACCGAAAGTCTGACCACCCTTCTTGCAAAAAATATGATATATCTCCCTCAAAAGCTTGAATTGCCCGATTCGCCGGAGATTTCGGGATTTTACATTGAAAAAATGTTTGGCAGCAATGAAGAGCTGATTTCCAGATTTCTGGGAAGCAGCTATACGGAAACTGAACCATATATGTATTCTGCCGCTGCAGGGGTACTTCACATAGAGGGCGATGAATTCAGATTTCAAAATGCCAAGCCGCAGACGCCTGTATCGGATTTTTCCGAGGAGAATATACAAAAGGTGTGTAATGCCGAGATGAAGCGGTTGGGGATTCCTTCTGAACCGTATATATTTGGCGGCGTGAACTTTGTTGATGAGGGTATTCGTGCTATTTTTACAATGCAGCATCGCGACAATGTGTTTTTTGATGCGTATGTATCATTTGATATATCCGAGAGGGGCGTGATGGCGGTATCAGGCAGAAATCTTGTATCCGAGCTTACCGAAACCAACAGCGATGAAAAATTTTACAGCATAATAAGTGTCCTCCCCGACCTTGCCCGCAACAATCGGCTTGAGAAAAATGTTGCCCACACGGTTGTAAGCATAAAATCGGGTTATTACATTGGCAGCACGGCAGAAAGCTATCGTAATATCCTTGCTATCCCTGTGTGGCAGATTGCAACGGATTCGGGACAAATTCTTTATTACGATGCGCGTAATGGACAGTTTATTGACGAATAAAATAGCTGAAGCTCCGCAATGCGGAAGCTTCAGCTATTTTTGATGCTTATTTTTTCGTTTTTTTGCGGTTTCAAGGTAAGACGGGATTTTTCGTGGTTTTCCGGTATCGTTATCACGGGGAGCATCCTCGAAAAAATCGTAATCGTCGTGCTTGTCACCAAGGGGGATAAATTTCATGGCAAGTATCACCTGTAACAAAAATATTTATATTACATATTATGGTTGATTTTATGAAAAATATTCTGTATAATACATATTAATGTTTCAAAAGAGAAAGGACGATTTAAATGCTTGTATATATAACACTTCTCGCTTTGATTATTATGCTTTATTTAAGAAGGGCCGAATTTCCCGCTTTTTATGCGCGAATTCAGTTTTCAAAGGGAAATTTTGATGATGCCGTAAAGTGGTTTTCAATTGCCAACAGACTGGGTCCGCTTAAGCCGTCAAGCCAGATGTACTACGGCTATATTTTACTCCGAACAGGTGATATCAATGCTGCAGAGCAACTACTGACCCACGCATCTCTCAGGGCGAAAAAAGACCCGCTTAAAAAGCGTATCAAGGCACTGCTTTCCCTTGTTGTGTGGAAGCGTGGCGATCTTGACGGTGCAATAGAAATGATGGAGGATGCAATATATTCGGTAAAGGTTACGAATTTTTACCAAAATCTCGGACTTATGTATAATCTCAAGGGCGAAAGACAAAAGGCACTTGCGTTTAACCTTGAAGCGTATGATTACAATTCTGACGATATGGTTATTATGGATAACCTTGCAGAGTCGTATGCGCTTTGCGGCGAGACGGAGAAGGCAAAGGCTCAATATGAGGAGCTTCTTAAAAAAGAGCCCCACTTCCCCGAGCCTTATTATAACTTCGGACTTTTGTTGATTAGCCAAGGTCAGAAAGACCGCGGAATTGATTTGATTCGTCAGTCGCTTGATAAACGCTTTACATTCTTAAGTGTAAAAACCAAAGACGAAGTAGAGGCACTTCTTGAAGAAAAATTGTCTGAAATTAAAGAAGAGCAGAATTAATTCTGCTCTTCTTTGCTATTATAATCCTTTATTTTTTTGATATGTCTGAACGCGGCGGCTTCGCCTTGCTCGGCAAGTATTATGAGCCAGCTCTCCAAAAGTGCCGAAGTTTCGGGGTGTATCGAGCGGTTTGCCATACCACGCTGAAAATATTCAAGAGGGTGTTTTTCGGTATAGTTTTTACCCTGATAAATTTTACTTGCAGCAATCCGGTCGCAAAACATTTCCTTTACAAATTTAATGGGCATTCTTACAGGTCCCACTTTTTTTGTTTGGGGATTGTAGTCTGTCCAGTATTCAAAGTGATGGCGGTTTCTGCCCTTGTGGTGCATCCACGCAGAAGAATAACCAAAGTTTTCCCGTTCGGCTTCGTTAGGACTCCTTGTCCCCTTGTAAAACCGTGCCCCGGGCAAAAATTCGGTAGGAGTGTACTTTGATAAATCGTGAAGCAACCCCCGAAGCGGAATTCCGGCTTTAAAACAATGAACAATAACCTTGTGCCTGTGCTTTGTTATT
>JAZQLR010000095.1:0-3059 GCA_045542775.1 Clostridia bacterium
GTGGCGGAGAAGGAGGGAGTTGAACCCTCGCGCCGCGTTAACGACCTACACCCTTAGCAGGGGCGCCTCTTCGGCCTCTTGAGTACTTCTCCGAATTTAAAAAATTATATTAAAATAAAAAAATGGCGGAGAGGCAGAGATTCGAACTCTGGGTGCTTTCGCATCACTAGTTTTCAAGACTAGCTCCTTAAACCACTCGGACACCTCTCCGTTTATGCGTCGCCCGTTTGGGACTTTAATAGTTTAACACATTTATCCTGATATGTCAAGGAGAATTTTAATAAAATTTTATTTTTCTTTTTTATTATATTTCCTGCTCCTCCAAAAGTCTGCAGATGTCATCTGAAATGGGAGGGGGAAGCAGTTTGCAAATGCTGCTTTTAAGTTCTTGAAGTTCAAAACGCTTTTCGCAAAGAGCGGCCTCTACAATCTCGGCAATCTGCCAATCCATACTGTCGCTGTATACCTTTGCTGCCTGAACAACACCATTATTTACCTGTAACAGAATTTCAATGTTTCCCCAATCAAACCGTTTCTCGCAGGAGAAGGAAAAAGGAATGGAACTGCCATAAAGATATTCCCAACTGCCGTATTGCTCTGCAAGGGATGTGATAGTTTTTGAATTATTGATAAGAAGTTGCTCGGGTTTATGACCATAAACATTTTCAAATGCGCTTAGCATAAACTGCTTCATTTGTTCGCAGTTAAGATTCGGCGAAAGCTCACTGAGGTTAACCACGCGGGATTTAACAGATTTAACGCCTTTTGTCTCAAGCTTCGCCTTGGACGGAGTGAGATACCTTGACATACGCTCTTTATCAGCAGAAATCAACAAAGTCCCGTGGTGATATGACTTGCCTTTGCTGTTGTAAAAAGCGTTTCCGGAGAACTTTCGCCCATCGGCTAAAACGTCATTACGCCCCGAAATTTCGGTTTCAATTCCTGCCTGGCGGCAGGCTGCGCGAATGACTTCAAACTGGCGTAATAAATCATAATTTGGTGTGCTGCATATAAAAGTGAAATTAAGATTTCCTAAATCGTGAAAAACAGCACCGCCACCCGAAAGTCGACGTGCAAGATGCCCATCCTCAGCCTCAAGCAAGGTCGTGCGGCATTCCGTCCACGCATTTTGGTTTTTACCGATAACAACGGTGTTTTTGTTCTGCCACAGATAGAGAATTACGGCGTCGTCTGCCACGGTGTCAAGCAGGTGCTTTTCAATTGCAAGATTTTTATATGGGTCAAAACCCGTACCTATATAATATTGTAGCTTATTTATCATAATGTCCCCCAACCATAAAAATTAATTCTATTGTATGATATTTTTTTAAAAGTGTCAACAACTTTTTATTGACAAATGTGATATAAAAATGTTATATTATGTTAAGAAGTTAGTGATTTAACACAGGAGGTTGTTATGAACCGAATAAGACAGGAACGGATAAAGGAATATATAGAAAGCAGAAGTGTTGCAACGATTAAAGAACTGCAGGAACTGATTCCCGATGTATCACTTATGACAATTCACCGTGACCTTGATGCACTTGAAAAGCAGGGGGTTATTGCCAAATACCGCGGAGGAGTGAAGTCTATACACCACCCTGATGATGTTGAGTTTAATGTCAGAATGCGGGAGAATAACAAGGGAAAACAGCAGATGGCGCAAAAAGCGCTAAAACTGTTGCAGCCTCATAGTTCGGTGTTTCTGGATGCAAGTACATCAAATCTTTTTCTGGCAAGAAGCATGCCGGATATCAACTTGAATGTGGTTACAACGGGCCCGGGAGTTGCATTGGAACTTTGTCGGCTTCATAATCCGATAGTTACGGTATGCTGTGGGGTAATGAGTCGGAAAAACCTCGCGATTTCGGGGCAGAATACCCTTGAAATGCTTGAAAAGATAAATATTGATACGGCGTTTATCGGGGTTTCGGGATGCTCGGCAGATGTGGGATTTACTTGCGGAACAGAGTCGGATATGCTGATTAAACGAATGATTATAAAAAAGGCTCGATGCAGCGTGATGATGTGCAGTGGCGAAAAGCTCAAAAGACTGATGCCGTATACATTTGCAACTTTAGCAGATGTAGATTATATCATAAGCGACGAGAAGCTCCCCGAAGAATTTGCCGATGCGGCAAGGGCGGAAGGCGTAATACTGTTGTAAAAGGCATCTTTGGAACTTATGATGTTTGTATAATTTGTTAATTAAAAAACAATTGACGAAAATGTTATAATGTGTTATAATATTGTGCGGTAAAGTTTAAACCTTTGCAAACCTATTGATTTGCAAAGACTGAACATGTTTGAAAATTATTATTTACCTAAATATATAAGGAGGTTGTTATTATGGCAAATGCTGTAATTATGCCCAAAGCCGGTATTACTGTTGAAAGCTGTATCATCGGTTCTTGGGAAAAGAAAGTCGGCGATTCTGTAAAGGTCGGAGATATTCTGTTTACATATGAAACAGATAAAGCAAGCTTCGAGTGTGAATCGACCGAAGAAGGTACAATTCTTGAAATATTCTTCCAGGACGGTGACGAAGTTCCCTGCCTGATGAATGTATGTGCAATCGGTAATCCCGGTGAGGATTGCTCAGCGCTCCGTCCCGACGGTGCTGGTGCGGCTGAAGCTCCTGCAGAAGCAGCTCCTGCTCCTGCGGCTGAGGAAGCTCCGGCAGCTGCTCCTGTTGCTACACCTGCTGCAACAACTGCAGCAGAGGGTGAGAAGTCAGCAATTTCTCCCAGAGCAAAGAAGCTGGCAGAACGCGCAGGCGTTGATGCATCACTTGCAACACCCACAGGCCCCAACGGCAGAATTATTGAAAGAGATGTAAGAACTCTTATGGACAACCCGGCTGCGGCTCAGGCTGTTGCTCCCGTTGCAGCTCCTGCACCTGCTGCAAAGGCAGAGGAAGAATACACAGATGTGAAGTTCAGTGGTATCCGCCGTGCAATCAGCAAGTCGATGCATACATCACTTTCAACTGCTGCACAGCTCACACACAACACATCTAAGTCGATCGTAGCCATGTCGTTCTGTGAGCCAAGGAGTTG
>JAZQLR010000096.1:0-2521 GCA_045542775.1 Clostridia bacterium
ACTCATTATTCTGCCTCCTTTTCTGCACTGCGGTCCTTGTATACACCAAGGGGATAATAGGGCAGCATCTTTTCGTCAATCCATTTAAGAGCATCCTGTGGTGTCATACCCCAGTTTGTGGGACAGCTTGAAACAACCTCAACAAGAGAGAATCCCTTGCCATCTATCTGGTTCTGGAATGCCTTTTTAATTGCTTTTTTAGCATTCTTAACATTCTTTACATTGTTTACAGTAACTCTTTCGAGGTACTCAGGTCCATCAAGAGTTGAGAGCATTTCGCAAACTCTTATCGGGAAGCCGCAGGCATTTGTATCTCTTCCGTAAGGAGAAGTCTGTGTTACCTGACCGGGAAGTGATGTAGGTGCCATCTGACCGCCTGTCATACCGTAAATTGCATTGTTAATGAAAATAACAGTTATATTTTCATTTCTTGCAGCACTGTGAACAGTTTCTGCCATACCGATTGATGCAAGGTCACCATCCCCCTGATATGTGAATACAATGTGGTTTTCGGGGTCTGAACGCTTAACACCGGTTGCAACAGCCGGAGCACGGCCGTGTGCCGCTTCAATCATATCACAGTTAAAGTAATTGTAAGCCATAACCGAACAACCAACAGGTGCAACACCTATTGTCTTGCCTTCGATTCCAAGCTCGTCTATAACCTCAGCTACCAGACGGTGAACAATACCGTGGGTACAGCCGGGGCAGTAATGCATCTGGACATCTGCCAGAGCCTTTGGTTTTTCAAAAACTACCATTATATTGCACCTCCGTTTGCTGCTTTCTTTATTGCTTCAAGCACCTGTTCGGGTGAGGGAATCATACCGCCCACACGGTTACAGAGTGTAACGGGAACCTTACATTCTGATGCAAGGCGTACATCTTCAATCATCTGACCCATTGAAAGTTCAACAGAAATGATTTCCTTAACCTTATCTGCAGCTTTCTTATAAGGAGCTGTTGGGAAAGGCCACAATGTAATCGGTCGGATAAGACCAACCTTGATGCCCATTTCACGAGCTGCATTGATTGCATTCTTTGAAACACGGGCAGCAATACCGAATGCTGTAACGCAGATTTCTGCATCGTCCATCATATATTCTTCGTACATACATTCGTTTTCTTCAATTTCCTTGTATCTTTCATAGCGAGCAAAGTTTGACTTTTCAAGTGCGTCAGGTTCAAGGAACAGAGAGTTCACGATATTGTGAGGTCTTTCCATCTTTGTACCTGTTGTTGCCCAAGGCTTTTCAACAGGAGCGCCGATTTCGTAGTCAAGAGATACAGGCTCCATCATCTGACCCATTGTACCGTCAGCCAGTACCATTGCTGTCATTCTGTACTTATCTGCAAGCTCAAAGCCCTTAACTGTCATATCTGCCATTTCCTGAACAGAGCTAGGTGCAAGGACAATCATTCTGAAGTCACCGTGAGCTGCGCCCTTAGTTGCCTGGAAGTAGTCTGACTGTGAGGGCTGAATACCACCGAGACCGGGGCCGCCACGCTGAACATTGATTACAAGTGACGGGAGGTCTGCACCTGCGAGATATGAAAGACCCTCGCCCTTAAGTGAAATACCGGGGCTTGATGATGAGGTCATAACCCTTTTACCTGTTGATGCAACACCGTACACCATATTTATTGCAGCAATTTCGCTCTCTGCCTGAAGAAATGTTCCGCCGATTTTGGGCATTCTTTTTGCCATATATGCCGCAATTTCGGTCTGGGGTGTGATAGGATAGCCGAAATAATGACGGCATCCTGCAATTATGGCAGCTTCAGCAATCGCTTCGTTGCCTTTCATTAAAACTTTATCTGACATAATATGTACCTACCTTTCTACTGTAATAATGCAATCAGGGCACATTGTTGCACAGAATGCACAACCGATACAAGCGTCTGCATTTACAGCCTCTACCGGATGATGACCCTTTTTGTTTATCTTGTCTTTTGCAAGCGTGAGAACCTGCTTGGGACACGCATCGACACAAAGTCCGCAGCCCTTGCAGCTATCTGTTTTAAATGTAAGCTTTGCCATATTTATTCTCTCCTTCACATTAAATAATCTTTTTTTGTAATTTCAAAGCAAACAAATCAGGAATTCTCTCTGTAAGCTCATCAAAAAGCTCCTGCTTCACACAGGTTGCCTTAATTGGCAAGCCTGTCTCTTTGGAAACCTTTGCTGCGTAGTCAAGAGAATTCAATATATCGTCTGCTGTTGTTTCTTCGCCAAGGTTTGAATTGTTCACTATGCCGGTGAACTTGATTTTACCTGCTTTTTCAATCTCGTGCATAACCTCAAGAGTTGTCATAGCATCCCGTGTAAGCGGACGATAACAGTTGATAACAAACAGCATATCATAGTTATCCTCCTCCAGAATACCCTGTGAGTATCTGCCGAGTGCATATGCTCCGCGGTCATCACCGCCTATATCAATAACGGCGTATCTTGACTTGTCATCAATGACCGAATACATATCCTGCGGAAGTGCCGGAATATCCACATTGGTATTTGCAT
>JAZQLR010000097.1:0-5662 GCA_045542775.1 Clostridia bacterium
GCAACACCGTGCTGACCTGCGCCGGTCTCTGCGATGAGTTTCTTCTTACCCATGAATTTTGCAAGGAGTGCTTCGCCCATACAGTGGTTGAGCTTGTGTGCGCCGGTATGGTTAAGGTCTTCACGCTTTAAGTAAATCTGACAGTTGCCAAAAATTTTAGACAATCTTTCGCAGTGATAAACAGGGGTAGGTCTGCCCTGAAACTCTTTGCGAATTCGGCGAAGCTCGTTTATAAACTGTGCAGAATGGCAGATAGCTTCGTATGCCTGGTCAGCCTCTTTGAATGCGGCAGTAAGCTCCTCAGGCATATGCGAGCCGCCGTATTCGCCAAAATATCCCTCTGAATTTGGATATTCCTTTAAGTAGTTGTCAAAGTCTCTGTAATTGTTCATTTTCAATTCCTCTTTCTATAATAGTCTGGGACATAAAAAATCCCCCGAACAAAAATCAGAGGACAAAAATACCAAAACGAGTTAAAAACTCATCTCATCTCGTCTCATCTCGGAAAATCTTATCTCATCTAATCTGTTCTTATTACAATATATCACATTGAACGAGTATTGTCAACAAAAAAGAGAGGAAAACTCCTCTCTTTTAAAACTATACAAGCATAGGTTCTTTTTCGGTCTGCTGAGACTCTTCTTCCAACTGACGATATGCAACTTTTCCCACCAATGTCTTGGGAAGCTCAGTGCGGAACTCAATTTCACGGGGCATTGCATACTTTGCAATGTGTTTGCGACAATGTGCCAGAATTGTCTCCTTTGTTTCATCGGTTGCAGGAACCCCGTCTTTCAGCATAACAAACGCCTTAACCTGCTGCATACGGTAATCGTCCTTTACCCCTACAACACAGCTCATCTGAACAAGGTCACAAGCATCAATTACATTTTCAACCTGATTGGGGTAAACATTGTAGCCTGATGTGATAATCATTCGCTTTGCGCGACCCTTGAAGTACACAAAACCCTCGGAATCCATCACACCAAGGTCGCCGGTATAAACCCAGGTCAAGCCGTCTGCGTGGGTGCGGAGTGTTTTGGCAGTCTCTTCGGGGTGATTGATATATTCCATCATAACCGACGGGCCTGCAAGCAGAATTTCGCCCTCTTCACCGTAGGGAACTTCCTCGTCAGTGTCGGGAGTGACGATTTTGATATATGTATCGGGGAACGGCAGACCGATGCTGCCCTCTTTTGCCATATGCGGCGGCGTCAGACAGCAGGCACAAACGGTTTCGGTTGTGCCGTAGCCCTCACGAACCTGAACAACCGATTTGTGGTCGTAAAGGAACTTATCAAGCTTCTTTTTAAGCTCGATAGAGAGCGAGTCACCGCCCGAAAAAACGCCTTTAAGGAACGAAAGGTCAGCCTTTTCAAGCGACGGAATTCGAAGAAGTGCTTCATAGAGAGTAGGTACTCCGGCAATGAAGTTGCATTTATATTTGGTAATCAGCTTTGCATAGCTTGCTGCAGTAAATCTGGGAACAAGAATACATCTGCCGCAATGAATCAGCATTGTGTGAATACAGATACCAAGTCCAAAGCCGTGGAATATCGGCATAGCCGCCAGCATTTTGTCGCCGGGACGATACATAGGATTTGATGCAATCGTTTGTCTGCCCATTGCGTTAAAGCTACCGTTTGATAAAAGAATTCCCTTTGTTTTGCCGGTAGTTCCGCCTGAGTAGAGGATAACTGCAGGGTCTTCGGCATTTCTCGCAACCTTGTAGTTCCAGAAGCAGGCTTTGCCAAGCTTTAAAAATTCATTCCAGCGGATAACGGGCGCATCGTCGGGGATTTTCTTAATTTTGTGGCTTTCGGTCAGCATATATCCGGCACGGACCGGCCGTGAAAGCTCATCCTTGATTGATGCAATGATAACATTAATCAGTTTTGTATTCTGACGGATTGCTTCGATTTTGTGATAGAACTGGTCAAGAGTTATTACGGTAACGCTTTCCGACTCGTTTATGTAGAATTCGATTTCCTTTTCAGCGGAAAGAGGATGTATCATATTACAGATGCCGCCAACAAGGTTAACCGCATAGAAAAGACAAACCGATTGCGGACAGTTGGGCATTGCAATGGTTACCCGGTCGCCCTCGCGAACGCCGATTGTTTTAAGGCTCTTGGCGCAGTTTTCAATCTTTTCCATTAAGGTTTTATATGTAGTTGATTTGCCCATAAAGTCAAAGGCTATGGCATCGGGGCACTTATCGGCACTTTCTTTAAGTGCGTCGTACATTGAACCCTTGGGATATTCAAGATGCAATGGAATATCGCCCATATGACTTGCCCAGGGCGTTTTTGCTGTTATACTCATAAGCTCTCCTTAATACTCAACAGGCTCGGACGCAGGTTGCTCCAGAAGCTCGGGATTTTCAAGCAGTTTTTTCAGCAAACGGATTGTTTTTGAAAAATAGAATCCGTCCGCAATTCGCTCGTCAACGGTAAGACCCAAATCAACAGTGTCGCGCATCTCAAAACTGCCGTCCTCGTTGAATACGGGGCGCTTCTTTGCTTCACCCACAACAACAAATACCGAGTTTGTTCCCCAGTTGGTGAGATGGTGATAGCCGCTTTTAAGTTTTATTGAGCCAAGATTGGTGAGGACAACCGATGCGTGGAACGGGTCGGTTGCAATAAGTGATTTCGGGCAGAGTCCGTGACGGTCAAGCATACGCACAATTGCAACAAGAAATCGTACAATGGGTCGTGGCAGCTTTGCAAGAATTTCCATTGCATCACTGGATGCATCGTTCTTGCCGCTGCGACAGCTTGTTACCTGACGCTGAATGCTGTCGTGAACGCTGTGAATGTTTGTATTTTCATTCGCATGGACAAAGGCGAGGCCTTCACCGGCTTTGTCCGAAAACTGTTTTTTTATGGTAAATGCCACAGAAACCTTATCCTTTTGATAAAGGTTGTGGTTTGATATAAAGCGGTTCATATATGGACGAAGTGTAATGCAGCGGATAACTGCCGTTACTATAACATGGAACATTGTGTATTTAAATTCGGGATTATCTGCATTTAGCTTATCAACAAATTCTTTGATTGCTGTTATGTCAATGCGTTCCGAAATAAATGCCTCGTTGTCGGTGCGGTTGGTTAAAATAAACGGCATAATAATATGCATACCGTCAACATCCCGAAGCCGCAGTAATTTTCCGTCTCTTCTGTCGCCTATGCGGCGGCGTTCTTTTTTACTCATAATATGACCTCCAAATTTTAGTCATTAATATATACAGTTTATTATATTTGGTTTAAAAAGTCAAGGAATTTACTCAATATAAAAGCCTTCCGCAAAGAGGAAGACTTTTCTTGCATTATTTATTTTCAAGATCCCTTAAAAGAGCCTCACAGCCGAGAAGTACATCATGGTAGGTTGCGTCAAAATCGCCGGTATACCACGGGTCGGCAACACTGCCGCCGTCGGCATAGTCTAAAAGCAGGCGGATTTTTCCGTCCGGGTCTCCGCCTGAGATCTTTGTCATATTGCGGATGTTTGCTGTATCCATACCGATTAAAAGGTCATACTTCTGATAGTCTGCTTTGGTCATTTGAACAGCAACTTTTCCGGCACACGAAATTCCAACCTCTGAGAGCTTTGCACGGGTTCCAGGGTGAACGGGATTTCCGATTTCCTCGGTGCTGGTTGCGGCAGACTCAATATGGAATTTATCTGAAAGCCCTGCCTTTTTAACCATATCCTTAAATAAAAATTCTGCCATGGTGCTTCGGCAGATGTTTCCGTGGCACACAAATAATATTTTTGTCATAACAAATATCCTCACTAAATTGCTAAAAAATATTGACTAAAAAACGATTTTTTTATAATATAAATATATCACAGAAGTGTCTTGTAGTCAATAACTGTAATGGCACAGAATAGGAGATTTACTGAAATGAAAAAATTATTTAGATCCAATACCGATAAAAAGTTATTCGGTGTATGCGGCGGAATTGCGGAGTATTTCAATATTGATTCCACAATTGTAAGGCTTATCTGGGCGGTTTTTGCGTTCTTCAGTCTTGGCACAGGTTTACTTGTATATTTGCTTGCAGCACTTGTTATGCCAAACTTTCCCGGCAATTGACAGGATTACGGGAAATTCTGTATGTAAAATAAGAAAAAAAGAAAACGCCGGGGCGTTTTCTTTTTTTTGTTATCAAACAACTATTTTTTCATTCCCATATAGAATGTGTTGCGGCTAACCGGCTTATTCTGTATCGAATCAAGTGCCTCACCAAACCGCTGGAAGTGAACAACCTCGCGTTCGCGCAGGAACTTGATTACATCGTTTACATCAGGGTCATCAGAAACTCTCAAGATATTGTCATAGGTCGCGCGAGCCTTTTGCTCTGCCGCCAAGTCCTCCACAAGGTCTGCAATCGGGTCGCCGGTAACAGAGAATGTCTCTGCTTTAAAGGGGTTGCCGCCTGCCGAAATGGGATAAACGCCCTTGCCGTGGTCGATAAAGTACGGAGCCATCGGGCTGTTCTCAATTTCACTTGTTGTTGCAGTCTTTGCAAGCTGAGTGATAAGGGTTCCTACCATTTCGAGGTGCGCAAGCTCCTCGGTGCCAATGTCTGTCAAGGTTGCCTTTGTGATGCCGTTTGGCATTGAAAATCTCTGGGAGAGATAACGCATTGCAGCCCCGGCTTCGCCGTGAGGACCACCGTATTGCAAATGTTTGAGTATAGAAAAATGGTAGCTATTTATTCTAAAAAATATAGTAGACATTGGCACAGGTGCATATCAATCCTGTGCTTTTGTGTTTATAACAAATTGTATTGCACCTCGTAAAAATCTACATATATATTTTCGTTTACTATACCAATTGTATTATGAGGAAATATATGGTATAATATTGTTGGAAATTTATATGAATAGTGGTGAATTAACAAGTGGATAGCAAATTTAATATTAAAAACACTCATGTTCCGGACAAAGTATATGCGTATATGATACAGGCATTTCATATGTTATATTCTTTAATTGGTTGTAATAATGGTGATATAGTTAGTATGGAAGTGTTTGATGACATTGGCATCAATAGAGCTCAAAATGAGATAGAAGCAATTCAAATTAAGAGTGTAACATCTAACCAAAATCCAGTTTCCAATAAATCAGTTGATTTGTGGAAAACTTTTTACAATTGGTTGATAGGTGTAATTTCAAACGAAATACCCGTACAAAAGACGGTATTTAAATTATTTATTACCGTGGATAAAGGCGGAGAAATTGTCAAGTCATTTAATGATGCACAAAATAATATAGATGCTATTTCCGCTTGGGAAAAAGCAAAAGAGATATTCTTTGACAAGAATGCTCTTAGGAAAGATACTCCGGATACATATAAAACTTATGTTGAGACTTTTTTCGCAGATGAAAACAAAACAAATGCGGTTGAAATTATAGCGAGATTTAATCTTGAAACTTGTAATCAATGCTATAGCAGTTTTGTTGAGGAGGAGGCTAAAAAACTTTCTATTCCAAGTGATATATTTCCTCCTATTTTCAAAGCAATATTAGGTTGGATAAATTTAAAAATAGCTGAGTGCGTTGAAAACAAAAGAAACATACTTATATCGCATGATGATTTTCAAACGGAATTGTTCGCATTGTATAGAGAATATAATCAGAAATACAGTTT
>JAZQLR010000098.1:0-3247 GCA_045542775.1 Clostridia bacterium
GATGAGGCAGGGATAAATACCCAGCTTTACGCCAAGGTACAGGTAATCGATAAGACCGGGTGTGATTGAGTTTGTTGCACCAAACAGCTCCCAATGAACATGTCCGTCAGCGAAAAGCTCTTCGTGGAACATTTCCGCACCGGGGAGGTTGGTAAGAAGCATACCAAATGCGATGGGGAGAAGTAAAAGCGGCTCGAACTTCTTTACAATCGCAAGGTACATAAGAACAAATGAGATAAGGAGCATAACGAGAATCTTCCAGTTTGCCACAATTGCCATAAAGCCTGTCTGCTTAAGGAAGTTTACGATTGCGCCCATGGGTGTTATATCACTTGCAAAGATATCCTCTACCTTATAGTCGGTAAATGACATTTCCTTGGTCAAGTCAACATCTGAGCTATGGAATACATAGTTGAATGTAAGACCGAATACCGGAGGGTTCTTTGCATCAAAGTTCGGGATTTCTGCCTTAAGTTTGAATACAACCTCAGCACCTGCCTTCAGGTCATTTCCATACTGAATACCTGGGTATTCCAACTTTACGGCATTTGTATCTGCATTGAACATAACCGTGTTGATATATACTGTATCATTGGTTAAGTTTGCAACAGAAAAAGTAAGTGTTTTTGTTTCAGTATCATAAGCCGGATTCTTTACGGCAAGAGGAGCTGCATCCTCGGCAAAACAGGTTGCCATTGAGCATACAAGCATAAGCACCGCAAGAAAGGCCGCAAAAATTCTTTTTTTCATAGTCGGTCAACTGCCTTTCTTTTTTTTACTTAATTGTACAAAGAGCTGTGCCTGCTTCAACAGACTGACCTGCGCTTACTGAAACTGCTGTAACAGTACCGTCTGCAGGTGCCATAATTTCGTTTTCCATCTTCATAGCTTCAAGTATCATAAGAACCTGTCCAGCCTTTACAGTGTCGCCTGCCTTAACATTTACAGAAAGGATTGTGCCGGGCATAGGACTTGCAACTGCTTCGCCCTCACCTGATGCTGCAGGTGCAGGAGCTGCTGCAGGTGCTGCTGCGGGTGCTGCTGCGGGAGCAGGAGTAGCTGCTGCTTCTGTTTCGCTCATAAGCTCGATTTCTATTTCATATGCTGTTCCGTTTACATTTACTTTATACTTTTTCATTTTATTTTACCTCCAAAAATTCTCTTATTTTGTAGTTTATGCCTTTTTAAATGAAAGGACTTTTATATTGCTTACATCTGTGCCGATTTCTTCAGCGATAACCGCACATACACCGGCAATGATTGCCTGTTTTTCAGCCGGTGGAAGTGTAACTGCCTGCGGCGCAGCCGCTTTTGCAGCAGGTGCAGCAGTTGCTTTTTGCGGAGCCTTTTTAGAAAAAGCTTTTACCGCAGCACTCATAAGCATACAGATAAATACTATGCAGATAAGTCCCACAAAAACCGTACCCATTCCCATTACGCAAACAAATCCGTTTGATAAACTTGTCATTTGGGGTATTCCTCCTTATGTTTAATTTTGGTGAACTCTGCCTATGGCAGAAATAATTTACTTTGATATATATTTAACAAATATTTATCGAAGACAAACGAAGAATCAAACGATTCTTCGTTTGTATCATACACGGTCTTAGATTAAGAACTTATCGTGGATTGCCTGAACAGCCTTTTCAGCGTTGTTAACATTGATAAGAACAGAAATCTTTGTTTCAGATGTTGAAATCATATGGATATTGATACCTGCATCATAAAGAGCCTCAAACATCTTTGCTGCAACGCCGGGGTTGTTAGCCATACCTGCGCCAACGATTGAAACCTTGCTGATGTCTTCACGATGGGTGATTTCTTCGTAGCAAAGAGTATCTTTTTCAGATTCCAGAAGCTTAATAGCACTTTCCAGATTGTTCTTTGTAACAGTGAAGGAAATATCCTTCTTGTCGTTTCTTCCGATTGACTGGAGGATAACATCAACATTGATACCCTTCTTTGCGAGAAGTGAAAATACCTTAAACGCAATGCCGGGTTTATCCTCAAGACCAATAATTGCAATACGGGCAACATCGTTATCGCGTGCCACACCTCTGATTAACATTTTTTCCACAGAAACCGCCTCCTTAACAATTGTTCCGTCTATTTTTTGAAAACTTGATTTAACTTCCAGCTTAACGCCGTACTTCTTTGCCATCTCAACTGAGCGGTTATGAAGAACATTTGCGCCAAGACTTGCAAGGTCCAGCATCTCGTCGTATGTGATTGCGTCCAGCTTTTTAGCTGTGGGCACGATACGGGGGTCTGCTGTATAAACACCGTCAACATCGGTGTAAATTTCACACTTGTCTGCGTGGATTGCTGCCGCAATTGCAACGGCCGAAGTATCACTGCCGCCACGGCCGAGAGTTGTGATGTCGTCGTACTTATCAAGGCCCTGGAAGCCTGCAACGATAACTATCTTCTTTTTGTCCAGCTCGGACTTGATACGCTCGGTATCAACCTTTTTGATTCGTGCATTGCCCGAGTTTGAGTCGGTGACAAAGCCTGCCTGCCAGCCTGTAAGTGAAATTACGGGTGCACCGATTTTTTCGATTGCCATCGCCAGAAGAGCGATTGAAATCTGCTCGCCTGAGGCAAGAAGCATATCCATCTCACGCTTTGAGGGGTTGTCGTTTATCTCGTGAGCCTTTTCTATCAGGTCGTCTGTTGTATCGCCCTGAGCCGAAACAACCACAACAACCGAATTACCTTCACGGTATGTCTCGGTAACTCTGTTTGCTACATTGTTTACCTTGGCAGCGTCTGCAACCGAGCTGCCGCCGAATTTTTGAACTATAATTGCCAAAGTCAAAACCTCCGATTTAATTTATTTTGCGCGATAGTGTATCTCCTTATGACGGAAACAACCACCGAATTTTTACATTAACTATTCACCGATAAGACGCATACAACTGAGAACCTCGCAACCCGAAGCCTTTACCGCACAAACAAGTGCATCAAGACCGGACTTTGTGAGAGACTCGGTAAGTACAGCAAATTCCGTCTGCCCGCTTTCTGAGAATGCAACAACCTTGCCTCCCGGAATATTTGCCGGAGCTTTGCCGGAAATTCTGAGGTAGTATGCATAGGGAACATCCTCACCCGCTGACTGGCACTTTGCATCGTACTCTTCCCATTTTATGATAACATTAACCCGCTTGTGCTTGATTGCGTCCACAACATCGGCAACAACAGCATTTGCTGTGGGCAGCTTGCCTGCGCCTCTGCCGTAGAACATAAC
>JAZQLR010000099.1:0-8758 GCA_045542775.1 Clostridia bacterium
GACGGAAAAAAACTAATACGCCGGAGCATTGCAGTAATGACTTTTGCTGTTATTGCAGCACTTGGCGTACTTGATATAAAAATTGCCGCGCCGAGACTCGATATTCCTCACGACGGTATCGCACAAAATGCCGTAGCGGAAAGTGTTCCCGCAATAGGTGCGGTGAACGGAACGATTGAAACGCTTAAAAGCTCGGCAATTAATGCGGTGAAAAAGGCGGTTTCGTTTGTTTTGTGTTTTGACCCGTTTGATTTGCATACAGCGGTTGCCGAGGAACTTCCGCTTGTAAAGGCTGTCGGGTATGGCTATCTCGCACGAACGGCAAACCAAAGCATTGCGGTTTACAATCCTCAGAATGCGGATTCCGGCGGCGGCACAGCAGAGCCTCCAATGCCGGATGCCGGACAGTATCCCATAACCGAGGTGGATTCGAGCCAAAGCAAGGCTCTGGGCAAATCAAAGAACAAAATTCTGATACGCAATGAAACGGAGTTTGGCATAAACATAGACGAAATGCTTAAAAGCCCATTGAAGTTTGATATGACAGGCGAAGACCCCAAGGTTCTGATTATCCACACCCACACGACGGAATGTTATTCGCCCGAGGGTGCATCGGTGTATTCTGCAGATAAGAGTGACCGAAGCCTCAATTCCGACGAGAATATGGTTGCAGTAGGCAAGGCGGTTAAGCAGGTTCTTGAGGGAAAGGGGATAAAGGTAATTCACGATACGACAGTTCATGACCACCCGAGCTTCAACGGCTCGTATGAGAATTCCCGAAAAACGGTGGAGAAGTATAAGGCGAAGTACCCTAACCTTTCGGTTGTTCTTGATTTACACCGTGACGCTTTTATCTATGACGATGGGAGCAAGGCGAAATTTGTGGCAGAAATCGACGGCGAAAAAACCGCTCAGCTGATGCTGGTGGTAGGGACAAACGGCGGCGGACTCGACCATCCCCAGTGGCGTGAGAATATGAAGCTTGCCCTCAAACTCCAAAACCATATCTCAAAAAAATACCCCGACCTTATGCGTGGCGTAAATCTTCGCAAAGAGAGGTTCAACGGACACACAACATTGGGGAGTATGATTATTGAGGTGGGGAGCAGCGGAAACACATTGAACGAGGCGGTTCGTGGCGCCAAGCTTGCTGCTGCAGAAATTGCAGACTTTTTAAATGAGTTGAAAAAATAAAAAGGCTGTGATTAAATATCACAGCCAATGGCGAAGAGTAAATAGTGCAGAACGGACAAACTGAACCCAAGGGGGTTACCCGATGGCGTACAAATGGTACGCCGAGAGGTGAAGTTTGTTCGTAGCATGAAGCACAAAAATAAACATTCGTCAACTGGCGAATGTTTACATTAAAAAATATATTGTATAGGTTTGAGTTATTAAAAAAATTCCTGCTTTATGCGGTCTGTGCATTTAATCACAGCCATTTTGTTAAATGTCTTGTTACATGACAACTGATGTTTACTGCAACGGGCAGCCCGGCAATATGCGTCGGGAATGTTTCGATATTCACGCCAAGCGCGGTTGTCTTTCCGCCAAAGCCTTGCGGGCCTATGTCAAGTGAATTTATTTTTTCAAGGAGAACATCCTCAAGCTCTGCGTAGTATTCGTCGGTATTGCTCTTTCGCACATCACGAAGTAACGCCTGTTTTGCAAGGAGCGCCGCCTTTTCCATTGTTCCGCCGATTCCAACTCCGACCACAATGGGCGGACAGGGATTTCCTGAGCCAAGCCGAACTGTTTCGGTAACAAAATTGATTACCCCATCAACCCCGTCGGAGGGCTTGAGCATTTTTACAGCACTCATATTCTCGCTGCCAAACCCCTTGGGTGCAATGGTAATTTCAAAACCGTCACCATCTGTTATTTCGGTATGTATAACGGCTGGCGTATTGTCGCCGGTATTCTTTCTGCGGAGCGGGTCACCAACAACCGATTTACGAAGATACCCCTCCTTGTAGCCACGGCGTACTCCCTCGTTGATTGCATCATAAAGTCCGCCATCGGTAATGTGGACCTCCTGACCAAGCCTCAAAAAGAATACAGCCATTCCGGTATCCTGACAGATGGGAACAACATCACGCCTTGCAAGCTCTGCATTTTTTAAGATGTCGGACAGAATGTCTGCGGCAAGACCGCCATTTTCACATTCAAGCCCACATCTTAAAGCCTCTTCAATGTCCTCGTTCAAAAAACAGTTTGATTCTATACACATACCGGCAACAAGGTCGGTTATTTTTTTTGCTGAAATTTCGCGCACAATTTCTTCCCCCACAAATAAAATTATCCTTATTATATCATTTAGATAAATAAAAATCAAGACGGATGCATATATCTTAAAATGATGAAAAATTTCGCAAAAGAAAGGCGATGCTTATGAAAAAAGAAATACGACCCTATACATACGAAGTCCTGAAAGACGATATACTGTTGCTCCGTCACGACTTTCCCGAAGCGGAGGTGGGCAGCATAGGCAAATCCCTTTGGGGAAGCAATCTGTACTATATAAAACTGGGAACGGGCGACAGAAAGATAATGTATAACGGTGCTCACCACGGAATGGAATGGATAACCTCTGCAATGCTGATGCGGTTTGCGAGGGATTTTCTGGAGGCAAAGCAATTGAGCAGAGCGTTTCACGGCTTTAATGTAAAGGCGCTTTGGCAAAGATGCTCGTTATACATTGTGCCTATGCTAAACCCCGATGGTGTTCAGCTTGCAACGCTTGGTGTTCCGCGCCGACTCCCCCAGAGTGAAAAACAAAAGCTCCTCAGAATGAACGGAAAATCCGACTTTTCACATTGGCAGGCAAATGCCCGTGGCGTTGACCTCAACCATAACTATGATGCAATGTGGCAGGAATCAAAGAATATGGAAAAGGAGTACGGCATCTATTCCCCCGGCCCCACAAGATTTTCGGGCACTCATCCCGAATCCGAGCCGGAAAGCCATGCCCTTGCCCGCTTTACACGAATGCACGAGTTTGGCCTGACAATATCCTTTCACAGCCAGGGTAAGGTAATATACCACGGTTTTATGAAAAAAGAACCACCCCGCTCAATGGCTATCGCAAAAGCCTATACTAGGATATCGCCGTATCGCCTTGACGAAACCGAGGGGATTGCTTCGTATGGCGGCTTTAAAGATTGGTTTGTAGATAAGTTCAATTTGCCCGGCTATACCGTAGAGGTGGGCGAGGGTCAGAATCCGCTGCCTGCTGAGCAACTGCCGCAGATTTATAAGGAGACTCTGCCAATCCTGCTCGGTACAATGACGGTGCTGTAACACATTTCAATCCCCCCTTGCACCAAACTGTAATTTGTGTTATATTATATATAGGAAAACTTCCGGCGAAAGGAATTTTATAAAATGGCAAATCAAACAGTTAAGATAATAGGTGCAGGTCTTGCAGGCTGCGAGGCGGCGTGGCAGCTTGCAAAGCGTGGGATAAAGGTGAAATTGTACGAAATGAAGCCTCATAAAATGTCACCTGCTCATAAATCAGAAAATTTTGCGGAGCTTGTATGCAGCAACTCCCTCCGTGCCGACGGAATATATAATGCCGTAGGTCTGTTAAAGGAAGAAATGCGGCGGCTCGGCTCGCTTATAATGGAATGTGCGGACGCAACCCGTGTTCCCGCAGGCGGAGCCTTGGCGGTTGACCGTGATGGCTTTTCAAAAATGGTTACAGAAAAGATTAAAGCGTGCCCCAATATAGAGGTTGTCTCGGAGGAAGTAACCGAAATTGATACAGATGAATATACTGTTGTTGCGGCAGGGCCTCTGGCATCCGAGGCACTCTCTGAAAGTATACTAAAGCTTACGGGCGACGACTCTCTGCATTTTTACGATGCGGCAGCACCTATTGTTTCGTATGAAAGTATAGATATGACAAAAGCGTTCAAGGCAGCACGCTATGGCAAGGGCGGCGACGATTATATAAACTGCCCTATGACAAAGGATGAATATATTGCCTTTCGCAATGCTCTTGTAACCGCCGAGGCTGCACCTGTGCACGAGGAAGTGGAAAACCCGAAGGTTTTTGAAGGCTGTATGCCGATTGAGGTTATGGCAGCAAGAGGCGAGGACACAATGCGTTTCGGTCCGCTCAAGCCGGTGGGACTGACAAGCCCCCACGACGGCAGCCGTCCCTATGCTGTGGTTCAGCTGAGACAGGACAACGCCACAGCAAGTATGTATAATATAGTAGGCTTCCAGACCCACTTAAAGTTTGGCGAGCAGAAAAGCGTGTTCGGTATGATTCCCGGCCTCGAGAATGCCGAGTTTGTCAGATACGGCGTTATGCACCGCAATACCTATATAAATTCTCCAAAGTGCCTGACTGGTAATTATAATATGAAGAAATTCCCCAAGGTGTACTTTGCAGGACAGATAACAGGTGTGGAGGGATATATCGAATCTGCGGCATCGGGACTTTGGGCAGGCGTGTCTATTGCGGCAGCCGTGTGCGGGAGTGAAGTGCCGATGCTCTCCGCAAAGACCGCGATGGGTGCTCTTGCGGCGTATATATCAAATCCGGCAATTACTGACTTCCAGCCAATGAATGTGAACTTTGGTATATTTGAGGATTTGGGTATTCGTATAAAGGATAAAAAAGAAAAAGCAGAGAAATATGCAGAAAGGTCATTGACGGAAATACAAGGACTTAAAATGTAGGGGTCGGCGTCCCCGACGACCTGAAAATGCAAAAAACCTCCAAAATGAATATTTTTCCATTAAATTTTACAAAATCTATTGACATATTTGAAATGTAGTATTACAATATATGACATAGAAAAGTGTTTTTTTATCAATATATAGTAATAACCACTGCATATTTTGACAAAAGAATTGAAAAAGTATTACAAATATGTTACATTTTCAAATTCGTGTTGACATATGCTTGTGTTTGGTGATATAATCAACCTAAGTTAACGGGATAGGTGCGTCATTGTATTCTGCCCCAGCCTTCCCCTTGAGGGTAAGGTAAGGCTTCTCCTTGAGGAGAGGCTCCGCCGGAGGCGGTGGTGAGGTGTGACCTCAATCCCAACAACTCAACCCATTATCTCGCAAAAAAATTAATAAACATATATTTTATTTTAAGGCTGGAGCGTTAAGGCAATATGCCGGTGGCATATTGATAGCGCAAGATTACAAAAACCGAGGGGTTTTTGTAAAGAGGAAAAAACCCGAAAGGGTTTTAACCATAATCCGACGAAAAATAAAACCGGAAGATATAAGCATTGAAATAAATCTTCCAACTCCAATTATTATCTTGCAAAAAAATTAATAAACATATATTTTATTTTAAGGAGGATTTGAGACTATGTTAAATCTCAAAAAAGTGATTGCTCTCGTATGCGTTTTCGCTATGGTACTCACAACTGTTGCTTTTGGTGCAACATACACTGATGTAGCAGAAGACAGCGCTTATTACGAAGCAGTTGAAACACTCACAAAGTTAGGTATTGTTTCAGGCGATCCTAACGGCACTTACAGACCTGAAGACGGCGTAACAAGAGCAGAAATGGCTAAGCTTATTGCTTGCATTCAGGGTTATGGCGAAACAGCTAAGGCTAATGCTAATACAGCATTTACTGATGTACCCGCTGACCACTGGGCTTCTGGTTATATTGCAAATGCTTCTGGCATGGGCATCATCAACGGCTATGGCGACGGTACATTCGGTCCCGAAGATCCGGTTCTTTACGAACAGGCTGTTAAGATGATTATGGCTACACTTGGTTACACACCTTACGCTGAACACAACGGTGGTTACCCCACAGGTTACCTCGCAGCAGCTCAGAGATATGATGTGTCTTTGGTTGCTAACGCAGCAGTAGGTTCAGAAGCTAACCGTGGTACAGTTGCTCAGCTTCTTGCTAAGGCAATTGACACACCTTTGATGATCCAGAACAGATGGAGCACAGATGGTACAGTTGATTATGTTATCTGCGACGGTCAGGATAAAGACAACAACTACCTTTACAAGACTCTTATGAGCGAAAACCTCGGTTATGTAAAAATCCGTGGTGTTGTTATGGAAAACTCTGTAACAGCAATTGACAACAATGCTAAGACAATTAACACAGAAGACGCTGCTAAGGTTAGAGTTGCTCTTGCTGACACATACAGCACAAACAACAAGGACTTCAAAGAAAATACTAACGGCAGCTTCGGTGATGGCATCTACGAATATTCATTCCTCGTAGCTGGCACAGACGCTGAAGATTTCCTTGGTCAGTCAGTTGTATTCTATGCAAAGAAGGTAAATGATACTTACGAAATCGTTTCTATGAATGTTGATACAGTTAGAAACAGCGAACTCGTAATCGCTCCTGATCAGTTTAATAGCTATAACAGCTCAACTTACAAGTTTGAATACTACAAAGAAGGCGCTAACGACACAACAACTGTTCTTGCTGGTGTTAACACTAACAATGACAGTGCTTTGGAAGCAGTTCCTTATGTTGTTTACAATGGCGTAGGTGGTCAGACACTTGGAACTGTAATTGGTGGTTATGTTGATAATCTTGCTGCTTGCAAAGCTGGCGGTCAGATTAGACTTGTTGATAACGACAGCACACCCGGTTATGATGTAATCTTTGTTGAACTCGCAGGTACTGCAGTAGTTGAAGAAGGCACAAGCAAGGGCGTTTCATTCAAGGAAGTTGCAGCTATGGATAGCGGTAATGTTTCAAGAATTAAAATTGACAAGGATGACACATCAAAGATCGTTAAGATTATGAAAGACGGCGAAGAAATTGAAGCTACAGAACTTGCTGAATGGGATGTTCTCTCAATCATCGCTGATGGTTCAAATGCTAACTACATTGTTGCAGAAGTAATTTCTAACCCTGTTGTTGGTACAATTACAGGTTGGTTTGAATCTAAGACATCTGTTGATGTTTATGATGATGCTAGATGTGACGGTTTCGTAATCGGCGGCAACAAGTATGATGTAGTAGAAAATGTTTACGGCGCTGCTGATTTCAAAGTTGGTGCTGGCGGTACATTCTACGTTAACAAGTACGGCAAGATCGCAGCTTTCGTTGAAGACAAGGCTCTTGCTTTGGGTGTTGGCGCAAACTACGGTTATGTACTTGATGTAGCTTCTGATGCATCTTTCGGTAAGGAAATCAAAGTTCAGATGATTACAGCTGACGGTGTTCAGGTTCTTGCAATCAAGGACAATTGTACACTTGAAGTTGCTGGTCAGGCTGATACAAAGATTAAGCCCAGCGAAAAGCAGGCTGCTCCTAACGATGCTAAATATGTTTGGGGTTGTGACTCTGACGATGTAACAAACAAGCTTGATGCTTCAACATACAGCATCCTTGGTCTTGTTCAGTATACAAAGACAAGTGATGGCTACATCAACTCAATCAAGACTCCTGGTCACGATGCTAAGCTTCCTGCAGCTAAGGGTACACCTGGTTCTTCTTTTGAATTTGATGCTGAAGCAGGTAGATTCGAAGCTGTTGGTGGAAATATCAATGTTGACGATGATGCAATCTTCTTCTTTGTTGATGCTGCTAACATTGCTTCTAAGTGCTCATACGGCACATATGCAAATCTTGTTGACAAGATTCCTTACACAATCGTTTCTTACTTTGCAGATGATGATGCAGCTACACACAACATCTTTGTTGCTAGACCTGTAAGTGCTGTAAGCCCTGCAGCTGGTCTTGCTGTAATTACAGCTGCTGGTACTGCAGTTGATGAAACAACAGGCGACACAATCTATGAAATTTCTTATATCCTTGACGGTGAAGAAGTTTCAGCTAAGACAATCGCTGCTACTGACCTTTCAAGCACACGCTACAGCAATGTAGCTACAATGCCTGCACAGGGTGATGTAGTTCAGGTTGAAGTTAACGGTGAAGGCGTAATCACAGGCCTCAAGTGCGTAGCTTACTATAACAGTGGTGCACCTACACTTTGTGAAGCTGCTGGTACTAAGGAAGCTTATGTTCTTGACAGAGCTAAGAACTTCAACAAGACAAAGAAGATTATGACATTTGAAGGTGCTACTTCTGCAGCTGGCGATGATGTTGAATTCAACTTCAGCCGTGCTACAAAGGTTTATGTAATCGATAATACAGGTAGAAATATGTCTATCGAAGTTGACGGAATCGGTGCATATGGTTACTTCAAAGATCTCTATACTTGCACAGATACATCAACACACACATTTACTGTAGATGGTGTTTCTGGTAAGACTCACACTCAGGCTGTTGCTGCAACAGACCTCGTACTCGTAAGATTCTACGATGATGATGAAGCTGAAGCAGTTATCATTAAGAGCGCTACAGAAGATATCACACCTGATCTCGCAACAGGTTGCTAATATCTAACATCTCTTAGAGATTAAATTAAAGAGACGACTTCGGTCGTCTCTTTTTTTGTATGGCTTTTTGTCAAAAAAGAAGACAGGGAAAAGACAGGGGGACGGTTCTCAAAGACAGGGGGACGGTTCTAATGTCTTGACAAACTTGTCATCCTCTGATATATTAAGGTTGAGGTGATTGTTATGCCAAGAAGTCCAAGGCAACTGAGCAGTAAGACGGGGGGACGGTTCTCTTGTCTTGACAAACTTGTCATCCTCTGATATATTAAGGTTGAGGTGATTGTTATGCCAAGAAGTCCAAGGCAACTGAGCAGCAGTGGAATTTATCACATTATGCTCAGAGGAATAAATCAACAAGTTATTTTTGAAGATGATGAAGATTATTTAAAGTTT
>JAZQLR010000100.1:0-2758 GCA_045542775.1 Clostridia bacterium
ACCGCAGGAACAAAATATGAAAATGAAAAAATGCTCGCAACACTTCAGCGTATATTGGAGGAATAACAATGCGACAGACCACAATTACAAGAACAACAAAAGAAACAGATATTGAGCTTTCGTTCTGCCTTGAGGGTGGCGAAATAAGAATTGATACAGGTGTCGGTTTTTTTGACCATATGCTTACCGCCTTTGCCGCACACGCAGGCTTCGGCTTAAAGGTTAAGTGCAAAGGGGATATAGAGGTGGATTGTCACCACACGGTTGAGGATATCGGTATTGTGCTTGGTAATGCTCTTTTTGAGGTGCTTGGCGATAAATCAAACCTTGTGCGCTACGGTAGTTTCTTTGTGCCTATGGATGAAGCGCTCGGCTTTTGTGCAGTTGATATATGCAACCGTGCATATACTGTTTTTGAGGCGGATTTTCCACAGGAAAAATGCGGTGATTTTGATGCTTGTATGTGCGTTGAATTTTTCCGCGCTGTTGCTGACAATGCAAAAATAACACTTCATCTCCGTGCACCTTACGGGGATAATTCTCACCACATTGCCGAGGCGATTTTCAAGGCTTTTGGCCACGCAATGAGTATTGCAACTGAAGTTGCAGACAAAACACTTTCAACAAAGGGGACTCTTTAATCAATGATAATTTTTCCCGCAATAGATATAAAAGATAAAGAATGTGTCCGCCTTTATAAAGGGGACTTTGCCACAGCAGGCAAGGTTGCCGACAGTTATATGGAAACTGCGCTTAATTTCAAAAAATCTGGTGCAGAATGGATTCATATGGTAGACCTTAATGGCGCACTTGACGGAGTTCGCATAAACAGTGAAATCTTTCTTGATGTTGCAAAAAACAGCAGACTTAAGGTTGAGGTCGGCGGAGGAATCCGCACAATGAATGACGTTGATTTTTACATACAGAACGGTATTGAGCGTGTAATCATTGGTTCGGCTGCGCTTAAAAATCCGCAACTTGTGAAAGATGCCTGCAAAGAATTCGGCGATAAAATCGCAGTTGGCATTGACGCCAAGAATGAAATGGTCGCAACTGAGGGCTGGACCGAGAAAAGTGACACTCATTATATTGACCTTGCAAAACGAATGGAAGATTTCGGTGTAAAGTATATTATCTTTACAGATATCGACTGCGACGGAATGCTTTCGGGACCAAATTTGGAGCAATTAGTTAAGCTGAATGAGGCGGTTTCTTGCAATATTACCGCAAGTGGCGGAATCAAAGATTTGAGTAATATCAAGGCTTTGAAGGCTGTTAATATGTATGGCGCAATCTGTGGCAGAAGTATTTATAGCGGTACACTCAATCTGAGTGATGCTATAAAGGAATGTGAGGTGTAAAGCTATGAACCTTGACAGATTTTTCGTTAAATGCGAGCTTATTCCCGCCATAATTCAAGAAGAAAAAACGGGCGAGGTGCTTATGCTTGCCTATATGAATAAAGAGTCCTTGGCAAAAACGCTTGAGACGGGCTACACTTGGTTCTGGAGTCGTTCACGCGGGGAACTCTGGAACAAGGGCGCAACCTCGGGGCATATACAAAAAGTGGTTTCAATCCACGGTGACTGTGATGACGATACTTTACTTGTTAAGGTTGAGCAGACAGGCCCCGCTTGTCATACGGGCAGTAAATCCTGCTTTTTTAATGAGGTAATGAAAAATGAATGATACATTAGTAAATCTTTATAACACAATTCTTTCTAGAAAAGAAGAAAAGCAAGAGGGCTCATATACCTGCTATCTTTTTGAAAAAGGACTTGACAAAATTCTCAAAAAGGTGGGCGAGGAGTGCGCTGAAACCATCATCGCCGCCAAAAACGGCAATAAGGAAGAAACCGTTGGCGAAATCAGCGATTTGATTTTCCACCTTTTTGTTATGATGGCAAACGAGGGTATTGCCGTAGAAGATGTTATGGCAGAGCTTGATAAACGAAGTGCAAAAACCGGTAATTTAAAAGTGTTCCATCAAGTTGATAAGAACACTTAATAAGGAGAAATAGATATGGAAATTTTGTGGATTATTTTAGGACTTTTAGGTCTTTTCATTGTGGTAACGCTTATTCGTGCCGCATTCTTCAAAGAGCCTAAGGTTGAAAAAGCACCTCTCGAGCCCGAAAATGTCAATATGGAAAAATATTGTCAGGACTTGAGTGACGCAATCAAAATCAAAACAATTTCTAACTATGACCGCGAGCTTGTGGATTGGGCTGAATTTGATAAATTCCACGCATTTTTGGAAGAGCGTTTTCCCCTTGTTCATAAGACAATGACCAAAACAAAGGTTGCCGACGCAAGCCTTGTTTTCGAGTGGCAGGGCACAGACCCCTCACTTGACGGCATTGCTATGCTTGCTCATCAGGACGTTGTGCCTATTACTGCGGGCACAGAGCAGGATTGGGAGCACGAGCCATTCAGCGGTTACAATGATGGCGAGTTCATCTGGGGACGCGGTGCAATGGATATGAAAAACCACCTCATCGCAGTTATGGAGTGTATGGAAGAACTCATCGCTGAGGGTTATCAGCCAAAGCGTTCAGTTTTTATCTGCCTCGGTCATAACGAAGAGGTTGTTGCAGCACCCGATAACGGCGCAAAGCAGATTGCCGCATATCTTAAAGAAAAAGGTGTTCATCTTGAAGCAGTTCTTGACGAGGGTGGCGCAATCCTTCCCGTTAAGCTCGGTAAAATCCTCGATGTCAACCATACCGGTGTTGGTATTGCCGAAAAGGGTAGCGTT
>JAZQLR010000101.1:0-20017 GCA_045542775.1 Clostridia bacterium
GACTTCGCCCACAAAAACAGTGCTGGAAGAGTGAATATCGCACCTGCCGCCAAGGATTCACCCGCTGAACCTATTGTCTGTACGACATTACTTTCAAGAATTGAGTTCTTTTTCATTATAACTCTAATTACGCCCATTGCAATAACAGCCGCAGGGATTGATGCCGAAACAGTCATACCCACTCTGAGACCAAGATATGCATTGGCTGCACCGAATACTACAGCAAGCAGGATACCCATAATTATTGATGTAACAGTAATTTCGGGAGTAACCTTATCTGCCGGAACATATGGTTTAAAATTGTTGTTTTCCATAAATTAACATTGCCTTTCTGCCCACAGATTTTGTCCAAATACCAATGTCGCGGGCAGACACAGCATTCGTTGTGAAAAGTTTAACATTTTTCACGCACATATGGTGAAATTATACCACAGCTAAATAAAAAAAGCAACAAAAAACTTGCAGAATATTGTTGCTTTTTACAGTTTTTTTAAGGTTTCCTTATATTCATCGTAACCGATTGCAAGATTAAGCACCTCAAGCAGTGCATTTGCGGATATTCTGACAGGCAGTCCAAGCTTTTGTGCCAGTTTTTTTCGCTTCGCTGCACTTTCTTCGCCGCCGCTGAGTCCGTCCTCGTAGAGCATCGCTTTTGTAATTTGCGGCTCGTTCATTTTATCCGTATCGGTAACTTCTGTTACACTTTTCAGTATCTCCGATAGCAACTCTTCTGTCATACCCTCAACGCCAAGGAGACCCTCCTTGCCGCCTACGGCTTTTCGCTTTTCCTTGCCCTTTACCGAGGGAATATATGCGTGCTTCACCGTGCCACGGTCGCCCACGCATTGCTTGATGTAGCTACGGATTCTGAAGCCTGCGCTGTCGGAATCTGTCAGCACAATAACGCCGGTTTTCTGCGCCATTTTGCGGATTGCCGTTATTATACTTTTATCGGTATAAAGTGCAAATCCACCCGTGCAGATAACGGGGGCATCTGTCACTTTTTTAAGCTGTTCCTTGTCGAATTTACCCTCGACAACTATTGTTTCTTTTATATGAAGCATATTAAGCACCTATACAAATGGGCGGAGAATAACAGCTCTCCGCCCTGATTTTTAATCCTTGCCCTCGAGGAAATATGTTGCCTCCATATCCGCTGTTGAAAGAGCAAATGCCAAAGGGAACATTTCAAAAGCACTGCCAACATTGCCTGCAGGCTCTGTTCCCGAAAATCCCATATGGTATCTGATTGCAAAAGCCTCTTCACGGGTCAGGCGCATAAATCCCGAAATCATATACACAGACTTTTCGCCGTGGCCATAGGGAAGCTTATCATCTATCTCATAGGTCGGAACCTTTTGCCATACCCCGTTTGCGTCTTTCACATTACGAAAACCGGGCTTGTAAAAGTTCATTTTGCATATATCGTGGAGAAGTGCCACAATTGCAACCGTCTCTTCACTTGCCTCAATCCCGTAAAGCTCCTGAACTCGTTCACGGGCAAGATAGTCGCGCAGACATTCATAAACATTGATGCTGTGCTCCACCAGTCCTCCCTCGTACGAGCCGTGAAAACGGGTGCTTGCCGGAGCGGTGAAGAAATCGCTTGACGGAGAAAGAAGATGCTGAAGCAGTCGATCTGCACCCTCACGCTTTATACAATTTTGATATATATCAATAAATTCCTGTTTGAAGTCCATGATTACTTCACCACTATATTTATAAGCTTTTTGGGAACTGCAATAACCTTAACTACCTGTTTGCCCTCAATCAGAGCCTTTACTTTGTCAGATTCAAGTGCAACCTCCTGCATACCCTTGGGGTCAAGGTCTGCTGAAATCATCATCTTGTCACGGATTTTACCGTTAATCTGAACAACAACCTCGATTTCATCGTCAACAGTTTTTGCTTCGTCGTACTCGGGCCACTTTGTATCGGACAAATTACCCTCAAATCCGGCAATCTGCCAGAGTTCCTCGGTAATATGCGGAGCAACGGGGTTCAGGAGTGTAATAAATGTCTTGAATTCAGCCTTATTGATTTTTTCAACTTTCATTACATCATTGATGAACGCCATAAGTGCAGCAATACCTGTATTAAACTTCATTCTGTCATAATCATCAGTTACCTTTTTGATTGTTTTATGAAGTGCTGTTTCAAGTTCCTTTGAATAGCTGTCACCATCAATAAGGATATTCTGCAGGTTCCATACTCTTTCAAGGAACTTATAGCAGCCCTTTACGCCGTTCATAGACCACGGAGTAGCCTGGTCAAAAGCACCAATAAACATTTCATAGGTTCTGAATGTGTCAGCACCGTATTCGTTAACAACATCGTCAGGATTAATTACATTACCTCTGGACTTGGACATTTTTTCGCCATTTTCGCCTAAGATCATACCGTGAGATGTTCTCTTTTGATAAGGTTCTTTTGTGGGAACAACGCCAATATCATAGAGGAACTTATGCCAGAATCTTGAGTAAAGGAGATGGAGTGTTGTATGCTCCATACCGCCGTTATACCAGTCAATCGGCAGCCAGTATTTAAGTTCTTCCATACCTGCAAGGAAGTCTGAGTTGTTCGGGTCGATATATCTTAAGAAATACCATGAAGAACCTGCCCACTGAGGCATAGTATCTGTTTCACGCTCGGCTTTGCCGCCGCACTTGGGACAGGTTGTTTCAACCCAGTCTCTGATTTTAATAAGTGGTGATTCGCCTGATTCGCCCGGCTCAAAGTTCTTGGTATCGGGGAGCTGTAAGGGAAGCTCACTTTCGGGAAGTGCTACCCAACCGCACTTGGGACAGTTAACCAACGGAATAGGCTCGCCCCAGTAACGCTGACGGGAGAATACCCAGTCACGGAGCTTAAAGTTTACCTTGCGTTTACCGATTCCCTCTTTTTCAAGATAGTCGATAATCGCTTTTTTTGCATCCTCAACCTGCATACCTGTAAGGAAGCCTGAGTTTACCATTACACCGGTCTCAACATCGGTAAAGGCTTCGTTTTGAACATCATCGCCGCCTGCTACAACCTCAATAATGGGCATATTAAACTTCTTTGCAAACTCCCAGTCACGGGTATCGTGTGCGGGAACTGCCATAATCGCACCGGTTCCGTATGTTACAAGAACATAATCCGAAATCCAGATCGGAATTTCAGCATTGTTTACAGGGTCAATTGCAGTTACGCCTTTAAGCATAACACCGGTCTTATTTTTATCAAGCTCGGCTCTTTCAAAATCGCTCTTTTTGGAAGCCTCAAGCTTGTACGCCTCAACCTCGGCATAATTTTCAATCATATCCTTATACTTTTCTACATAAGGATGCTCCGGCGCAAGAACCATATATGTAGCACCAAAGAGAGTATCGGGGCGGGTTGTGTAAACACGGATTTTATCGTCTGTGCCTTTGATTTTGAAGTCTACTTCAGCACCCTCGCTTCTGCCAATCCAGTTGGTCTGCTGAACCTTTACTCTGTCAATATAATCAAGACCGTCGAGGTCATCAATAAGGCGCTGTGCATACTCGGTAATCTTAAGCATCCACTGGCTTTTTTCCTTTTGCACAACCTCGCTGCCGCACCGCTCGCAAACACCGTTTACAACTTCCTCGTTTGCAAGACCTACCTTACAGCCTGTGCAGAAGTTAATCGGCATCTTTGTTTTGTAAGCAAGACCCTTTTCAAACAGCTTAAGGAAAATCCACTGGGTCCACTTGTAATAGTTGGGGTCGGTTGTATTTATTTCTCTTGACCAGTCGAAACCAAAGCCCAGCATTTTGAGCTGTCTTTTGAAATTTTCAACATTCTTTTCTGTAACAACAGCAGGATGAATGTTGTTCTTGATAGCAAAGTTCTCGGTAGGGAGACCAAATGCGTCCCAGCCCATTGGGAACAATACATTATAACCCTCTAAGCGCTTCTTACGGGTAACAATGTCAATCGCAGTATAGCCTCTCGGATGGCCTACATGGAGTCCGTGGCCGGACGGATAGGGGAATTCAACAAGTCCATAGAACTTAGGCTTTGACTTATCCGCATTGGATGCCTCAAAGGTCTTATTGTCATCCCAGTTTTTTTGCCATTTTCCCTCAATTGCTTTAAAATCGTATCTCATTTATAATCAATCCTTTCGGTAATTTTAAACTAACTTATTCAGTGAGGAGGTCCTTGATCTCAACATCAAGTCCGTCTTTCCAGATATGCTCCAGCTTGTAGAATTCTCTCGGCTCTGACTGGAATATATGAACAATCACATCATCATAACCAAGAAGCACCCATTCTGCGTTGTTGTAGCCTTCCTTATTCCAAAGCGTTGCGCCCTCGTCACACATCTTTTCCTCGATGTTATCGCAGATAGCCTGAATATTTGACGGAGCACCACCCGTAATTATTACAAAATAGTTTGTAAGGGTTGTCAGCTCGCGCACATCAAGCACGGTTATATCTTTGCCGAACTTTGCATCCGCAGCCTTAACAATTGTATTTACCAAATTATTTTCACAGCTCATTTAATTTTCTCCTTTTACGATATAAAGTCCGCGCCGACAACCAGCGTAACATCCGGCTCTTTTTCGCCCTCGTCTGCTACAAACAGTTCAAGTCCGTCCTGAATCTCAATCCCGCTGTATACAGCATTTAAAAGCTCAGCCGCATTTTTGTTGTTATGGTTTATCAGCTTTGACTTATCCTGAATACGGTCGGTCTTTTCTGTGCTTACCACCTTGAACTTATACTCGCCGAGCATATCCGACACTACCTTTATTACATCCGCTTCCTCGTTCTGAATACCCGTTGCATCAATAATTTTCACCTTGACATACTTGTTTTTAGGTGAAATTGTTTTGGTCGCACCGGTGAGCTTTTCCATAGTTTTGAAATTTTCCTTGACCAAAAGCTCGGTTTCCTTTTTGTTGTGGAAGAAGTACGAAACTCCGTTTTCACCATAGCCGCCCTCGCCCGGAAGAGTCAGGATTTTTACCTTTTCCATACTGAACGACGGGATTTTACTTATATACCTCATAATTTCTTCGCCGGTGAAATCGGTTTTTACATTACTGCTTATGATGCTCATTATCTTGGGAACTTTGAGAATTGTACTTCCGCTGAGCAGTTTGTTCATTGCCGCCTGATAGAATCCCTTTTGTGCCGCAATACGGTCTATATCGCCATTGGGGTAACCTGTTCCGTCGTTGTTATGCCGAAATCTCATAAACATCTCGGACCGTCTGCCGTTGAGCGTTTGAAGACCGGGATAGAGGTCTATCGTCAGGTTTTGCACCGGGTCGGTATAATTCATTCTTATCGGAACATCCACCTCAACACCGCCGATTGCATCAATCAGTTCACGAAAAGCTTTGAAGCTGACAACCACATATTTCTGCGGACGAATTCCAACCACCTGTTCGATTTCATCAAATAAGCGTTGCTCCTTTTCCGCAGTTCCGTATGCCGAATTGATTTTCTTGTCGTATCTGTTTGTTTCAACCAAAGTATCACGGGGTATCTGAAGTGCCGTGATTGCATTATCCGTAAGGTTATATCTGCAAAACAGGATAAGGTCGGTACGGATTCCGTCTTCGTCCGTTCCGGCAACAACAAAGTCCTGAATTTTTTCGGCTCTGGCGCTGCTGCGACTCCAAAAACCAAATTGCATAGGCCTACCGGTTATTATCGAAATTGCTCCGGCGATGCCTGTATAAACCAACATAAGAAGTATAAGTATTGCAACTGTCAGCCGAAGCGGCGATTTAACTTTCATCTGTCTTACCTCTTTTGAATAGCATACTGTTTCGGGCAATAATTGTATCGGTGTGCACCGGTCTGCCCTTGTCGATTGTAAATTTTATCACAGCGTCAGCCTCAGCAAGAACTGCCGCATCAATATCCGTTTCGGAAATTTCACGGACCTCAACCGATTCGCGGTATTTGCGACCCGGCTCGGTGAAGTCTGCTACATAGACAATTTTTTCAAGCAGAGTCATATCTTTTCTACCGGTTGTGTGGTACCTGACCGCATCAAGCACCTCACGGTCTGTTATCCCGAAAAGTTCTTCCGCCATATACGCACCCAATGGAGCGTGAAGAAGTGCCGGAGAACGGGATTCAAGCTCATCTGGGATATATCCGTAATTTTTAAGTCTTTTAACCGATTCGCCCACCGGAATTTCCTTGGCACAATCGTGCACAAGCCCTGCAAGAAAGGCCTTGTGCTCATCTGCACCCCATCTCTTTGCAAGGCTTTTTGCTGTTTCCGCCACGCCCATTGTGTGGGCAAACCGTATTTCGCTTAAATTCTCTTTGAGATACTTCGTTATTTCATCAATATTTTGCATCATCAAAAGTTTTCCCTATATATTCCTGTTTTGTTGATGTAGTCAAGAACTTTTTCGGGAACAATCCCCGAAAGGTCACTACCTTTTTTGAGCCGGTCCCGGATATCTGTTGCCGAAATCTCGACCGGCGTTATATCAATAACCGTAATATCCGCGTTGAATCTTCTTTTGTATTCTTCCGCCGCTTTGTCAATTTTCTCTGAGTCTACACCGCCACGGTTTGCAACAATTATCTCGGCTCTTTTGAAAATCTCCTCAGGCTTATACCAGCCTGTCATATCAAGAAGCGAATCACCGCCGACCAAAAGGCATAGTCTGCTGTCGGGATAAAGCGGCTTAAGCTTTTCAAGCGTTTCTGCCGTGTAGCTTGGGCCGGTAAGTTCAACTTCAACACCGCTTATTTCAAATTCCGGCTCGCCCGAAATTGCAAGGCGGGTCATCTCAAGCCGATGCTTTACATCTACCTTTTGAAGTGTACGCTTGTGATACGGGTTACCGCAAGGGACAAAAACCATTTTGTCGAGCTTTGCCTGCTTTAATGCTTCCCTTGCAATGTAAAGATGACCGTTATGCGGCGGACTGAATGTTCCGCCGAAAATTCCAGTTCTAAGCATTAGTTCTACCTTTAGTTCATAAGTTCAGCCACAGCAGTATCAATATCAATCATCTTTTTGCCGCTGCGTTTTATACTTAAATCAAAGCTACCGTCATCTGTATTAAGGTTCTTGTAGCAGAGTATATCTTCGTCACGGAGAGTAAATCCAAATACCGATGCTGCAAGTTCCTCACTCTCGCCCTTAAGATTTACCTTTTCAAGTGTGCCGAAGTTACCCTCAACTCCGTAGCCGGTAACGCAGAATATATTATCCCCTGTTTTTGAAACTTCAAACATTGACGGGTAGATTTCTTCTTTAATAACATTCAGCTCGCCTTTTTTGAGGAGATAGCTGTCAAACACCTTGCGAGTGGGGCTGTAATCCTTGTTAACTATGAAGTTGCCGTCCTTTGAACGGTAAACAGAATACACATCCTCTGCAATCTGCTGTTCGGAGATAATTCTGCCCTTTTTGTATTCGGTAAGATGAAGTGTACCGCCGCCCTTAAAGCCTTCAAACTCAGAGATATAAAGTATCTTTGAGCAATCTTCGGATATAGCCATCTGGGGTTTGCCACCTACTGTCTCGTATGCAACAACAACATTGCCCGCAACCTTAACAGGCTGCTTGCCCTTGGTGTGTGCGTAGTAGTCTGCCAGTTTGCCGGTGTATACCTTATCATAGATAACCGTCTTTTCGTCCTTGGAGAGCATCAGTATCTCGTTTACGCCGGATGCAATCTTGTCCTTTTTGCCGGACTCAATTTCAACCGAATAGAGGTTGCTTGTTCCGTCATCCGCCATACCGTATACAAAGAGCTTGTCCTTTGTTTTCTGCATAAGCGGAGCCTTTTTGGTTCTTTCACCAAGACGGATGCTGCGACCCTTTTTGTTCATCGCATATATATCAAACGATGTGTCGGCTGTATCATAATCCTTAGCGTAGATATACGCCTTGCCGCCGGGGTTTGTACCAAACAATGTGCATACATTGGAATCAATCTTGATTTTCTCAGCCTTTAAATCCGTAAGGCTCTTTACAAACATATCGCCCTGCATCTGAACTCTGTTAAGGTTCTGCAGGAACATTACATATTCACTTTCGCCTGCAAAGGTGAATGTTCCGTGGTCGATGTCCGACGCAACCACGAACGGCTCGTCCAGTTTATCGTTCCAGTAGCAGAGAACACCCATATCACCGTTCTTGTCGGTGGTTGCAAGGAACAGAACATCCTCGCCGTCAGGAGAAATCACCAAAGAATTGTGAACAGCCGGGGCAATCTGCTTAATTTTTTTTGCTTTGCCCTTGTTGATATACTTCAGTATACCGCTGCCGGTTTCGGGGTCAAATTCCTCAAAGAAGAATGTGCGTTTACCGTTCTTGGAGGTTTTGACAATCCCTGCATTTTTTGCGGCACGCTCGGCAGAAGCCAAGGTATCATTCTCCTCCGCGGCTCTCAGGTAGCTGTCTGTAACAACTGATTCAGACAGCTTAACGGTTTTTGATTTGTATATCATATACATCGTGTTATCCTTGATGTATGTATACGGCATAGGAACATCGGAATTGGACACCGCATTTGAAATCGCAGCAATGCCGATAATAATTGCAAAAACACAAAGCACAGCTGCGCCCAGAGCAATAATTGCCTTTTTGTCCAGCTTGAATATATCTTTCTTATCCTTAGTCTTTGCTTTGCGAGTTTTTTCACCCGTGGGTTTTGCTGACTTTTTCGGTTTTTCAGCCTTGGGTACCTTTTCAACCTTGGGGGCTTTTTCAACATTTTGAACCACTGGCTTTTCCTGAGTTTTTACCACAGGAGCTTCCTCAACAACAACCGGAGCTGCCACTTCGGGCCGGGGAGGCTGGATTTCTTTTCCGTCCATACCTCTCACTGTATATCTTGCAAGACCCTCGGGCACAAATTCAGCCGCCTTTTGCGATGCACTCTTGGCAAATTCTCTCGCCTTGGCATCAGCATCAAGTGCCGGCTCGGAATTTGGTCTTACGGGTGACGGTGAAAAGTCGCCGTTCTTGCGTTTTATTGTATTGATATTAAGCCAGGGCTTGGATTTTTTTGCATCTTCCGAAACTCCGGCTCTTGCTGTATTCTCAAGTTTTTTAGAATCGGATACAGAGATAGTATATTTAAAGTCAAAGTCCTTGAACTTTCCCTCGTCTTCACCTGCTCCGGTGAGTGTTTTGCAGTAAGGGCACTTTTTTACGCCCTCGTAAATGTCAACTCCACATTTTGGACACTTCACGGTTATCCCTCCTGTTTTTCGGTATAATATATCAATTTATGAGTGTAATTTCTGTCAAAATTCCGCCATAAATCCGGCAGAAACATTTATTCAGTATCAGTATATCATAAAAGATTGCAAAAAACAACATCTATTGCACATATTTTTGACCAAATTTTTAGCCGTTCTTTTGTTTCAAATCCTCTACAAATTCAAGCTCTTTTTTACTTAGCCGTGCACGGCTGAGCATACCTCTACGCTTTTTAAAGGTGTTTTCAATCGCACTTCTTCGTTTCCACTCCTGAATCAGCTTGTGATTGCCGCTTTGAAGAACCTCGGGGACACCCATTCCGTGCCACTCGGCGGGTCTTGTGTACTGCGGAAATTCCAGAAGTCCGTCGAAGTGGGATTCCTCGGAAAATGCCACCTCGGACGCAAGTACGCCCGGAATCATACGGGCAGTTGCATCAACCACAGCCATTGCAGCAATTTCGCCGCCGGTCAGCACAAAGTCGCCGATAGAAATTTCCATATCGACGATTTCGTCCAGTATTCTCTGGTCAACACCCTCGTAATGTCCGCAAAGCAGAACAAGGTGCTTTTCCTTTGCCAGCCGTTTTGCCGTTGACTGGCGAAAGGTTTTGCCCTGCGGTGACATATATATTGTCTTTGGCTTGTAGTCAAGACCCTCGGTCACACTTTTGTATGCCTGAAAAATAGGCTCTGCCTGCATAACCATTCCCTGACCGCCGCCATACGGATAATCGTCCACCTGACGGTGCTTGTTGAAAGCAAAATCACGGATTTGGACACAGTTTATCGAAAGCAAACCATTCTCCTCGGCTCTGCCGATAATGGAGGTCTTGAGTGCCGCCTCCATCATTTCGGGAAAGAGGGTAAGTATATCAATTTTCATTAGTCAATCAATCCTTTTAGGGGTTCAATCACTATCCGTTTTTCGTCTATGCTAACGGACTTTATAACCTCGTCAATAACAGGGATAAGAACCTGCTTTTTTGTTATATCTTCAACAACATAAACATCGTTGCTTCCGGTTTTGATAATATCGCAGATTTTACCCAAATTTCTGCCGTCCACGGTTTCAACGCTGCAGCCAAGCAGGTCGCAGATGTAGTATGTTCCCTCGGGCAATTCGCCAAGCTCCTCACGGGGGATTGTCAAAACCTTATTCCGGTAGTTTTCCGCATCGTTGATATGGTCAATGCCTTTTAGTTTAAGAAGCACCGCATTTTTGTGGAGTGAGGACTTCTGAATTTCGTACTCCTCACCATCTATTAAAACATACGCAAGCTCGTGAAAGATTTCAGGGTCATCGCACCAGGGCATAACCTTTACATCGCCACGAAGACCGTGCGTATTAACTATTTGTCCGATTTCAAGTAAATTTTCCATAATCTTTATCCTTTAAAAATTAAGACTGTACCACAAGGTGAGCTACGGCAAATCCCGTCCTTCCCGATGATACAGTCCTGTTCTCTTATACAATATCAACCGTAACTTTTTTGTTTTCGTGGCTGGCTGCGGCCTTAACAACAGTACGGATAGCCTTTGCTATTCTGCCCTGCTTGCCGATAACCTTGCCCATATCGTGTTCACCAACATGAAGTGTGAGCACAACACTGTTTTCAGATACAGCTTCCTCAACAGAAACCGCATCAGGTTCTGAAACCATTGATTTTGCAATAAATTCCAAAAGGTCTTTCATTCTCTTCCTCCATAGGCAAAACAGTCTGCAATCCGGATAAAATCCGGATGCAAAAACTGATTCTACCATATTTTTTAGGGCAAAATTAGATAATACCCTTGTTCTTAAGAAGACGCTTAACTGTGTCTGTGGGCTGTGCGCCGTTTGCAATCCACTTTGTAACCTTTTCTGCATCAAATTCAACTGCTGCAGGCTCGGTCATGGGGTTGTAAGTACCAACCTGTTCAATGAATCTGCCATCTCTGGGGTATCTTGAATCTGCAACTACTACACGATAGTAAGGAGCCTTCTTTGCACCCATTCTTCTTAAACGAATTTTTACTGCCATAATAAATTACCTCCAAAAAATTTTTCATAAGATATATAAATTTAATAATTTTACAAATTAAAACGGGAATTTCATTCCCCCGAAGCCGCCCATATTGCCCATCTTGCCAAACTTCTTCATTTTTTTTGCCATATTGCCGCCGGTCATCATCTTCATCATTTTTTGCATCTGTTCAAACTGCTTGACCAAAGCGTTTACATCAGCAACGGTCACACCGCTGCCCTTGGCAATTCTTTCACGGCGTTTGGGGGTGAGCTTGTCACGGTTTTCCCTCTCGCCTGTTGTCATAGACTTTATCATAGCTTCGGTATGAAGCATCTTCTTTTCGTCAATCTGGACATCCTTAAGTGCGCTTGCATTAACACCCGGAATCATTCCAAGAATCTGTTCCATGGGGCCCATCTTCTTCATCTGTTCCATCTGTTCAAGGAAGTCGCTATATGTGAATGTCGCGCTACGCATCTTTTTTTCAAGCTCAAGTGCCTTTTTCTCGTCGATTGCCTGCTCAGCCTTTTCGATAAGGCTCAGCACATCGCCCATACCGAGAATTCTTGATGCCATACGCTCGGGGTGGAACACCTCAAGGTCGGTAAGCTTTTCGCCCATACCGCAGAACTTGATTGGCTTACCTGTAACCGCACGGACAGAAATTGCCGCACCGCCTCTGGTATCACCATCAAGCTTGGTGAGAACAACACCGTCAATCTCGAGGTCGTTATTGAAGCTCTCCGCCACATTTACCGCATCCTGACCCGTCATTGCATCGACAACAAGCAGGATTTCGGTTGGCTCGGTTGCTTTCTTGATATCTTTCAGCTCATCCATAAGCTCCTCATCGATATGCAGACGACCTGCCGTATCTATAATGAGTATGTCATTGGAATGGAGCTTTGCGTGTTCCAGAGCCTTGGTGGCAATATCAACAGGGTTCTTTGAATCCTCAATGGCAAACACCGGAAGTCCCAGCTGACCTGCCACCACCTGAAGCTGTTTTATAGCCGCAGGACGGTACACATCGCAGGCACAAAGCAGCGGGCGTTTACCCTGCTTTTTGAGAATTCCGCCAAGCTTTGCAGCCGTGGTGGTTTTACCTGCGCCTTGAAGACCCGCCATCATAATTACTGTCGGCGGTTTTGAGGAAATCTTTATCTTTTCCTCGCTACCCATCAGGGCAATCAGTTCTTCATTAACTATTTTAATAACCTGCTGACCGGGGGTGAGGGATTCCATAACCTCAGCACCCGCAGCACGCTCTGAAACGCTGTTTACAAAATTTTTTACAACCTTGAAGTTAACATCCGCTTCCAAAAGCGCAAGCTTAACCTCTCGCATTGCTTCATTCAAATCAGCTGCGGAAACCTTACCCTTGCCACGCAGCTTTTTAAAGGTTCCCTGCAGTTTTTCCGCTAAACTTTCAAACGCCACCCGGCACCGCTCCTTTGCTGAAAATTACTTCTCTTCATCGTTGATTTCTGCAACAATAGTAAGAATCCGGTTGATTTGTTTTTTTATGTATACGGGAAGACTTTTCGCCTCGGGCGACTTTTCAATCTCTGCAATAATTCCGTCAATCTCACCAAGGCTCTCCTTGATGCCCAAGAATCTTTTTGCAAGACCCAGTCGCTCCTCGGTATCATAAAGAATCGCCTCGGCACGCTTTAAATTATCACGCACGCCCTGACGGCTGATACCAAGCTCTGCACCGACCTCTGCAAGTGATAAATCCTCGTTATAATAGAGGTCTACCGTGTCTGCCTGTCTGTCGGTAAGCATCCTTCCGTAAAACCCGAAAAGCAGAGAAACTTCAACATTCTTTTCCATTTTGAACTTCTCTCCCTTCCGCAATGTAAAGTGTTTTTACTTTACAACTCAACTATTGTACATTATTATTCGCTTCTTGTCAAGTGTTTTTTATAATTTTTTATTATCAAAATCAATCCTGCCATAACAAGCACCGCAGAAAGCATCTGAGACACCCTGAACGGGCCGAAATACAGCGAGTCCGCACGCAAACCCTCAATGAACATTCTGCCCGTACCGTACCACACCATATAGCAGCAGGCAAGCTCGCCCTCAAACGCCTTTTTCCGCTTAAGCAGAATTAAAACAGCCACCCCTGCCGCATTCCAGAGCGACTCGTACAAAAAGGTCGGGTGAACAGACTCCGCAACGGTGCGTGTCCCCCTCACAATTGTCATAGCCCACGGCAGGTTGCACTCTGCGCCAAAGGCTTCGCCGTTCACAAAGTTCCCCCAGCGGCCGATTGTCTGACCGATTAAAAGTCCCACCGCCAATATATCAAGAACGCTGCCCACCGACAGTTTTTTTACTCTGCAATAAATAAGTACCGAAAGCGCAGCACCGATAACGCCGCCATAAATTGCGAGCCCTCCGCCGCGGATGTTAAGTATCTGCCATAAATCGTCTTTGTATGCATCCCAACTGAATATGCAGTAGTAAAGCCGTGCACAGATTATGGCAGCAGGCAGACCAATTATGAACATATTGAGGAAATCGTCCTGAGAAATATCTGTTTTTTTAATCTCTCTTGCAGCATAGAGAAAGGCAAGGCATACACCCAGGGCAATCAAAAGCCCATAGGTGTATACCGGCACGCCGAATACCGAAAAGAGTGAACGGCTGACCTCAAACGAAAGGCCAAGACCGGGGAAAGAAATCCCATTTAGCATTTTTATCCCTCCAACGGTTCTATAACCGAAAGAACCGAGTTTTCTTCTGTAAAATGTTCTTCAAGACGAGCTTTGAGTTCACTCATTTTAATCGTTTCTGCGGTATGCTGGAACTCAAACGGATTAATGTCGTTCATAAAGCATCTGATGAAGTTGTTACCTATCCGCTCAACGCTGTTATAGTCACGGAGATTTTTGCCTATCAGAACTCGCTTTGCACGGCTTACATCAGCCTCAGAAAGCCCGTTTGCCTTAACCTCCTCAAGATGCTTAATCACTCTTTGGTAAACCTCGTCGGGGTCTTTAGACTCGCCCGTAACACTTGAGAAACCATACTTCTTCTCCAGTTCACAGTCCGCACCAAAGGTTCCGTCAATCAGCCCCTCGGAATAAAGCGACATAAAGAACTCGCTGCTTTTGCCAAACAGCACTTCGGTCAGGATTGATGTTGTAATCTGTTTTTTGAGCAGTTCTCTGCCAACAACATCTGTTTCGTTTTCTTTAAAGCCAATTATAAACATCGGCTTTGACACACTCATCTTCTGATTAATTTTCTTTTTCACCACTTCACGCGGTTCTGCCACGGGGATTTTTTCAATTCTGCCTCTGTCCTTTTCTGCGCTGACATTTTTGTCGATACATTCCACCGCAAGCTCTTCGTCAATATCGCCCACAAGAACAAGGAACATATTTGACGGATTGTAGTATGCCTCGCAGCATTTATACAGCAGTTCGGGAGTTATGTGGCTGATACTCTCAACCGTGCCGGCAATATCAGTTTTTACCGGATTGTTGTGGAACATCGCCTGAAGCATATTAAAGAACAAGCACCATTCGGGGTCGTCATCATACATTTTAATTTCCTGACCGATTATCCCCTGCTCCTTGCTTACATTCTCATCGGTAAAATACGGATGATTCACAAAGTCCAGAAGAATATCGAGATTTTCATAAAAGTTATCGGTGCAGGAATACAGATACGCCGTCATATCAAAGCTGGTAAACGCATTGCTGCTTGCACCGGTAAGAGCAAAGCGGTCAAAGGCGTTGCCACCGTCTTCTTCCTCAAAAAGCTTGTGTTCAAGGAAATGTGCTATGCCGTCGGGGAGCTTTATATTCTCATTCGTGCCCGGAACATTAAGAACATTATCAAGAGAGCCGTACTCTGTTCCATAAATCGCATAGTATTTGCAAAAACCCTTTTTGGGAATAATATATACCCGAAGTCCGCTTTCGTGAACGCCGTGAAGAATTGTTTCCTTTAATGTGCTGCTGTCGAGTCTGTTAAGCTTCACTGCTGCCTACCCCCTTTAAAAAGTATACTGTGTCAAGCTGAACCGCATTTGCCGCAGCAATTATCTCGTCACGGTTCACCGCATTCAGACATTCTGTAAGACCGTCAATCGTTTCGTTGCTGCCAAGCAAAATCTGACCCATATAAAAGTCCTCGGTTGCGCCCATACTGTCTTTTATCGAACCCATACCCGTTGCAAGATATTTCTTCGCAGAGGTTATTTCATCGTCTGTAAAATCACCGGTCTTCATTTTTTCAAGCTGAATAAAAATTTCGTCGTATGCGGCATCAAATTTATCCGCCTCAATTCCGGCACTTATCTTCATACAGCTTTTCTGGCGGTCAAGTGCCGAGAACACGTAATATGCAAGGCTGAGCTTTTCGCGCACGTTATTGAAAAGCTTGGAGAACGGACTTCCGCCAAAAATACAGCTGAACATCATAAGTGCATAATACTCACGGCTGGTCGGCTCTATACCGCAGTTAAAACCCATAACGAGCTTACTCTGCGAGGTTGGCATTTCCTCTGTAACACGCTTTACCTCTATGCCATCCTCATATACTGCAAGACCGCTTTTGATATCGGTTGCGCATCTCTCGCCCAAAGCTTCGCCAATTCTTTTTTCAAGTGCTGTTTTGATTTTATCTGTATCAAAGCTGCCGCTGGCAAAAACCTCAACTGCGGAATTCTTAATCAATTCCTTATAGAAATCATAGAGATTTTTCTCGTCTATGTCGTCAAGGTCCGCAACATAGCCATACTCATAAATGCCATAGGGGTCGCCCTCAAACATTACCTCGTTGCATTTTGCCGCAGCGTAGGCCTTTTTATCATTGATAAGACCCTCAATAAAGTTCTTGAGGTTTGTTTTTTCCTGCTTGACAAACTCGCTGTCAAATCCGCCGTCTACGGTTTTGGGATTTAAAACAAACTCAGCCAGTAAATCTACAATCTCATTCGTTATTGTGCCCGAAATAAAACTGTCGCTCACGAACTGAACGGTAAACACAACCAGCTGATTATCGCCTTTTTTCATAGTTCCGGCAGAAATACTTGCGCCGTACAGCTCCTCAGCTTTTTTTGAGATATCCGCAAGAGTCGGATACTTTTCTGTTCCCCTTTTAAGAATTCTGGGGACAAGCGCCGCACGAGTTGCAGTCTCACGGCGTAGCGGCAATCTCAGCACCACACTTATCATATTGGTTTTGAATTTTTCGGTTTTCAAAAAGTGTAAGTTTACACCCTTTGAAAGTTCTGTTTTGTTTATATTCATAATTTCACTTCCTTTGATTTCCTGTTATTTTTACCCTTTATACCGGCTTTAATACAGAGAATACTGCAAAGCACAGAATGTTTACTATAACGATTGACGGACCGACCGGTGTTGAGCAAAGAACCGATGCTACAATCCCCAAAGCGGCACAGCCGACCGAAACTATCGCCGAACAAATAACTACCGAGCGAAAGCTCCTATATACCCGCATTGCAGAAAGCGCCGGAAATACAATAAGCGCCGAGATAAGCAGCGAGCCGACAAGCTTCATTGCAAGCACAATTATCACCGCTGTAACAACCGCAATCACCGTGTTCAGAGCTTCGGTTCTAACGCCCGTACCCTCGGCAAAATTCTCGTCGAAAGTTACTGCAAATATCCGGTTATAAAACAATACGAACAACAGTATCACCAACGCCGAAAGAACAGCACAAACCGTAACATCAAGCGGTGTAAGGGTAAGAATTGATGTTGCGCCAAAAAGCGTACTGCACACATCCCCCGAAACATTGGCAGATGACGGAAAAACGTTAAGTAAAAGGTATCCAACAGCGAGTGCACCAACAGACACCATTGCAAGTGCCGCATCTCCCTTGACTTTTCGTTTTTGCCCTGCACGAAGTAAAATTACCGCAAGCACAGCCGTAACGGGAAGAACCACATACAACTCGTTGGAAACGCCTAAAACCGTAGAAACTGCAAGTGCACCAAAGGCTGCATGGGAAAGTCCGTCACCGATAAACGAAAACCGGCGGAGAACTAAAATCACACCGAAAAGTGCCGAGCAAAGTGCAACAAGCACCCCTACAACAAGTGCATAACGCACAAACGGAAAACTGAAATAATACGAAAGTGAAGTAATTATATTGTTCATTCCTTACACCTCCCGCATTTTCCTGAATTCAGAAAGGCTTTGCCTACCTCGCTCATAACATATTCTGCCGTAGTGCCGAAAAAGACCTCGGCGTTTCCAAGATGCAATATATGCTTTGCGTGATTGACCGCCGCCTTGATATCGTGCGAAACCATAACAACAGTCAACCCCTCCTGTTTGTTTAAATCCATTATCATATGATACATTTCGTTTGTCGCCACAGGGTCAAGACCGGCTGCCGGCTCGTCGAGCAAAAGCAGTTTCTTTGCCGCACAAAGCGCCCTTGCAAGCAATACCCTTTGCTGCTGACCTCCGGAGAGGTTGCGGTAACAGCTGTTTTTTAAGCCGTCAATCCCAAGTTTTTTGAGATTTTCACTTGCCAATCTTTTTTCAGCCGCGCCAAAGAATGGCTTAAATCCACAGCTACCAAGGCAGCCCGAAAGCACAATTTCCCGTATAGTTGCCGGAAAGTCCCTCTGCAACTCCATTTGTTGAGGGAGATAACCTATTTCCTTGCGGGAAACACCGCCCGAAAGCTTCACCTCACCGCTGACCGGTTTTGAAAGGCCCACGAGGGTTTTCATAAGGGTACTTTTCCCTGCGCCGTTTTCGCCAACTATACAAAGATAGTCACCCGACTCCACCGAAAAGGAAAGGTCATCCAAAATAATTTTTCCGTCATATCCCAAAGCAACATTATTACACTTTATATATTCCATTTAATCAAGCGCCTCCCTAAAGGCTTTCAGATTTTCTTCCATAATTGCAATATAATCCGCTCCATCCGCCAAATCCTCACCTTTAAGCTTTTTGGCTTCGGCATCCTTAACCGACTTTGGTGCAATGGACTGGCACGAATTCATAACTGCAATCTGTATATTTTGATTTCCCGATGCACTAATTACCGCATTTGCAACCGTGCGGTCGGAATTTTCAAGCACGAGAACTGTTTTCTTGTCAAGTTCCTTTACCTTTTCCGAGAGACTCACCACCGTTTCAAAGCTTGCATCGGTATCGGTGGAGCAACCAGGGAATGCCGCAATGCTCTCCACTTCGTAATCCTTTGTCAGATACAAGAACGGAAATCTGTCGGCAAAAATAATTGTTTTATCCTTGGACTCGATAGCCGCTTTTTTATATTCCGCATCAAGCGCCTTCAGCTTCTTGATATATTCCTCGGCATTGCTTTGATAAACCGCCTCGCCCTGCTTATCCAATACAGAAAGTTCCTGACAAATCGCATCTACCATTTTTTGCGCAAGACGGAGAGACAGCCAGATATGCTCGTCGTACTCGTTATCCGAATGTCCCTCGTGGTTGGCATCGTGGTTATGCCCTTCGGTTGCCAACAGCTTTTTGTTTTCAGGAACAGTGTCAAAAAGTCTCAGAGTCCGTATCCCTCTGTACTTAACAACATCATCAATCCATTTCTCGGATATTCCACCAATACACACAAGCAGGTCAGAGGTATGAATTTTCACCATATCTGCCGCTGCCGGCTGGAAGTTATGGATATCGCCGGTTTGTGCAAGCAGACTGACATTAAATCTGTCTGCATTTTCGCCTATGGTCTCATTCACCCAATCGTATATAGGAAAGCTTGTGCATACAATATCTATTTTATCATCGTTTGCAGAGTTTTGCGGTTGCGCCGTACACCCGATAAGTGCAAAGCAAAAAGCTGCTGTAAGCAAAAATGATATAACTCTTTTATTCATAAAGCACTCCTCTCTACAGGTCATCCTCAAGTCTTAAACTTGATTAAATTATACTCTTTCAATCCACTACATATTCACAATCAGTCCGGCAAGAAACGCAACTAATGCCGATGCCGCAGCAACCGTAAGCAGCGACTTGCGCATAAACGCAAGCAAGAATGCAACCGCCGCTCCACAAATGCCTGTAGCAAGACTTCCCGTAGAATAAAAGATATACGGAAATGTCATTGCCCCCAGAACCGCATACGGAACATAATATAGAAAGCTTTGTATATAAACCGATTTAATTTTACCACGAACAAGGGTAAACGGAATCATTCGCACGGCATAAGTCACACCTGCCATAACAGCAAGGTACAAGAAAAATTCTTTTGTCATTGTTTAGTCCTCCTCTTTTCGCGGAGCTATGTAAGCCATAAGTCCTGCCGCCACAAACGCACATATTATGATTGAAAACCCTTGCGAAAGCCTGTTTAAATACGGAACATAGTAGAACGCACAACTGAGTGCCGATGCTATTGCCACGGTTACGAGCACGCCCTTATCGTCTCTTGACGGCGGGATTATGATTGCCATAAACATACTGTATATCGCAATTCCCAATGCCGCACATACGCTTGGTGGCAAAATCTGATTGGCATATACACCGAGCGTTGTCCCCAAAGTCCAGCCGACAATAGGCATGGTTATGAGTCCATACATAAACCGCCTGCCGATAAGTCCTTTCTCCGCCGTCGCAACACCGAAGTTCTCGTCGGTTATACCAAACGCCGTAATAAGTCGGTGAATGGTTGTAAAGCTTCCGTCCAGCTTTTGGGTAAGGGCAAGAGCCATAAGGCAATAGCGGATATTTATTATAAGCTGAGTGAGCATCATCTCAACCAGTGTACCTCCTGCCGCCATAATTGCAACGCCTGCAACCTGTCCGGCAGAGGTCAG
>JAZQLR010000102.1:0-12798 GCA_045542775.1 Clostridia bacterium
TTAACCAGATTTTTAACTTCAACGCCGGTGATTTCCTTGTCTATGGGAACAATAATATTATCGCTGCAGATTGCCGCAAAATATGTAACAACCCATTCATAGCTATTTTCCGCATAGAGGGCAATTTTGTCATTTTTCAGTCCCATTTCGGCAAAATAAACGCAAAGAGCGTCGATATCAGCCTTGAACTGCGGATAACTTACTGTAACATCCTTTTTATTGCGTTCGAACATAAAAACATCCTTTTCAGGATAACTCTCCGCAATAAAATTTGTCAGATGACGAAAATCACGGATTTCCGGCATTTCGTAATAAGGGTAGTGGTTGTTCTTTTTCATAATTTTACCTCACAAGTTTTATTTTCCAAGGCGACCGCATGGCAGTCTGCCCATAATTTACATAAGATATTCTATATCATCAGCTTTTTCGGAGCCTTCCGCACCTTCGGTATCTTCCGCTTTCTTTTCTGCTTCTATAATATATTTCTCGAGTACCGGATATACCCAGAAATTTACTGTAAATCCCGAAGCCGCAATCAAAACAAACAATTCCAAAACAATGAATATCAGCCAGAACCAGACAGGCCAGCCGTTAAGTGCCGCCATATACGGAAGCACCAGATGAACAAACAACAATATAAACTCGAGCAAGAGATTTTTAGGGCCTTCAACAAGTGCAAAAATTGCAGAATTTTTGAAGACATCTTTAATTGAAAGTTTAAAGGTTATCATACACTGATAAATATAAAAATGCATTGCCGTGTAAATAATCGCTACTGACAGTATAATATACGACATATAATGAAGCAGTCCGGATTGAGCAAAGTAGAATAAAAATGCGGTTGTCAGTATAACAAAAGCCAAAAGGTCAACAATCCATACCACAAGTGCCTGACCAAAATTCTGCTTGGTTTTGCCAAAGAAGTCACTAAGCATCCACGCATGTTCTTCTCTTGCATAATTACGCAGAATATATGTAAAACCGGCAGTTACCGGACCCATGCCCCACATAATTGCAACTACAAACGAAATAACCGCGCGAACTCCTATATCCAAAGTCGCAATCGTTGTGGAAAATTCCGCGTTTGCCATATCAGGTGCCGCAAGCCCCATAATCTGGGCAAGAACCGGTGCACACGCATTGGTAATACGGGCGGAAAGCAGACCGGATAAAAGCATCATTACAAGAAAAGTGGGTATACAACATACTATGTATAAAAGATTGAGTTGTATCAGGCGTCCGAATTTTCTAAAAAGTAACTCAAAAAATACCAATATTCTGGGGTCATCAGGGTTGCGTTTTTCAACGCCTTTGCCCTCTTTCATATAACCTTGCTTAAACATATTTTCTCTCTCCTTTTAAACTATTGTTCTGAAACTGTGACCTTATCTTTAAATTTGGCAAGGGTTTTGAGCCCTATCCCCGGCGTACACAAAACATCGTCCACAGAATAGAAGCCACCCATTCTTGCACGCTGGAGGACTATCGCCTCCGCCCGGGCTTCGCCCACCTCCGGAAGCAAATCCAAATCATAAACATCTGCCGTGTTTAAATCGACTAAAGACTTATCAAATAAAACTTTGTTACACGCTTTGAATTTTACAAATTTCTCAGAGGTTTTTACTTTCACCGGTGAAGAAACCAATATATCTATTGGATCAGTCATTTTGTTTAAAAACTGTATTGTCGAGTCAGCTTTACAAAGCACTACCGAAATCATAATAATAACCGGCAAAAATAAAAGTCTGCAAAATAACTTCTTCCAACTCAAAACTACACCCCGGCAAATGTTATCCCTTTAACAAAATTTCCATTTACAATAAACCTATTATATTGTATCACATAATAAATTCAAATACAATATATATTAAAAAAAAAAGTCGTATCAAATCGGAAAAATCCGTTTGATACGACCTCTTTATTCAGCATTTACGCCTCTTTCTTTACAACTTCTTTTCCGTTGTAGTATCCGCAAGCCTTGCAGACTCTGTGAGGCATTTTGAACTCACCGCACTGGGGGCAAGCAACCATTCCCGGAATTACAAGCTTCCAGTTAGCTCTTCTTTTATCTCTTCTTGCTTTAGAAGTTTTTCTCTTTGGAACTGCCATATTAGCTACACCTCTTTCCAATCAAAAATAATTTTAACAGGAAATTCCTGCATAATCTACTATAATAATTTGTCCAGAATATCAAATCTGGGGTCGGTGGGTCTTGTGTCGCACTGACACTCACCCTTGTTAAGGTTCTGTCCGCAATTGGGACATAAGCCTTTGCAATCCTCCGAGCATAAGTGCTTAAGAGGAATTTCAACAATAATGTTGTTAAGTACAATTTCGTCAAGCTCAATATTGTTGCCTTTGAAGTAGATAGCCTCCGGATTTTTCTCGTCCGATGACCTTTCATCTTCTTTTTTGAGAATTTCTTTAAATGAACATTCAAAATCCTCTTCAACCGTCTCAAGGCATCTGTCACACGAAACCCTCAGTCTGGTTTTTATGTCAGCTTCAAGTTCAAGGCTTCCGCCAATATTCGAAAGTCTGCCGCAAACAGTAACAGGCGAAATAAATTCAACACCCTGTTCTTCCCTGCCGGTAAAATCCAGCTCGCCGTCAAACTCCAGCTTTTTGCCGTCGACATTAACAATAGTTGATAAATCAAGAATCATTTCGGTAAACCCTCAAAAAAAATGTGGTGGGCACAATAGGGCTCGAACCTATGACCCTCTGCTTGTAAGGCAGATGCTCTCCCAGCTGAGCTATGCGCCCACATAAACCGGTACTTTGAAAAAATGGTGGGCACAATAGGGCTCGAACCTATGACCCTCTGCTTGTAAGGCAGATGCTCTCCCAGCTGAGCTATGCGCCCATGCTTCAAAATACCGCGCCGATTAAATCAGCAACAATTATTATACACAACAAATTCCGGTTTGTCAATAAGAATTTTTATTTTTTCTGAAAATTTTATTATTTATAGGCAGATTCCGCAGTAAAAGCACCGCGGAATCGCTTATATACCCGAGTTTTCAAGCAAATATTATTTGCCCTTTGCCGCAAGAAATGCGTTGATTTTCTCAACCAGCTCATCTGCATCTGTTCCGTGAACCATGCATGCCTGCTCAATGCTTTCGCCGCTTGCTGACGGGCAGCCAAGACAATGCATACCGATTTCGAGGAAGAACGGTGCTGTTTCGGGGTCGAGTCTGAGTACATCAAGAATAATTGTTTCCTTTGTAATCTGTGTCATTTTTATCGCTCCTTTTATATCTGTATTTACATATTAGTTTAATCAAAACAATCATATTGTATGACCATTTTCATAGTATACTCTATTTTTTTCATATTTGCAAGTGTTTTTTTAATTTATGCCCTATCTGCTGTAAAGGCTGTTTCCAAAGCTGTCAATAACTACAACAACAGGAAATTTTTCCACTGTCAGCCGGCGTATTGCTTCTGTCCCCAAATCCTCGTATGCAACCACCTCGGATTTCTTCACACACTCTGCGATTAACGCGCCTGCTCCACCGATTGCACCAAAATACACACTGCCATATTTCTTCATAGCATCAATAACCCCTGCATCACGCTCGCCCTTGCCTATCATACCCGTCAGGCCAAGCTCAATAAGCTTTGGCGCATACGCATCCATACGACAGCTCGTGGTCGGACCGCACGACCCAATTACCCGACCCGGTTTTGCCGGTGCAGGTCCTGCATAATAAATTATACTGTCATTAATATCTATCGGAAGTTCTCCGCCGCCCTCTATCGTCTCAATCATTCGTTTGTGAGCCGCATCTCTTGCAGTGTAAATCTCGCCGGTGATATAAACCTTGTCACCGCACCTTAAATTTTTGACTTCCTCGTGCCCGAAAGGCACCCTTATCACCTTGTCCATCTTACGCCTTTTCAACCTCCAAAAACATACCCGAATTACGCTGTATCAATCTTTGCTTTTGGAGCGTTGCTTTTTCTCCCTATATTTTATTTTCCATTTTCTTGAAATTTATTATTGTAAACCAAATTCAACTTCTCAGCATTTCAGACAACCCCTTGAATTTATGGGGTTTTCCACCGTTTTTGGCAAATTTCGAGGGTATTTTCCACCCTAAAAAGCTCAAACTGTGGATAATGTGAATAACTCTGTTAATAACTTATACTACGCCATTCTTTGTCCACAAGCAATATTATGTAAACCAAAAGTGTTCATAAAAGAGGTTTACATAATTTCAAAAAATATATTTTTATTTCCTCTTGACAAGCAAATTTTTATCTCAATTTGCTCAAAAAAATAACTAAAAATCTGCTCTAAAAATCGTCGAATTTCTCCATCTTCTTTTTTACTCTTTGAAGCGCATTATCAATCGACTTAGGTGGGCGCGACAAAGCCACCGCAATTTCCTGATAGGACTTGCCCTCCATATAAAGTGCAAGCACATTTTTTTCGAGCCTGCTCAGAACTTCATTCATTCTTTCGCTCAGAAATGCCGCATTTTCCTTGCTGATAAAGAGGTGCTCCGGGTCTGCCTCAAGGCCGCTCTCCAAAAGCTCCTCAAGGGCATTTTCAGACTCGCCCTCATACACGGGGTTACTCAACGAAACATAGGAGTTAAGGGGTATATGTTTTTGCCTTGTAGCAGTTTTTACCGCCGTGATAATCTGGCGTTTTATGCACAGTTCGGCAAAACCACGGAATGACACCTGTTTTTCAGGCGAGAAATCGCGGATTGCCTTAAAAAGACCTATCATTCCCTCCTGGATTATATCCTCCTTGTCCGCACCTACAAGAAAATACATACGGGATTTTGAACGAACAAGATTTTTATAACGGGCAAGAATGCATTCGGTTGCAATAACATCTCCGGATATCGAAAGTTCAACCAGCTGTTCGTCCGAAAGACCGTCATAGTCTACAAAAAATTCCTCTGCCATCTTATCCCCTCCGTTTATCTCAAAATAGGTAAAAAAGGGCTGCCTATACAGACAGCCCCGATTTGCTTATATGTTATTTTACAAGCTCAAGAGTTTCCTTTGCAATCATAAGTTCTTCGTTTGTGGGAACAACCAGAACCTTAACCTTTGAATCTGCAGCAGAGATATCCATCTGCACGCCACGGATTGCCTTTTCGTTCTTTTCAGCATCAACCTTGATACCGAATGCTTCGAGGTTCTTTGTGATAGCATCACGCATAACGGGAGTGTTCTCACCGATACCTGCAGTAAATACAATCACGTCAACGCCACCCATCTTAACCATATAAGAACCGATGAACTTTCTTACGCTTTCAACAAACATATCAAGGGCAAGAGCTGCTCTGTCATTTCCTTCTGCCTGAGCTGCCTCGAGGTCACGGAAATCGGAGCTTACACCGGAGATACCCTGAACGCCTGACTTCTTGTTGAGGAGGCTGTCAACTGCATCAACAGTCATATTCTCAGCTTCTGCAATGAACTTAACAATAGCAGGGTCAATATCACCTGAGCGGGTACCCATAACAACACCCGCAAGAGGAGTGAAGCCCATTGATGTGTCAACAGACTTGCCGCCGTCAACAGCGGTGATACTTGAGCCGTTACCCATATGGCAGGTAATCATCTTGATATCTTCAGGCTTTTTGCCGAGCATCTTTGCAGCTTCCTGTGCAACATACTTATGTGATGTACCGTGGAAGCCATATCTTCTGATCTTGTGTTTTTCGTAAAGCTCGTAGGGAACAGCGTACATATACGCTTCCTTTGTCATTGTCTGGTGGAAAGCTGTGTCAAATACTGCTACCTGGGGAACGCCGGGCATTGCTGCCTCGCACGCTGCAATACCGATAAGGTTTGCAGGATTGTGAAGGGGAGCAAGGGGAACACAAGCTTCAACAGCCTTTTTAACATCTGCATCAATAATAACAGATTTACTGAATGTCTCACCACCATGAACAACTCTGTGTCCAACAGCTGAGATTTCATCCATGCTTGCAATTACGCCGTGGTTTGCATCTGTAAGTGCATCAAGCACCATACGGATTGCATCTGAATGATCCTTCATATCCTGAGCAATAACAATCTTTTCACCGCCAGCAGGAGTGTGGTTGAGCTTTGATTCTGCAATGCCTATTCTTTCGCAAAGACCCTTTGCAAGAACCTGTTCGGTATCCATATCGATAAGCTGATACTTAAGTGATGAGCTACCTGCATTAATAACCAAAATTTTCATAGTTTAACATCCTTTCTTATAAATGGGTCCGTATGCTATATTTTGCACATACTGCCCTCTCGCTATTCAATTTTACTGAGCCTGAGCCTGAACGCAAGTGATTGCAACAACACCAACGATATCGTCAGCGCTGCAACCTCTGGAGAGGTCATTGATAGGCATTGCGATACCCTGTGTAACAGGACCGTAAGCCTCTGCCTTTGCAAGTCCCTGAGCCAGTTTGTAGCCGATATTACCTGCATCAAGATCGGGGAATACAAGAACATTTGCATGACCTGCAACCTTGCTTCCGGGAGCCTTTGATTCACCGATTTCGGGAACGATTGCAGCGTCAAGCTGAAGTTCGCCATCTACTTTCAGTTCAGGGTTCTGCTCCTTACAGATTCTTGTTGCTTCAACAACCTTTGTTACATCGTCGTGCTTTGCACTGCCCATTGTTGAATGTGAAAGCATTGCAACGATTGCTTCTTCCTGAACGAGAAGCTCAAATGATTCAGCAGAGCAAGCTGCGATTGCAGCGAGTTCTTCGGGATCAGGATTCTGAACAAGACCACTGTCAGCAAATACAAATGTGCCGTTTGCACCGTATTCGCAATCCGGAACAACCATAAGGAAGAAAGCTGAAACCAGCTTTGTGCCGGGCTTGGTCTTGATAATCTGAAGGCTAGGTCTCAGAGTATTTGCTGTTGAATGGCAAGCACCCGAAACAACACCGTCAGCGTCGCCTGCCTTAACCATAAGGCACGCATAGTACATATAGTCGCCAAGAGCAGTTTCCTTAGCCTGTTCGTAGGTAAGGCCCTTGGACTTTCTCAGCTCAACAAAGAGGTTGAGATATTCCTCTGTCTTTTCGTATGTATAGGGATCGATGATTGTAGCACCGGTTATGTCGTAGCCCTTGCTGTACTTTTCAACTTCTTCGGGAGTACCTACAATAATAATATTGGCAAAATCCTCCTTAAGAATTTTTTCAGCTGCCTCATAAATTCTGGCATCCATTGATTCGGGAAGAACGATAGTCTTTTTGTCTGACTTAGCTCTTGCCTTGATTGTGTCTAAAAACTTACTCATATTCCGCCTCCGTTATATAATATAAGATATTAAAAATTTTCCACCTGACATTATACACCAATATTCCAAGATATGCAAGGAAAAAACCAAATTTTTTAATTTTTTGCTGAAAAACCCTTTTTTTTGAATAGAAAATGGAGTATAATACTAAAAAAGAGGTGAGCAAATGAAGGTTGCAGCCATTATCTGCGAGTATAACCCGTTCCACAACGGTCATCAATTCCATATCGAAGAAACACGCCGCAAAACCGGCGCAGACGCAGTTGTTGCCATTATGAGCGGCAACTTTGTTCAGCGTGGAGATGTGGCTGTATTCCCCAAAAATCTGCGCGCACAAGCCGCAATCCGGGGCGGTGCAGATTTGGTTCTGGAGCTTCCCGTACCTTTTGCCACCGGCTCTGCCGAGTTCTTTGCTCAAGGTGCAGTAAAAACACTTGACTCACTTGGTATTATAGACTACCTTTCATTTGGCGCAGAATGTAGCAATGCAGAAAAATTACTTGGACTTGCAGAGCTTTTCACAAACGAACCTCCGGAATTTGCCGACCTCATAAAATTATATTCAAAAGACGGGCTTTCATTCCCCGCAGCGCGCGCAAAAGCCGCAGCGGAATTTGCGGGTTCTGATGCCGGAGAAATACTTTCTTCCCCCAATAATATTTTGGGGATAGAGTATTGCAAGGCTCTTTTGAAGCTTAACAGCAAAATTAAACCTTGCGTTATAGAGCGCACCGGTGCCGGTCACGACACCGAAGCAACCGACGGCGACATTGCCTCTGCATCATTTATCCGCAAGCTACTGACAGATGGCGACACCGACAGGGCATTTTCATTTATGCCCGATTTTACGAAAGACATATTTAAAAATCAACCGCTGCACTCCATCAATGCTATTGAAAATGCAATTTTATGCGAGCTGATAAAAATTCCTGCCGATAAGCTACGGGAAATATCCGATGTTACAGAGGGTCTTGAAAACCGAATCAAGGACGCCGCACTTTGTGCAAACAGCCTTGACGAGCTGATTGAGTCGATTAAAACAAAACGCTACACCCACAGCCGTGTACGACGGATTATCCTTTCGGCGTTCTTAGGTATAACCGACACCGACCGAAAAGCTCCGCCACGATATATAAAAATTCTTGACCACAACGAAACGGGTCAAAAACTGATTGCTGCTGCTAAAAAAACGGCAACACTCCCTATTGTTCGCAATACCTCGCAGGTTAATAAACGGAATGCCCCCGAAATAAAAGAATTGTGGGAACGGGAACGGATTTTTGATAAAATTTATGAAATGACGAAAATTTAAAAGGCGTGCAATGCACGCCTTTTTTTACTCCGCAATTTCTGCTGTATGAAATTTTATTACCTTTTCAAGGTCAGACAACGACATTTCCACCTGACAGCCGTTTTTGCCGGCACTGAATATTATGGTGTCAAAGTTCTTTGCGCTTTCATCAATTACGGTTGTAAAAAACTTCTTCATACCGATTGGTGAACAACCGCCGTGAACATAGCCGGTGAGTGGCAAGAGTTCCTTTGATTTGAGCATTTCTATCTTCTTTTCGCCCACCGCCTTTGCCGCTTTTTTCAAATCCAGTTCCTTTGGTGCAGGGACAACAAAGACATAATTCTTTTTGCTTGCCGCAACCGTAACAAGAGTTTTGAAAACCTGATCGGGATTTTGCCCCAGAACCTCAGCAATTTCCATACCACTTATCGCCTCGGCGCACGGGTATGAATATGCCTTGTAATCAATCTTCTTTTGGTCAAGTATACGCATTACATTTGTTTTTTCCATAGGTATCACCCTTTAAAACCAAAGCCGGGATAATACCCCGGCTTTCTTTACTTTTGTTTTTTTATCTTGTCCCAGTACTCCTTTGCTGCCTGCTCGTTCTTATTAGGACCGTATTCATAATACTTTTTGTCCTTTATCTTGTCAGGCAGGTACTGCTGCTTTACATAGTGATTGGGAAAATCGTGAGGATACAGATAATTCTGACCCTTTGCCACATCTCCCTCACCGTCATAATGCTTATTCTGCAGTTGTCTGGGAATTTCACCGGTATCCATTTTTTCTATATCGGCAAGAGCCATATCAAGAGCAATATGTGCCGAATTGGACTTTGGTGCAGTTGCAAGCAAAACTGCCGCATCTCCAAGCGGAATTCTTGCCTCGGGAAGTCCCAGCATAAGCGCACTGTCAACGCACGCCTTAACAATGGGGATTGCCATTGGGTATGCAAGACCAATATCCTCCGCCGCAATAACCATAAGCCGTCGGCACGCAGTCTGCAAATCCTCCGCCGCAATGAGCCGTGCAAGATAGTGCACCGCCGCGTCCGGGTCGGAGCCACGGATGGACTTTTGCAGAGCACTCATCACATCATACTGGCTGTCACCCGACTTATCGTAGCGAAACGCCTTTTTTTGAGTGCATGCTTCCGCCGCATTCATATCAATCGTCAGATTTCCGTCGGCATCAGGCTTTGCATAAATAACTGCAAGCTCCAGAGAATTAAGAGCCTTACGCACATCACCGCACGTTTTTTCGGCAATATGCAAAAGTGCGTCATCGTCTGCCAAAATTGCGCCCGAAAAGTCCTCGTTCATAAGGTCAATGCCACGCCGGAGAGCCTTGCCAATCTCATTTGCCGAAACCGGCTTGAACTCAAAAACCACCGATCGGCTGAGCACCGCATTATATACATAAAAGTAGGGGTTTTCTGTCGTGCTGGCAATGAGTGTTATCTTGCCGTTTTCGGTATATTCAAGCAGCGACTGCTGCTGTTTTTTGTTGAAGTTCTGAATTTCGTCCAGGTACAGAAGTATTCCATTTTGCCCCTCAAAGGTCTCGGTCTGGGCACATACATCACGAATATCACTTACTGATGCGGTTGTGGCGTTCAGCTTATACAGGGCCTTGCCGCTGACTTTTGCAAGAATATTTGCAACCGTTGTCTTGCCCGTGCCCGACGGACCGTAGAAAATCATATTGGGAACATTACCCGACCGTGCAATTCCTGTTAAAACCTTATCCTCGCCAATAAGATGCCGTTGACCTACCACCTCGTCAAGAGTTTCGGGTCTGAGCCTGTCTGCAAGCGGCTTACTCATAGAGCGGATACTTTTTGCAAAGTGCGTCTACACGCTTTGCCGCAGCTTCTTTATTATTTTCAAAGTCAGAGATAACCATATTGATAATCTGTGCTACCTCTCTCATATCCTCTTCCTTAAAGCCTCTGGTTGTAACAGCAGGAGCACCAAGACGGATACCGCTTGTAACAAAGGGGCTCTGTGGGTCGTTGGGGATAGTGTTCTTGTTTGCGGTGATACCGATTTCGTCAAGGTTATGTTCAACCTCTTTGCCTGTAAGACCCTTCTTAGAAAGATCAACAAGCATAAGGTGGTTATCTGTACCGCCGGAAACAATGTCAACGCCAAGGCTCATAAGCTCGTCACAAAGAGCTGCCGCGTTCTTTTTAACCTGAGCCTGATATTCCTTGAACTGAGGCTTGAGTGCCTCGCCAAAGCATACTGCTTTTGCCGCAATTACATGCATCAAAGGACCACCCTGATTGCCGGGGAATACTGCCTTGTTAATCATCTGAGCATACTTCTCTTTGCACAGAATAAGACCACCACGGGGACCTCTCAGGGTCTTATGAGTTGTGGTTGTTACAAAGTCTGCATAGGGAACAGGGCTTGGATGAAGACCTGCCGCAACAAGACCTGCAATATGCGCCATATCAACCATCAGATATGCGCCAACCTCGTCGGCAATCTCACGGAATTTTGCAAAATCAATTTCTCTTGCATAGGCACTTGCACCGGCTAAGATAAGCTTCGGCTTGTGCTTAAGTGCAAGCTCTCTTACCTCATCATAATTTATTCTGTGGGTAACAGAATCAACGCCGTAAGGAACAACATTGAAGTACTTACCCGAAATATTAACAGGTGAACCATGGCTGAGATGTCCGCCGTGGGCAAGGTTCATACCAAGGTATGTGTCGCCCGGCTCCATTGCAGCAAAGAATACAGCAAGGTTTGCCTGAGCGCCCGAATGAGGCTGAACATTGGCAAATTCTGCACCAAAAAGCTCCTTTGCACGGTCTCTTGCAAGGTCCTCAACAACATCTACATATTCGCAACCGCCGTAGTATCTCTTGCCGGGATAACCCTCTGCATACTTATTGGTGAGAGGTGTACCCATTGCTTCCATAACTGCAGGGCTTACAAAGTTCTCTGATGCAATAAGCTCAATCTTACTGCGCTGTCTGCCAATTTCCTTTTTGATTGCCTCGGCAACCGCAGGGTCGGCTTTTGTGATGTGGTTAAGTTCAAACATCTTTCTTCTCCTCCTTGGTTTTATCAAAAATGTTTACAAAAACATTCTTTTATATTATAATAAATAATATCAAAATTATCTCAGAATAATTATACATTGAAATATACCAAAATGCAAGGGGGAAATGTAAAATGCGTGAAAAACTTACAGAAAAAGCCAATCGTGTATTACAAATTATAGAAATATTTAAAAAAGTATACAAAGATGCCGACTGCACACTGGACTATATGTCCCCCTTACAACTTCTGATTGCAACGCAACTGGCGGCACAATGCACCGACGCACGGGTTAATATGGTGACCCCTGCACTTTTTAAGCGTTACCCCACCGTTTACGATTTTGCCGAGGCAGACCCCGACGAACTTTCGTCGCTTATCCACTCGACCGGTTTTTACCGTAATAAAACAAAAAATATTATTGCCTGCTGCAAAAAGCTGATTTCAGATTTTGGCGGTGAAGTTCCAAGAACAATGGACGAGCTGCTTTCGCTTCCCGGTGTAGGAAGAAAGACCGCCAATCTCGTTCTTGGCGATTGCTTTGGTATCCCGGGGATTGTTGTTGATACCCACGCCGGCAGATTAGCGCGAAGAATGGGATTCACCAAAAACACCGACCCATACAAGGTGGAGCTTGACCTTGTTAAAATTGTTCCACCCGAGGAACAGGCGAATTTTTGCCACTGTCTTGTCTTCCACGGCAGGGAATTCTGCGATGCGAGAAAGCCTCGCTGCCTTGATTGCCCCATATCTGAAATATGCCCCAAAATACTGTAAAAAATCCCCTTTTTATTTTCTGCAAAAGATAGAAATTAAGAGTATTTTGAAGATTTTCAGAGTATTTACCTGGATAATTCATTCTAATCACAAATAATCATTAATTTTACTCTTGACTTTTAAAAATATAAATGGTACAATATCAGCTGTCGCTAAGTTCAGCGGCAGTGAAATGTGGGCGCATAGCTCAGCTGGGAGAGCATCTGCCTTACAAGCAGAGGGTCATAGGTTCGAGCCCTATTGTGCCCACCACATTTACGGTCCGGTAGTTCAGTTGGTTAGAATGCCAGCCTGTCACGCTGGAGGTCGTGGGTTCGAGCCCCATCCGGATCGCCATTTTATTTTTTCAGATATGCCTCTGTAGCTCAGTCGGTAGAGCAGAGGACTGAAAATCCTCG
>JAZQLR010000103.1:0-5779 GCA_045542775.1 Clostridia bacterium
CAATGGGTGCAGTTTTAGGATTTTAAAAGCAAATTCAAAAGCATTTGCAACCTTATAAGGTTGCAAAGGCTTATTTGTATTATTTAGAAAAACTTACTGATATAACCCTGAACAAACATAAATATAACAAGAATCGGAAGAATGTATGTTACATAAATTCTCATCCATTTGGGGAACTTCATGCCCTTACCGGCATTTACTTCCTCGATAAAGTTATCCCAGCCCCAGCCGTATCTTGTTACACAGAAGAACAGGTAAACAAGAGAGCCGATAGGCAGCAGATTGTTACTTACTATAAAGTCTTCAAGGTCCATTATGTTGGAGCCTGCACCAAGAGGCTGCCAGCCGCTCCAGAGATTGAAGCCAAGAACGCAAGGGATTGAGAGAACAACAATCGCAATCGCATTAACCCATACCGCTTTTTTACGGCTCCAGCCCCATAAATCCATTGCGAAAGAAAGAATATTTTCAAATACCGCAATAACAGTTGAAAGTGCCGCAAATGACATAAACACAAAGAACAGTGAGCCCCAGATTCTGCCGCCTGCCATTGCATTGAAGATATTAGGTAATGTAACAAACACAAGATTAGGACCGCTGTCGGGATTTACACCAAACGCAAAGCACGCGGGGAAAATAATCAAGCCTGCCATAAGTGCAACAAAGGTATCAAGGCAAAGGATGCTTACAGATTCACCCATAAGTGAGCGTTCCTTGTCGATATAGCTGCCAAAAATCGCCATAGAGCCAATACCGATACTAAGCGTGAAAAACGCCTGACCCATTGCGGCAAATACCACTTCAAAAAGACCGGATTCCATCATCTTACCAAAATCGGGCATGAGATAGAATTTAAGACCTTCACCTGCGCCCGGCAGAGTTACTGCACGAACAACCAATATCAGCATTACTACAAGAAGGCTGGACATCATAACCTTAGTTATCTTTTCAACACCTTTTTGGAGGCCCATTGAGCAAATACCAAAGCCTATAACAACCGCAATCAGCATCCAGAAAAACATTTCAACCGGCTGAGATACCAATGAACCAAATGCTGCGCCTACCTGTTCGGGAGTTGCACCGGCAAAATCACCTTTTACAGTTTTAACAAAATATGCCAGCATCCATCCGGCAACGGTTGTGTAGAACATCATCAACAGGTAATTACCTGCCATTGCAAAATAGCTGAAAATATGCCATTTTGTACCCTTAGGTTCAAGTTCCTTAAAGGAAGTTGCCACACTTTTACGGCTTGCACGACCCACCGAAAATTCCATTGCCATAATTGGAAGACCGAACATAACAAGGAAGAACAGATAAATCAGAACGAACGCCGCACCGCCGTAAAGACCCGTGATATACGGAAATCTCCATACATTACCAAGACCAATGGCACATCCTGCTGAAATCAGGATAAAGCCAAGTCTTGATGAGAATCTTTCTCTTTCTTTCATAAAATACACCTCACATATCAGGTTTAAAGTATTGCCAAAATATTTGACGCCTTATTATAACATATTTTGTCTAAAAATGCAACAAAAACATCTTTTTAACACTTCGTAATAATGTTCATATACTGTAATTGGAGGTTAATCTTATATGTCAAACTTAAATTGCTCATGTAAAACCGAATGCACAGGTCTTGCTGTTATCGCAAGTATAATTATAGGTGTAATCACTGCTTTTCTCACTTTTACAGCGACAATAACAATTACTCCTGCATTTTTATGGGTAACACTTGGTATTTCCGTTGTATATCTTGCTGTCACGCTTTTAGCGTCTACACTTCTGCGCCGCTTTGGTGTTCGCAATTGTGTATGCAATATCCTGCCGACATTGCTTACGGGTATTCTTGGCACCGCTCTTGCCTCACTTATTCTTCTGGGCGTTGAATTTGCGGCAACAAGCATAGTGGGCGCTATCATAGCAGGTATACTTTTGTTGTTCCTGACCCTTACTTTGACAGCAACCGCCTGTCTTGCAAAATGCATCGCAGGCTGCCCCGATACAGTAGATATTGATTGTTAATGCAAAAAGTGGCTGCTTAAAAACTATGTTTTTAAACAGCCTTCCATTAGGGGATAGGTAAAATTGATTCAGAACACACAAACCGAGCCAAAGTCAAGGCTTTGGGTTACCCGAAGGTATACTTGTGTACACCGAGAGGCGAGGTTTGTGCGTAGCAAAAAGACTATAGAAACAGAAAAATCGCATTGTTATGCGATTTTTCTACATTTAAAACAACTTTTTATTGCTAATTCACAAGGAATATTTTTGTTTTTTCCAGTCTTTTTGCGGTCTGGACTATTTTAACATCCCCTTTTTTAATTTATAGCTTTATTTTTCCATCTACCCAAACGGTAGAAAATAACCGTAAGTACAGCACCGATAACCCACGACGAAAGAAGTGAAATCTGAATACATTCTTTCTGACCATTAGGGAGTTCGGGCGTTCTGGTGAGAAACGAAATTCCGTAAGCAATGGGAACACGCACCGCAACGGTTGTTATAAGCGAAATCCACATAGGCGTCATTGTGTCGCCTGCACCACGCATAATTCCCGATAAACTTTGTGTAACAGCCATCGCAATGTAGCCTGCTGCAAGAATTTTCATAAGATTATAGCTTAAATCCACAAGTGCCTGAGTATCGGTAAATACATTCATAAGCCACTTACCAAAAATAAGTATTATAACTGTAATGGTCGTTGAACAACCTACAGCAATAAGCGTTCCCTGCTTTGCACCAAGCGTTACTCTGTCATACAGCTTTGCGCCGACATTTTGTCCGGCATAGGTTGTAAGCGCCATACCAAACGAAAAGTTAGGCATCATTGCAAAACCATCTACACGCATAATAACAACATTGGCGGCAATAAACATTTCGCCGAACTGATTGGTAAGTGATTGAACTATTATCATTGCCGATGACATAATCGCCTGAGTAAGTCCCGAGGGCAAACCAAGGCTTATAATAGTTTTTACAAAAGACGCCTTAGGCTTCAGGTACTCCAATTTGAAGTCAAAAAACTCACGCATTTTTGAAAGCTTGATAAAGCAAAGTACAGACGAAACCATCTGAGCGATAACCGTTGCCAATGCAACGCCTGCAACACCCATCTGCACCACAGCTACAAAAAAGATGTCAAGGAAAATATTGATTACTGTTGCAACAAGCAGATAGACAAGTGCAGAAAACGAGTCGCCCATTCCACGGATTATTCCGCTTAAGATATTATAGTATGCCATACCTGCAATTCCAATAAGAGAAATCATAAGGTAGTCTGCGCAACCGTCAAGGATAGATTCCGGAGTATTCAGCATCACAAGCACAGGACGGATAAGCGGTGCTGCTATCAGTATCAGAAAAACACAGGCTATAGCCGTAACTGTAATACTGTTACCTATTGTATGGGACAGGCTCTTTCTGTCCTCTGCCCCGAAGTATTGAGATACCATTATACTCGCACCGGCAGAGATACCGATGAACAGAACCAAAAGCATATTGAGTATCGGTGCGGCACTACCAACCGCCGCAAGTGCATTATCGCCTATGTATTTACCTACTACAATACTATCAACCGTGTTATAGAGCTGCTGGGCAATGTTTCCAATCAGCATTGGAATCGTAAATGAAACGATGCTTTTCCACGGTGTACCTACCGTCATATTTGTTGGTGCGAATAGATTCTTTAGCAATTTCTCATACCTCGCTGTCTGATATAAAGTTACTAATATTATACCACAAAAATTTTAAAAAGACAATATTCTTAAGAATATTGTCTTTTTGTATCCCTTATTTCAATTTTAAGCCATCAAAATGTTCTTTTGTTGTTGTTTTAATCACTTTGTATAATCCTATAATACCGATGAGGTTGGGGATTGCCATAAGTCCGTTCATCGTCTCGGAAATACTCCATATCAGGTCAAGGCTTCCAATTGTTCCAAGGAAAACGAACGCAACATAGACACATCTGTAAGCCTTAACAGCGGCTTTTGAATTGTGCGACAGATATTCCATACTTACCTCACCGTAATATGCCCAACCAAGAATTGTTGACAACGCAAAGAAAATTGTAGCCAAAGTTACAATAATACCACCCACGCCGGGAAGTATCGCATCAAATGATGCAATACTCAAAGCAGAGCCTTGAGCAGTACCTGTTTCCCAGATTCCGGTTGTGAGAATAACCAATGCTGAAAGGGTACAAATAATTATTGTAGTAAAGAAAACCTCAAACATTCCCCAAAGGCCTTGCTGAACAGGACTTTTTGTGCTTGATGCTGCGTGAGCGATAGGAGCACTACCAAGACCTGCTTCATTTGAAAATACGCCTCTGGAAAAGCCGTAATGCATAGCAAGCATTATTCCGTAACCTGCTGTACCGCCTGCCGCTGCTCTGAAGTTGAAAGCTTCCTTAAAAATCAACGCAAATGCTGCCGGAACTTTTTCAACATTAACCACCAATGCTACAACTGAGCAAGCAACATAAAACACCGCCATAAACGGAACAAGCTTTTCGTTAACAGAAGCAATTCTGCGCATTCCGCCAAGAATTACTGCAGCTGCAATAATCGTCAGCACAACACCAGTAATCCAGGGTGTAACGCCCATTGTACTTTCCAACGCCACCGCAATAGAGTTGGACTGTGTGGCATTACCCGTACCGAGGCAGGCAACCATTGCAAAAATCGCAAACAACGCCGCAAGCCACTTTATCTTAAGTCCGTTTTTTATGTAATACATCGGGCCACCGACCCACTGGTCATTTTCATTCTTCTCGCGGTATTTAAGCGAAAGAACAATCTCCGAATACTTGGTTATCATTCCGAGCAATGCACTTACCCACATCCAGAAAACTGCACCCGGTCCGCCGGAAACAATTGCGGTTGCAAGGCCTGCAATACTACCTGTACCGATAGTTCCTGCCATCGCTGTTGCAACAGCCTGAAACGGACTGACACCCGAACCATCCTTTTGATGCTGATTTTTTGAAAACAGACCCAACAGGGTATTTTTCATCATATACCCGAATTTGCCAAATTGCAAGAATCCGGTTTTTATTGCAAGAATCCGGTTTTTATTGAAAGGAACAGGCCCGTACCAATAAGCAAGGTAAGCATGACGGGTCCCCATACTACATCATTAATAGCCGCATTTATTGTACTGATAAGCTCCATTATTATTTAATCTCCTCTTTTGTTTATTTCACTCGTTGTCCATATCAGGAAGAAGACAAACTTCACATTTGTTGGTTGAAAGCACAACTGATGTACGGGTTAATGAAACGCCGTTAATCGCCTTGATATAGTTTAAAATCTCCTCAAGCATTTTCCCTTTTTGAGTGACAACCTTAAGAATAAAATCAAAATCGCCTGCAATATAATGGCATTCTGCTATTGAAGTATTTTCATTGACCAGACGAATAAATTCTTCATTATATTTGGGGTGTTCAAGACTGACATAGATAAACGCCATAATTTCGCGGCCCAAAGCACTCTGGTTGATGATAGTTGTATATCGCTCTATCAATCCTGAACTTTCAAGCTTTTTTATTCTTTCAATAACTGCCGATGTGGACAAATTTATTTTTGCCCCGATGTTCGTAGCATTTTCTCTTGAATTGTCTTTAAGGCACGCAAGTATACGATAATCAATAAGGTCCATTCTGACACCTCCTAATATTTTTTTTAATTATACAAAAAACGCCTAAAAATGTAAAGAGTTTCCATAAATTGCAAAAGATTATTCCGTTTTTCCTATACAAAGCAGAACAATC
>JAZQLR010000104.1:0-5070 GCA_045542775.1 Clostridia bacterium
AGGCGTTAAAGAAGTATTTCTTATTGAAAAGTCAATGGCTGCAGCTATTGGCGCAGGTATCGAGGTTCATAAGCCTATCGGCTCGATGATTGTTGATATCGGTGGCGGAACAACCGAAATCGCGGTTGTATCTCTGGGCGGCGTTGTTGCAACACAGAGCCTCAGGGTTGCAAGCCATTCTCTGGATAACGACATTATTCAGTTCCTTAAAAAGAACCATAACCTTATAATAGGTGATATTACCGCTGAGGAAATTAAAAAAGCAATCGGTTCGGCTTGCCCCTTAAAGGACGAATCAACATTGGATATCAAAGGTCGTGACCTTGTTACAGGTCTCCCCAAAACTATAAGAATAACATCAACTGAGGTTCGTGAATCGTTCCAGGAGAGCCTCGCTGCAGTAATTGACGGTATAAAATCTGTTCTCGAAAAAACACCGCCGGAACTTGCTGCTGATATATTCGAATCAGGAATTGTTCTGACAGGTGGCGGAGCAATACTCAGGGGCCTTGGCAGACTTATCAATGTTCACACAGAAATACCGATTTTTATTGCTGAGTCTCCGGCAGAATGTGTGGCAATCGGTGCAGGTAAAGCCCTTGATGAAATCAGGACACTTCACAGCATTCTCAGCTAATATCTATTGAGAGGAGAGCCTTTCTTTGCGTAAGCTTTTTAGACACAAAGCGGCAGTAGGACTTGTCGTTTTGGTTATAATACTTGGCATTGCGGTTGGAATTATGAACGCCGCAAAATCCGACACAACTGTGTTTGAAAATGTGGTCAACATAGTTGTAACTCCCGTTCAGAAGCTGTTTACGGGTATTGGCCGTGGTGTTTCTGACTTTTTCGGGTATTTTGCAAATGTTGACAAGCTGCAAAGCGAAATAGAAGCACTCAAAACCGAAACCGCCGAATTGAAGAAAGAAATAAACGAAAACGAATCCGGCAAGCTTGAAAATGAACAGTTAAGACAGCTACTTAATATGAAAAAAAGCGTAACCGAGTTCGAGCTTGAAGCAGCTTCCGTAATTGCAAGAAATCCGTCAAACTGGTACAATACCTTTACAATAGATAAGGGTGCGGCAGACGGTATTGCACTTAATCAGCCGGTTGTTGCAGCCGGTAATTCGCTTGTGGGCAGAATAAGCGAGGTAGGAACTACCTGGGCAACAGTTACAGTTGTTTCCGATTCGGAGCATTCTGCCGGCGCACAGATAGTGAGGTCCGGTGAATACGGAAATTGCGAGGGCGACAGCAGTCTTGCAGCAGACGGTAATCTGCGTTTGACCTTTATATCAAAAAACGCCAATATAATTGTGGGCGACACGGTAATCACTTCCGGTTTGGGTGGAATTTATCCGAAAGGACTTGTAATTGGCAAAATTCAGAAAATCCGTCCTGATATTCAGGGTATTTCTCAGTATGCCGTTATATCGCCCGAAGCAGATATAAAAAATCTCTGTGCGGTATTCGTTATTAAAAATGATTTTGAAAGGTAAGTTTCAAAATGAAATATGCAGTGCACTGTATCTTTTTGACCGTATTTCTTGTGATTCAGGCAACATGGCTTGATGCTATTGCGGTCTTTGGGGTAATACCCAATTTGTTTATTATTTATATAGCTGCAATAAGCTGTTTTTGCAGCAAGAAGGAAGGAGCCGTAGCAGGCTTCTTCTTTGGACTTATGCTGGATTTTCAGATAGGCAAGGTTTTAGGACTTAATGCTGTTCTTATGATGCTCTTAGGTTATGTGACCGCTCTTTTCTGCGAAAAGGTTATTCGTAAGAACACGGCACTTATTGTTATGGTTATTGTCCTTGTAACCTCTGTTTTTTATGAACTGATTTATTATGTAGTTTCGTTTATGGGAAACCTGGACTTTGGTTCTGTATTTTTCAGAACGCTTGTTCCGGAATGTATTTACAATTTTGTTATGACTCTACCGGTGTATTTAATAATTAAAAAGCTTTCAGCAAAGCTTTGGGACGAAAGTATCCGGTAAAAGGTTGTTATTTTAAGGGTGAATTTGTTGGAAAATAGAGATTCAAAAAGACGATTGAGTTTAATATATATTATGTTTGCGGCTTTTGTTGTTCTTTGTGTCGGTAAGCTGTTCAGTCTCCAGATTGTTAACGGCGACGAATACAAGGAGATGGCGGAAAACCGTCTTGTTCGTGCAGCCACAATTAAGGCACCTCGCGGTGAAATGGTTGACAGATACGGAATTCCGCTTGTTACAAACAGTATGGGTTATTATATTCAAATCCATAGTGTTGACAAAAACAACACAAACCTTAACGACACTCTTCTGACTCTGCTCGAAATCTGCAAAACGGACAATGTGGAGTTCTTTGATGATTTACCCATAACCGATGCTCCGTATTCATTTAAATTTGAGGGCGAGGATAAAGAAAAAAAGCTTGCCAAGTGGAAAAAAGATAATAAGCTTGAAAAGTATTCTACGGCAGAAGAAGTAATAAACCATTACTTTGAAAAATATAAAATTCCGGAACACATTTCACCGGAGCTTGCAAAGGATATTGTAGCCGTAAGATATACTATGGCACAAAAGAATTTTAATGTTATGAATCCGTACACCTTTGCAAATGACATAACAATGGAAACTGTGCAGAAGGTAAAGGAAAATTCCTTTATGCTCGACGGTGTGACCGTTGAGATTGAGCCGGTGCGCGAATATATAAACGGTTCAATGGCGGCACATATACTTGGCAGAACAGATATAATTTATAAAGAAGAATATGACGAGCTTAAAGACCAGGGCTACGGAATGAACGATATTATCGGTAAAGACGGACTTGAAAAGGTTCTCGAAAAATACCTTAAGGGAAAGGACGGCTACAAGCGTGTTAACCACAGCAAGGTAGGCTCATCATCCCAGTCTCTTAGCGTAAAGGAAGCGGAAACCGATAATTATGCAGTGCTCACTCTTGACTCAGGACTCCAGAGAGTAACGGAGGAGTCTCTCGCTGAAAATATTGTGGCAACCCGTGGCGAAAAAGGCGTGGATTGCTTCAGCGGTGCAGCTGTTGCAGTTGAGATTGCAACTGGCGATGTCCTTGCTGTTGCATCACATCCGACATACGACCCCAAAGATTATAAGAAGAACTATAACAACCTGCTTAAGGATTCGCATATGCCGCTCTTTAACCGTGCTTTAAATGGTGCATATACCCCCGGCTCAACATTTAAGCCTTTGACGGCTATTGCGGCACTTGAAGAAGGTTTGATTTCGCCGACTCAGATTATTGAGGATAAAGGTGTTTATACCTATTATGCACCGTCGTATCAGCCCACCTGCCTTATCTGGAAAAATACTGGCAAGACGCACGGACCGATAAATGTTTCCGAAGCGATTGGTGTTTCGTGCAACTATTTCTTTTATGATGTGGGCAGAAAGCTCGGCATAGAAACAATAGGCAAGTATGCAAGAATGTTTGGTCTTGGAGAAACAACGGGCATTGAGCTTTCAGAGTCCAGCGGTATTGTGGCAGGTCCTGAATATAGAGAAAAAGTGGGAACAGAGTGGTATCCCGGTGATACACTTCAGGCGGCAATAGGTCAGTCGGATAATATGTATACACCGGCACAGCTTGCAAGCTATGTTGCAACTATTCTTAATAAGGGTAACAGATACGCCCTGCATCTTATAAAAGAAGTCAGAAGTTATAAAACGGGCGAATTAGTTTATAAAAACGAGCCAAAGGTTGTATCTCAGACAGAAATTTCAGATGCAACATTTAACGCCGTGAAAGACGGAATGCGCAGAGTTACCGAGGATGGTACAGCTCAGGCTGTGTTTGATGATTTTCCTGTAAAGGTAGCAGGTAAAACCGGTACTGCGGAAGTCAGTCGTGGAAGTGATACGGTTTTATTTGTGGGATTTGCTCCTTATGATAACCCTCAGATTGCCGTTGCGGTTGTGTTGGAGCACGGCGCAACGAGCCGATATGCCGCAAAGGTTGCAAGGGATATGTTTGAAAAATACCTTGGACTTGCTGATGTTCCCGATGCGGTCAGACCTGTAAATACATTGCTCAAATGATATTGGAATAAATTTGATTAAAAAGCAAATATTACTTTGACATTTCAAAGTTTTTATGATAGTATAATGTAAATAGTTGTTTGTGGAGGATTTCAAATGTCTCAGGTAATAGTTGTAACTTCCGGCAAAGGCGGAGTAGGCAAAACTGTATTTTCTGCAAACATAGGCTTAGGTCTCGCAAAGCTTGGCCATAAGGTTGCTTTGTTAGACGCGGATATCGGACTTCGCAATCTGGATATTGCGTTGGGCCTTGAAAATCGTGTTGTATATGACCTTGTTGATGTTTTGAACAAGGAATGTTCGCTTGACACCGCATTGCTCAGAGAAAAACATTCCGAGAATCTGTTTTTGCTCCCGGCATCACAGATGCGTGACAGAGAGTCGGTATCGGCCGAGCAGCTTCAGGACTTGTGCGAAAGTCTGGCGGAAGAATTTGAATATGTAATTATAGACTGTCCCACCGGTATAGATAATGGCTTTAAAAATGCTGTTCGTTGCGCAGACCGTGCAATTATCCTTACAGTACCGGAGTCTTCTGCTATCCGTGACGCTGACAGAGTTGTCGGCTTGTTTGAAAATTACGGCGTAACAGACTACGCTCTTGTGATTAACAGAATTTATCCGGAGCTCACAAAAAACGGTGAATTGCCGGGTGTTGACAATATAATTTCAAAGCTTAACATTGACCTTTTGGGCGTTGTTCCGGAGGATACAGAGGTAATAATTTCTTCAAATAAAGGTGAGCCGGTTATATTAAATACAAAATCTCTGGCAGGGCTTGCGTTTGAGAATATTGCAAAGCGTATTACAGGCGAAAATGTACCGCTTACAGAATTTAAAAAATCAGCTTTTCGCAGAAAAACAAAAGTTAAAAGAACAAAAAAACGGTAAATCCGTATATAAGTCGTGGACGGTCAAACTCCACAAGTTTAATTTTTAAATAAAATCAATCAGGAGGGTCAGAAAATGAATATAGCATTAATTGCGCACGACAAGAAGAAGGA
>JAZQLR010000105.1:0-6976 GCA_045542775.1 Clostridia bacterium
TCGGTGAGGGCGGTGCAGGTACTTTTTCTGACGGAAAGCTTAATACCAGAATAGGCAGTCCGCTTCAGGGTTTTGTTCTTAAAACCTTTGCTGAGTGTGGCGCCCCCGAAGAAATTCTGTATCAGGCAAAACCGCATATGGGAACTGACCTTTTGCGTGGTTGCGTAAAAAATCTTCGTGAAAAGATAAAGTCTTTTGGTGGCGAGGTTCTTTTTGATACATGCCTTACAGATATAAAAATTAAGGATGGCAGGGTGTGCGGAGCACAATTAAACGGTTCTGCATATATTGAATGTGATGCCATTGTTCTGGCTCCCGGTCACAGCAGCCGTGATACCTACGAAATGCTTGCAAAAAAAGACGTGGCAATGGAGCAAAAGCCGTTTGCGGCAGGTGTTCGTATTGAGCACAGCCGTGAATTTATAAACCGTGTGCAGTATGGGAATTTTAAGGATATTGACAGCCTTCCCACAGCGGATTACCGGCTTGCCTATAACGGCGAAAGCCGGAGCTGCTATTCGTTTTGTATGTGTCCCGGCGGAACGGTGGTTAATGCCTCGTCTGAGAATGGACATCTTTGTATAAACGGAATGAGTGAACACGCAAGAATGGCTGAAAATTCAAACAGTGCATTGGTTGTTACAGTAAAACCGGAGGACTTTGAGGGAGATTCACCTCTTTCGGGTGTGGAATTCCAACGCAAGTACGAAAGGTTGGCATATAATCTGCTATCGGGCAAAGGTCCTGTCCAGCTTGCAAAGGATTTTATCAAAAACCGTGTTTCGGATTCATTTGATGGCGTAAAACCGTCATTTACGGGTGAAACGGGATTTGCTGATTTAAGAGAGGCTCTACCGGCGTTTATAACCGACACATTATCGGAGGGACTTTCAGACTTTGAAAGAAAGATGAAAGGCTTTTGCGACGGCGGCTCAATACTGACCGGAGTTGAGATGCGGACTTCTGCACCGCTCAGGATAAAAAGAAATGATGATTTTGAAAGTATCAGTCATAGCGGCCTTTTCCCGGCAGGCGAGGGCGCAGGTTATGCCGGTGGCATAATGAGTGCCGCGGTTGACGGAATTCGTGTGGCTGACCGTATTTTAGAAATGTGGCAAATGAAAAACTAACTTAAAGAAAGGTATCTGATCAGAAATGAAATTAGGAATCGTGGGATTACCGAATGTAGGAAAAAGTACACTGTTTAATGCTATAACTCAGGCAGGTGCTGAATCGGCAAACTATCCCTTCTGTACAATCGAACCCAATGTAGGAACTGTTGCAGTTCCCGACGAAAGACTCGACAAACTTGCCGAAATGTACGACCCCGATAAGGTGACTCCGGCAGTTATTGAATTTGTTGATATTGCAGGTCTTGTAAAGGGTGCAAGCAAGGGCGAGGGTCTTGGTAACAAGTTCCTTTCCAATATCCGTGAGGTTGACGCAATCGTACACGTAGTCAGAGCGTTTGAAGATACAAATATCGTTCATGTCGAGGGTAACATCGACCCCATTCGCGATATCGAAACCATAAACTTTGAGCTTATTTTCTCTGACCTTGAAATTATTTCGAGACGAATTGACAGACTTAAAAAGCAGCTCAAGGGCGGCGACAAGAAGTATCAGGTGGAAATCGATTTTCTGGAAGGCTTAACAGCTAACCTTGAAAAGGGAATAAGCGCTCGTGCACTTGATTTCACAGACGACGAGAAGGAAATGCTTAAAGAAGTATCTCTCCTCAGCTTAAAGCCGGTTATTTACGCCGCAAATGTTGCAGAGGACGATTATGCAAAGCCTATGGGTGAAAACCAGTATGTAGCAAAAATTGCAGAGTTTGCTGCAAGCGAAAAGTCTGAGGTAATGGTTGTTTCTGCAAGAATAGAGGAAGAAATTGCAGAGCTTGACAAGGACGAAAAGGTGATGTTCCTTGAAGAACTCGGTGCAACAGAATCCGGTCTCGATAAGCTCATCCGTGCAAGCTATAAGCTGCTTGGTCTTATCAGCTATCTTACCGCAGGTAAGCCCGAGGTTCGTGCGTGGACTATAACCAAGGGCACAAAAGCTCCTCAGGCGGCAGGCAAAATACATACCGACTTCGAGCGTGGCTTTATCCGTGCCGAAGTGGTTGCATACAAGGACCTTATGGAAAACGGCAGTATGAACGCCGCAAAGGAAAAGGGTCTTGTAAGAAGTGAGGGTAAGGAATATGTCGTTGAAGACGGCGATATTATCCTCTTCAGATTTAATGTTTAAAACCTGCGTGTCCGTAGCGGGATAAAAGTATATTTTACGGACAGAATGGAGATATTTATTTATGAAATTTGTGGAAAATCTCAAAAAGGCAGCAGAAAAAACATTTAACAAGGTAGCAACTAAAACAGGTGAGATAGTGGCGGATTCCAAAACCAAGTACTCTATTTTTGACCTTAATAATGATATCGAAAAGATTTATACAGAGCTTGGCAAGGAAATTTACAGAGGCTATAAAGCAGACGAAAATGTTTCTGAATTCATTGAAACAAAATGTGCTGAAATTGACAAAATTAACGCAGAAATTGAGTTACTCAAGCAGAAACTGGAGGATTAGTTCCTCTGTTTAAAAGGAGAAATTTTTATGTCAACATTCAAAATTGCAATTGACGGACCGGCAGGTGCAGGAAAAAGCACAATCGCCAAGCGTGCCGCAAAAGAGCTTAAGTTTGTATATATTGATACGGGCGCAATGTACCGTGCAATTGGTCTTGCCGCAATCCGTGCCGGGGTTGACCCAAATGGCGATGTCACTGCTGTTGAAGAACTGCTTAAAACTGTTAAAATTGACATTGCACATTCTGAATCAGGTCAGCAGGTATTTTTAAACGGCGAAGATGTATCAACTGAGATTCGTCTCCCCGAGGTGTCTGTTGCAGCATCGGATGTATCAAAAATTCCGGCGGTAAGGAGCAAGCTTCTTGATTTGCAGCGTAGCATTGCGGAAAAGACCGATGTTATTATGGACGGCAGAGACATAGGAACGGTGGTTCTCCCCAATGCCGATCTTAAGATTTTTCTCACCGCATCGGTTGAAGACCGTGCAATGCGCCGCTATAAGGAGCTTTGCGAAAAGGGCATTGAATGTAATTTGGATGATGTAAAAAAAGATATGGAATACCGTGATAAAAACGATTCCGAGCGTGAAATTGCACCGCTTAAGCCGGCAGAGGATTCTGTCTTTGTAGACACAACGGGTAATACCCTGGAAGAGTCGGTTGAGGCAATTTTACAGATTATGAAAGAGAGAAAAAATAAGTAATGGCAAATTTTGTTTTATTGATTATTAGAGGAATTTACAGACTTCTTTTTGGCAAAATTGAAATATGCGGTCTGGAAAACATACCAAAGGACAAGAATTTTCTTCTTGCCCCCAACCATTTAAGTAACTTTGACCCACCGCTTGTTGCGGCATTTGTTCCGGTTAAAATGGCATATATGGCAAAGGCATCGCTGTTTAAAGTTCCGGTTGTAAACTGGGTAATCAAGGCGTTTGATGCGTTCCCTGTAAAGCGTGGCGGCAACGACCTCGCTGCAATTAAAACTGCTATTACCATTCTTAAAGACGGCAAAAACCTCGTTGTTTTTCCTGAAGGCAAAAGGGTCAGAACCCCCGGCGTTCTTGGTGAGGGTAAGCAGGGCGCAGTAATGATTGCGGCAAAGGCAGGAGCCGGAATTCTTCCCGTTGGTATTGAAACCAGGTATAAACTTTTCCGTGGCGTAAAGCTCACCATAGGTGAATACATAGACCTCTCTGAATATAAAAGCAAGAGACTGACAGCTGAGGAACTGCAGACGATTACAAATGATGTTCTGATGCAGAAAATTGCAGTGCTTGCAGGAGCAAAGACTTATGGAAATTAAAATTGCCGAAAAGGCAGGCTTTTGTTTTGGTGTTGACAGAGCTGTAAAGATTGCGTACAGCACCGCCAATGACAAAAAAAGTGATATATATACTTATGGAATGCTGATTCATAACTCGGATGTAACAAACGAGCTTGAATCTTTGGGTGTAAAATGCGCCGAGACTATTTCGGACATTCCCGATGGCAGTATTGTTATAATTCGTGCCCACGGCATTTCAGAAGCAGAGCAAAATACACTGGTACAGAAAAATGTTGAAATAATTGATGCAACCTGCCCGTTTGTAAAACGAATTCACAATATTGTGAGGGAGGAACACGAAAAAAAACGGCAGATTGTAATTGCCGGCGACAAGAACCATCCGGAAGTGAAAGGTATTAACGGTTGGTGTGAAAATACGGCATATATAATCGGAAATGCGGATGAATGTGACGAAATTCTGAAACTTTCACCCGAAATTCCGGTCAGCATAGTGGCTCAAACAACTTTAAGGAAAGAAAAAGCAAAAAAAATTGAAGAAATTTTAAAAAAGTATTTTACAAATGCGATTTTTTTTGATACAATATGTAGTGCAACTGAAGAACGGCAGCTTGCAGCCGAAAAACTTGCTAAGGAATGTGACCTTATGCTGGTGCTTGGCGGTAAAAACAGCTCAAACACCGAAAAGCTTTTTGAAATATGCCGCGAGCAATGTTCTGAAAGTTACAAAGTTGAAAACAGCAAAGAATTAGATGGGCTTGCCCATTTATTTAAAAAAAATATAAAAAAAGTAGGCATTACCGCCGGAGCATCAACTCCGGATAAGGTAATCAAGGAGGCAAAACAAACCATGGCGGAAATTACAAATGAAATGAACTTTGCAGAGGCGTTGGAAGAGACTTTAAAGCCCTTAACAACAGGCGATATTGTTAAAGGTATAGTTATCGGCATCACCCCTACAGAGGTACAGGTGGACATTGACGGCAAGTATGACGGCGTTATTCCTTTCGCAGAAATGACAAACAACGCATCAGCTGACCTTAACAAACTCGTTAAGATTAACGAAGAAGTTGAAGTTTTTGTTATTCATGTAAGCGATCGTGACGGTGTTGTCAGACTTTCAAAGAAGAAGGTAGACGAAGCAAAAGGCTGGAACGAGCTTTATGCACACTACGAAAACGGAACAGTACTGACCTCAACAATCACCGAGATTATTAAGGGCGGTGTTGCAACTGAAGTTAACAATGTAAGAGTATTTATCCCTGCATCAGAGGCTTCAGAGCGTTTCGTTGAGAATCTCGGCTCACTTCTTAACACCGAAGTTTCATTTAGAATTATAAAGATGGAAAAGGATCGCAGAGGCCGTTCAAAGATTATTGGCTCTATCAAGTCTGTTGCAAAGGAAATCAGCCAGAAAAAGGCAGAGGAATTCTGGGCAACTGCAGCGGTAAACAAGCAGTACACAGGTACAGTTAAGTCACTTACAGCATTCGGTGCTTTTGTTGACCTCGGCGGTGTAGACGGTCTTATCCATATTTCTGAACTTTCAGATGCTCATATCAAGCATCCGTCAGAAGTGGTTAAGGTTGGCGACTCCATTGATGTATATATCAAGGATATGAACAAGGAAACCGGCAAGATTTCTCTTGTTAAGGAGCTTGAAGAGACCAAAAAGGCTCGCGAAGCTGCTTTCTGGGGAGCGCTTGAGGTTGGCAAGGTTTGCACAGGTAAGATTAAGTCTCTTACAACATTCGGCGCATTTGTTGATATCGGCGGCGTTGACGGTCTTGTTCACATTTCTGAACTTTCATGGAACAGAATCAAGCATCCGTCTGAAGTTGTAAGCGTAGGTGACGAAATCGAAGTTTACATCAAGGATGTAAATCCCGAAACAAAGAAGATTTCTCTTGGCCACAAGAAGGAAGAAGACAGCCCCTGGTATCAGGCGACAAAGGACCTCAAGGTTGGCGACAATATCAAGTGTAAGATTGTTCGCATCCTTCCCTTCGGTGCATTTGCAGAAGTTGCTCCTTTTGTAGACGGTCTTATCCACATTTCTCAGATTGCAAACACCAGAATCGACAAACCCTCTGATGCTCTTAACATTGGTGATGAGGTTGAAGTTCAGGTTGTTGAAATCAATAACGAAACAAAGCAGATTGGTCTTTCAAGAAAGGTTCTTCTCCCTGACTATGTTGCAGAGGAAGAAAAGGTTGAGGAAGAAGTGTCTGACGAATCCTACACAGAGGAAGGCACATTCACTCTCGGCGATATTCTCGACGCTGAATGATTTGTGTTAAGTTTTACTAAGGCGGTTATCCTGAGGTTAACCGCCTTAGTTTCTTTGCGAAAGACTGTTGCGAAAAGCTGTTTTGAGAACAGCCTTTCGAATATTCTTTTGAAATTTTGTGAGAGGACGGCGAGGTTATGAACGCAGCTGAATATAAAAAAACTCTTAAAGACAAAAAAATATCTGTAATCGGCGTGGGAGTAAGTAATGTTCCGCTTATCAGATTTTTGGTTGAGAGCGGAGCAAAAGTTACCGCACACGATAAAAAAACGGTTGAAAAGCTGGGCGATACATATACCGAACTTTTAAATCTCGGTGTAGCATTTGTTCTGGGCGAGGATTATCTGAAAGATATCCCTGAGGATACAGAAATTATTTTTAAGACTCCGGGACTTCGCGGCGATGTTCCAGAACTACTCAATGCCAAAGATAATGGTGTGGAAATAACTTCCGAAATGGAGCTTTTCTTTAAGCTTTGCCCCTGTAAAATCATTGCGGTAACAGGCAGTGACGGCAAAACTACGACAACAACACTTATCGGTGAAATGCTTAAAAAGGAAGGTTACACCTGCCATATCGGCGGAAATATCGGCAAACCTCTTATAGGTGAGGTTGAGAAAATGACGGCGGAGGATATTGCAGTTCTCGAGCTTTCAAGCTTTCAGCTGTTTTCAATGCGTCAGAGTGCTGATGTTGCCGTTATAACCAATGTTACCCCAAACCACCTTGATTGGCACAAAGACTTTGATGAATATATTGAAGCTAAAAAGAACATAATGAAGTACCAGAATGCTAAAGGGGTACTGGTTACCA
>JAZQLR010000106.1:0-7699 GCA_045542775.1 Clostridia bacterium
TATTAACCGAAGCATCTGCACAATACTTTTTTAGTCTTTCACACACCTTTTCCGAAAATTCGGCTTCAAAACCCGAAATCCCCGTACTTTGGGTCAATTCCCTCAATGTTTCTGTTATATTCATAATAATTCAACCTTCTGTATTTGTTAGTATCATATTTAAATAGTATGTCTTATTTAAGTTTAACATATCACCCGAAAAATCACAATAGCTTTGACAAAAAAACATAGTTTGTGAAAATTTTGTCTTTTATTGAAAAATTTCTTTACATTTTACAACTTTTATATTATGATATATATTGTGGGAGGTTGCGTGTTTTTTCTCCCCGTAAATATTTGAAATAAATTTATCCAAAATAAACATTAGACAAAGGAGACAAATTATTATGGATATCTTTTCAATCTTATCGCTCATTGGCGGACTTGCCTTATTCCTCTTCGGTATGGACCTTATGGGTGACGGACTCAAAAAGCTTGCAGGCGGAAAGCTGGAATCTATTTTAGCAAGACTCACAGCAAACCGCTTCTTAGGATTTTTGCTCGGCTTTATTGTAACAGCCGTTATTCAATCCTCCTCTGCAACCACCGTTATGCTTGTTGGTTTTGTTAACTCAGGCATAATGAAGCTGGGTCAGACAATTAGTATTATTATGGGTGCAAACATCGGTACAACCGTTACCTCCTGGCTCCTCAGCCTTACGGGTATCGAAGGCTCAACTACTTTTCTTAAGCTTCTCAAGCCGGAATCATTCACTCCTATTCTTGCCGTAATCGGTGTTATTATGACAATGATGGCAAAAACCGATAAGAAGAAGGATATCGGTACCATCTTCATTGGTTTTGCAGTACTTATGTTCGGTATGGAAGCAATGAGTGATTCTGTAAGTGCACTTAGAGACAACGAATCATTTACCAATATCCTGACAATGTTCTCAAACCCCATTATGGGTATTCTGGTCGGAACAATATTTACCGCAATAATCCAAAGTTCATCTGCTTCAATCGGTATTTTGCAGGCATTGTCACTCTCCTGCGCTATCCCCTACTCCACTGCAATTCCGGTTCTTCTCGGTATGAATATCGGTACAACGATTACACCGATTATTTCATCCATCAGCGGTAATACCGAATCACGCAGAGTTGCAATATCCTGTCTCTACATAAAGATGATTGGTGTTGTTGTTGTAACAGCTGCATTCTATATTCTTCACTATATTATAGGCTTTGATGAATTTATGAATGCTCAGTCAACCGTATTCACCATTGCGGTAATCCACACGCTGTTCAATATTCTTTCAACTATTATTCTTATGCCGTTCTGCTCGGCTATCGAGAAACTTGCTATTAAGTCCATTAAAGGTAACAAACGCTCTGAAGAATCCGATATTTTTGACACTCTGGACGACAGATTCTTGTCAATCCCTGCATTTGCTGTAGAGAAGTGCCGTGATTTAGTTTGTGAAATGGCAAAAATATCACAGGATTCATTTATCCTTGCAACAGAACTTTTCGACGGTTACAGTAATGAAAAATATAACAAAATCGCTGAAATGGAAACTCTTGTTGATAAGTATGAGGATAAAACCAGCACCTATCTTGTAAAAATTGCATCAAACAATATGTCTTCCAAAGACAGTAAGGCTGTTACAGAGCTTCTCCACTGCATTGGTGACATAGAGAGAATTTCCGACCACGCTGTAAATATTGCCAAGGTTGCAAAGGAAATGTTTGATAAGGAGGTTTCGTTCTCCGAACAGGCACAAAAGGATATAAAGGTTATTACAAGTGCATCACTTGAAGTTCTTGATATGGCTGTTTCTTCCCTCATCAACGAAGATTTGTCTGTTGCACGGAGTGTTGAACCTCTTGAACAGGTTGTTGACCGTCTTAAGCGCAAAATCAAGAGCAATCATATTTCCCGTCTCAGACAGGGTGACTGCACTATGGAGCTTGGTTTTATACTCTCCGACCTTCTTACCAACTACGAAAGAGTTGCAGACCATTGTTCAAATATTGCTGTTTGTCTTATTGAAATCGCACACGACAGCTTTGAAACGCACGAATATCTCAGCAGTGTCAAGAACCACAACGACCAGTCGTTTGACGAGCAATACGAATTCTACAAAGAAAAGTATTCAATCTAAATATGCACCAAAAGCCTGCATACCGGTATGTGCAGGCTTTTTTCGTGTCCGCTATTGATTTTTTGACAAAAGTATGGTAAAATGCATATGTTATGTATATGCCCGAATAATAAACTAAGGGGGTTAGATTTTATATTTTCAAATACAGAAGCGCCCGGACCGCAGATATGGGCAAAAAGCGGTTGACGAGGTTGAGGTTTATCGAAAGATTCGGCGGATGGCCTCACGGTGGCATGACACCACCGCTTGCGGAATACGATAAAAACACGGAGCAATCCGTGAACAAAGTTTCTCCGCATGTCTATAATTAAGATTATTCATACAAGCGGGCCTGAAATTCAGGCTTGATTAAAAATCTTACGGCTTGTTTTTCAGGTCCTTTGTATACATACCTAAAACAGAAAGGATTGATTAACATGTGTGGAATAGTTGGATATATTGGCGACAAAAACGCCACTGAAATATTAATTGCAGGTCTTGAAAAATTAGAATACAGAGGTTATGATTCTGCAGGCGTAGCAATCCATAACGGTGCATCACTGGATGTGTGCAAAGAAATGGGCAGACTTAAAAATCTTGATGAAGCTCTCTCCAAATCTCCCTTGACCGGAAATGCAGGGATAGGTCACACCAGATGGGCAACCCATGGTATGCCAAGCGCAAAAAACTCTCATCCTCACACTTCGATGAACGGAAAATTTGCCGTTGTTCACAACGGTATTATCGAAAACTACGGGGAGTTGCGTGAAGCATTAACCACTAAAGGCTATGTATTCACTTCGGAAACTGATACAGAGGTTATACCGCATCTTATCGACTACCATTACGAAAACAATGGTGGTGATTTTCTTCGCGCGGTAAAATCTGCGATTGTATCACTCACCGGCAGTTTTGCCCTGGGAATTCTATGCAAGGACTTTCCCGATACTCTTATTGCAGTAAGAAAAGACAGTCCTCTTATTGTGGGTTTAGGCAAAGGTGAAAACTTTATTGCATCGGATATCCCTGCCATTTTATCGGAGACTCGCGATGTGCTCTTCCTTGATGACGGAGAAATTGCTGTTATAACCAAAGACGGTGTGAGTATTACCGCCCTTGACGGAAATACAGTAATCCGCGATGTTCATCATATTACATTTAACGAAAACGCTGCTCAAAAGGGCGGCTTTGAGCATTTTATGATTAAGGAAATCCACGAGCAGCCAAAGGCTGTTGCAGACACTCTGCGAGGCAGACTCAGCCTTACCGCTCCGGTAAAATTTGACGGGATTGATGCTGAAACACTTAAAGACATAGACAAAATTCACATTATCGCCTGTGGCTCGGCATATCACGCAGGGCTTGTAGGCAAAACCGCAATAGAAAGACTCGCAAAAATCCCAGTATCTGTTGAGCTTTCATCAGAATACCGGTATAACAGTCCTCTTACCGACAGCAAAACTCTGGTAATCGCAATCAGTCAGTCGGGCGAAACAGCCGATACTCTTGCAGGAATGCGTCTTGCAAAAAGTCTTGGTGCCCGTGTCCTTGCGATAACCAATGTTGTTGGAAGTACAGTTGCCCGTGAAGCATCCGGAGTATTCTACACCTATGCGGGACCTGAAATTTCAGTTGCATCCACTAAAGCATACGCAACCCAGCTTGTTGCAATTTATCTTTTTGCCGTTTTTGCGGCAGAGGCTTTGGGCAAAACATCGCCTGAAGAGCTTTATACAATAAAATCAGAGCTTTTGAACATTCCGGAGCTTATCAAACAGACAATCAGCAAAGAAGCCGAAATTGCGGCTTTGAGCAAAAAGATTTATAAGGAAACGGATATGTATTATCTTGGCCGCGGTCTGGATTACGCAGTTGCAATGGAAGGCTCGCTTAAGCTAAAGGAAATTTCTTATATACATTCCGAGACCTATGCCGGCGGCGAACTGAAGCACGGACCTATTGCTCTGATTGAGGATAAAACAGTTGTTCTTGCCATCAGCTGCGACAAGGATTTGTGCGGTAAGATGGAAAGCAATATAAAAGAAGTTATTACGCGCGGCGCATTTGTTGTGCTTCTGGCAAACGATGCTACAAAACCGATGCATACAGGGTTCAGCGAGGTAATAACCGTGCCCGAGACCTTGCCGCTTCTTACTCCGCTCAGTGCGGTTGCGGCACTTCAGCTTCTGGCATACTATGTATCAAAAAATCTGGGCTATGACATTGATAAGCCCAGAAATCTGGCAAAATCTGTTACGGTTGAATAAACCTGAGAAAGGATATTAAAAATTATGGGAAGATTATTTGAAACAGACGGTGTTCGCGGTATTGCAAACGAAGAGCTTACCTGCGAGCTGGCATTTAAAATCGGCAAATGTGCGGCATATGTCCTCACCGGCGAGATAAAGCATAAGCCTAAAATTCTTATTGGTAAGGATACCCGTATTTCGGGTGATATGCTTGAAGCTGCAATTACTGCAGGTCTTTGCTCTGTTGGTGCACAGGTAGTATCGCTTGGGGTTATTCCAACGCCCGCAGTTGCATTCCTTACCCGCAAATACGGAGCTGATGCAGGTATTGTTATTTCCGCATCACACAACTCCGCAGAATACAACGGCATAAAGATATTTAACGCCAACGGCTATAAGCTGAGTGATGAAATCGAGGAAAGAATCGAGGCGCTTATTCTTGACGACGACAGCGAAATCAAGATGCCTACCGGTGACGATGTTGGTACAGTTTCCCGTTGCAAGACCGCAATTGCCGACTATATCAAGTTTGCCGAAAGCACAATTGATTGTAACCTCGACGGAATGAAGATTGCCATTGACTGTGCAAACGGTGCGTCCTGCGAGACAGCCGTTAATGTAATTGTTGACCTTGGTGCAGAGCCTTACGCTGTATCAAATCATCCAAACGGCACAAACATCAACTTAAACTGTGGCTCAACACACACCGAAAGCTTCTGCGAGTATGTAAAGAACATAAAAGTTGATGCCGGAATCGCCTTTGACGGAGATGCTGACCGTGTTCTTGTAATTGATGAAAACGGTGAACTTATCGACGGCGATAAGATTATGATGATTTGCGCAGAATACTTAAAGGGCGCAGGACTTCTCAACAAGGATACCCTCGTTACCACGGTTATGACCAACTTAGGTCTTGTTCTTGCAGCCAAAGAAAAGGGCATTAATATTGTTCAGACCAAGGTTGGTGACAGATATGTTCTTGAAGAAATGCTCCGCGGTGGATATTCGCTCGGCGGCGAGCAGTCGGGACACATCATCTTCCTTGACCACAACACAACCGGTGACGGACTTGTTTCGGCACTTCAGCTGCTTGCAATAGTTAAAAAGACCGGCAAAAAGCTTTCTGAGCTTGCCGAGGTATTCCAGACCCTTCCGCAGGTAACAGTCAATGCACGAGTTAACAATGCGAAAAAAGGCGACTATGTAAATGATGAAATTATCATTACTGAAATCAAAGCGCTTGAAGAAGAATTTAAAGATAACGGCAGAGTTCTTATCAGACCTTCAGGCACAGAGCCGGTTGTCCGCGTTATGCTGGAAGGACCTTCTCAGGCAGTAATTGAACAGAAAGCCAACTACCTTGCAAAGCTTATTGAAGCAAGACTTAGCTAAGAAAGGATTAAAAAGATATGACAGATTTAAATATTTATAAAGAAAACGGCGTGACCTTTATTGACGAAAAAACCGCATACATTGAAGATGGCGTAAAAATCGGCAAGGGTACGGTTATAGAACCTAATGTTTACCTCAAGGGCAATACCGTTATCGGAGAGAATGTAACAATCGGTTTTTGCACCGAAATTTCTGATGCTGTAATCGGCAACAATGTTACCATTCGTCATTCGGTAATTACAAAAAGCTCCATTGATGAGGGAACAACCGTCGGTCCGTTTGCATATATCCGCCCTGATTGTAAGGTAGGCAAAAATGTTAAAATCGGCGACTTTGTTGAGATTAAGAATTCCAACATTGGTGACGGAACCAAGCTTTCTCACCTCACTTATGTCGGCGATGCTGATGTAGGCGAAAAAATCAATTTTGGTTGTGGAACAGTAGTTGTCAACTATGACGGCAAAAAGAAGCACCGCACCGTTATCGAAGATAATGCCTTTATCGGATGCAACACAAACCTTGTTTCTCCCGTTAAAGTAGGTAAAAATGCGTATACCGCAGCAGGCTCTACCATTACCGAGGATGTTCCTGAAAACGCACTGGCTATTGCCCGTGAGCGTCAGGTAAACAAAGAGGGTTGGGTTTTAAAAAGAGATTAATTCGCAGTTTTATCGGGGAAAGCTTGCCTAAGCTTTCCCCGATAAATTCTTTTAAGTTTTTTCTCAAAAAGGCTTGACAACCTGAAAGTTTTAGTGTATACTATCTAAGGTGTTTCGGGGTGTGGCTCAGTTTGGTAGAGTACTTGAATGGGGTTCAAGTGGCCGCTGGTTCGAATCCAGTCACTCCGACCAGAAAAAAAGCACTTCGCAAGAAGTGCTTTTTTCAATGAAATAAATCCTTGCGGATTTGCGAAATGTCCTGTGGACATGAAATATTGCTTAGCAATGTGAAATACGCCTTGTGGCGTGTGATAAAAGGATTTTTTATACTAAAAAGGGTAAGTTCTGTTTAGAACTTACCCTTTCATATTATTCGTAGTCCACAACATCTGCCCACGAAAGCAGGAATTCGCGTTCGTGCTCATTGCCCTTTACCGACTGTGAAGCGGCAACAATGGGCATCCACTTCTGAACATACTGCTTTGCAGTATCGCTCTTTTTGCAGAACAAATCGAGGTACTTGTTTGCAATGTCTGTATTTCCGCTGAGGCAGAACAAAAGATAAGTTCTTGCCACATCTGCCGAAGCGTTGCCCTGAGTTGCGTGTGACCAATCGAGAATATACGGTGTGCCGTCTGCCTTAATTACGATATTGGACGGGTTAAAATCACCGTGGCATACCTTTGTGTGCTTGGGCATACCCTCGAGTCTGGTGTGCAGCTCGTATCTGGTTGTTGCATCAAGGCTTGTTTCGCTTATTTTACGGTTCATTTTGTCCTTTAACTTATTAAGAAGCGGTGATTTTTTTGAGTGCACCTCAAGCTGCAGGTCAACAAGCAGTTCAATGTATTCTTCAATCTTTTCCGGTGCTTCCTCCATCAAGTGAGCAAGGGTCTTTCCCTCAATATATTCACACACGATTGCCCACTTGCCGTCAACCATAGTAACTTCATAGATTTTGGGAATATTAAGTCCGGTTTCCTCTATTCTTGCCTGATTAAGTGCCTCATTAAGCACATCAGCCTTGGAATAACATTCATCAAAAACCTTAATACATCTGTCGCCGTCACGATAGATCTTTTTATTCTTTCTTTCAGCAATTATCTTATCCAGCTTCATAATTTCACTCCTCCGCATCCTTTAAATATTCTTTTCATCAGGCATTTCTGCCTCAACAAAGTGCTTGCCGTAATATGCATTCAGATACATCTGCTTAATTTCGCTCATAAGCGGATATCTGGGGTTTGCACCGGTGCACTAAGTCGGAGGCCAAGCG
>JAZQLR010000107.1:0-2428 GCA_045542775.1 Clostridia bacterium
TTCTTCCGATGTTTGAAAAATATCGCATCACCACATTCTGCGCACCGCCCACAATGCTGCGCATGATGATAAAGCAGGATATTTCAAAGTATGATTTTTCCTCTGTAAGACATATGACAACAGCAGGCGAAGCTCTCAACCCCGAAGTTTACCGCCAGTTTGAAAAAGCAACCGGACTTCAGATCCTTGAAGGTTTCGGTCAGACCGAAAGCACCATGATCATCGGTAATATGATCGGAAAACCCCACAAGATAGGCTCGATGGGAAAACCTGCACCTATTTACGATGTTCAGCTTCTTGATGCTGACGGAAACCCCGTTAAGACCAGTGAATCGGGCGAGATCGTTGTAAATGTAAAAGACGGTGCTCCCTGCGGTCTCTTTACCGGCTATTACAGAGACAAAGAAAAGACAGATGAAGTATGGCACGACGGATTCTACCACACAGGCGACGTTGCCTGGCGTGATGAAGACGGTTTCTACTGGTATGTCGGCAGAATCGACGATGTTATCAAGTCTTCCGGCTACCGCATAGGTCCGTCTGAGATAGAATGCGTTATTATGGAGCTTCCCTATGTTCTTGAATGTGCTATCACTGCTGTTCCCGATGAGGTTCGCGGTCAGATAGTAAAGGCAACAATAGTTCTTGTAAAAGGAACCGTTGGTACCGATACACTTAAGAAAGAAATTCAGGAATATGTAAAGACACACACCGCTCCTTACAAATACCCAAGAATAGTTGACTTTGTTGACGAGCTTCCCAAGACAATCAGCGGCAAGGTTCGCCGTGTTGAAATCCGAAACAAGGATTTGGAGAATTCGGGTAAGTAAAATTATTTTTTCCTTTAGGATTCTTTGCTCTGCTCAGAATGACATACGGGACAAAAGGCGAAAACCTCACCCAAAGGGTGAGGTTTTCATATTTTGTCCAGCGACAAGCAAGTGCTGCACTTTTTTATAAAAATAAAAAAGTGCGTAGCGGAGCTACGCACAAAAAACGCATAACTCCCTCTAATGCGACTTAGTTTTACTCCCAATAGCGGTAAGCAAAATAGAGTATGCATTTTTATCAAACTAAAAATGCGTACCACTATTGAAATGTATTAAACTAAGTCGCAAAATTATTCTACCATAATTTTTCCCTTTTGTAAAGTATTTATACAAAGAAAAAGCCCTCATTTCAAGAGGGCTTTAATTCTACAAATCATTCTTAATTATATCTTCAAGGCTTTCACGCTTTACGGCTGTATACTCGCCGGTTTTGGTAAGCATAACAATCGGCGGGCGGGGAATACGGTTATAATTTGATGCCATAGAATAGTTGTATGCGCCGGTGGTCATCACTGCAACAATGTCACCACGGCATACACTTGACGGAAGTTTTACATTTTCCTGAATTATATCGCCACACTCACAGCAACGGCCAACAACCGAGCAATTAAAGTCACATTCCTCGTTCATCTTATTTGCCAACGCCACTGTATATTCCGAACCGTAAAGGGCAAATCTTGGGTTATCGGTCATACCGCCGTCGATGGATACATAGTTCTTATATTCAGGTATAACCTTTACACTGCCTGCCGTATAGAGAGTGAGACCGGCATCCGCAACAATACTTCTGCCCGGTTCCATTCTTATTGCCGGAACATCTAACCCCAGCTCGCAGCACTTATTTTTTACCATTTCGGCAACTTGGGCAATGTTTGCTTCGATATCGATATAGGGGTCTGACTCGACATATCTCACGCCATAGCCGCCGCCAAGATTAAGAATTTCAGCCATATAACCGAGCTTTGCGTTCATATCCTTTATAAACTCAAGCATAATATCCGAGCTTTTGAAGAATACATCCGAGTCAAAGACCTGTGAACCAACATGGCAATGAAAGCCCCGCAGAGAAATATTCTTTTTGCAAAGAGCATACTTTGTTATTTCCTCAGCAGCACCGGTTTCAATTGCGGAGCCGAATTTGGAATCCACCTTGCCTGTCGCAACTGCATCGTATGTGTGGGGGTCAATACCGGGGGTTATACGAAGTAAAACCTTTTGGCATACTCCCTTTTCGTCGGCTATACGGTCAATTGCGTCAAGTTCTTCAAAGCTATCCGCAACAAAATAGCCAAGACCACAATCTATCGCATATTCGATATCGTAGTCGGTTTTGTTATTGCCGTGAAAATATGCATTCTCCATAGCAAATCCTGCCATTTTTGCAGTATACATTTCGCCGCAGGATACAACATCGACACCCATACCCTCTTCCATCACTATTTTATAAACAGCTTTGAAGGATGCCGCCTTGCTTGCAAACAAGGGCAAAGAAGCCTCGCCGAAGTGCTTCTTCATTGCATTTACATACACTCTGCAGTTATGTCGTATACGCTCCTCGTCCATTAAATAAAGGGGCGTACCGTATTCTTTTGCAAGTG
>JAZQLR010000108.1:0-2922 GCA_045542775.1 Clostridia bacterium
ATTGGTGCGGCTGGTGCAATGACAGCACTCTTAAAGGATGCACTCAAGCCTAATCTGGTACAGACTCTCGAGGGTGTACCTGCATTTGTTCACGGTGGACCTTTTGCAAATATTGCTCACGCCTGCAACTCGGTTATTGCAACCGAAATGGCACTTCGTATGGGTGATTATGCAATCACCGAGGCAGGCTTTGGCGCTGACCTTGGTGCAGAAAAATTCCTTGACATCAAGTGTCGTTATGCAAACCTCACACCATCTGCGGTTGTTGTTGTTGCAACAATCCGTGCCCTCAAGATGCACGGCGGCGTTCCCAAAACAGAGCTTGGCGAGGAAAACCTCGAAGCACTTGAAAAAGGTATTCCCAACCTTCTCCGTCATATCTCAAATATTAAAGATGTATATAAGCTCCCGTCGGTTGTTGCGGTTAACCGCTTCCCCACCGATACAGATGCAGAAGTTCAGCTTGTTATTGATAAGTGTAAGGAACTGGGCGTAAATGTTACCCTTTCCAATGTATGGGCAGAAGGCGGCAACGGCGGTATCGAAATGGCAGAGGAAGTTGTAAGACTTTGCGAACAGGACAACGACTTCTCGTTCAGCTACGAGCTTGACGATTCAATCGAGAATAAGATTGACACAATCGTAAAGAGAGTATACCGCGGTAAGGGTGCGGCATTCACACCCAATGCCAAAAAGCAGATTGCAAAGCTTAACGAGCTTGGCTACGATAAGCTTCCTATCTGTATGGCAAAAACCCAGTACAGCTTCTCGGACGATATGACCAAACTCGGTGCTCCCGAGGACTTCACCGTAACAGTTCGTAATATCAAGGTTTCTGCAGGTGCAGGCTTCATTGTTGCCCTCACAGGCGATATAATGACAATGCCCGGACTTCCCAAACTTCCTGCGGCAGAACGCATTGATGTTGACGAAAACGGCGTTATAAGTGGACTCTTTTAAATGAAAATTGCGTATATAGGCATTGACTTATTCTATCCGGCACTTGAAGCATTAGAGGATTTGGGTTGTGAAATTCTTGAAATTTTTACTTGTGATACGGACAATATTACCGAATTTAATGCAGAAATCACGGATTTTGCGGCTAAAAGAAATATTCCGTGTAAAACAAACCGTATAACTCGTGAAGATATTGCAAGGCTTTTGCAAAACGGCTGTGAAATGGCAGTTTGCGGCGGATATTACTTTAAAATCCCGGCAGATACCAAGCTTCCGATAGTCAATATTCATCCATCACTGCTTCCGGTTGGTCGCGGCTCGTGGCCAATGGCACTAAGCATACTGCGTGGCGACAAAAAGAGTGGTGTGACCATACACAAGATTGCCGAGGGTTTTGATACCGGTGATATTCTGCTGCAAGAGGAATTTGAAATTGCGGCTGATGAAACCCATAAAACCTTTATGGAAAAGGCAAATCGATTACTGCCCGAAATGCTAAAGAAGTTGATAGAGAATTTTTACAGTCTTTGGCAAAACGCCGCGCCGCAAGGCGATGGCGAATACTGGCCAATGCCGGATGAATCGCAGTATACGGTTGCACCGGATATGACAGCAGAGGAAGCCGACCTTATTTTAAGGGCGTTTTACGGTTATGAGTGTATTTATGACCAAAACGGCGAAAAGAGTGTTATTATCGGCGGAAGTGCTGTTAAATGTGACAAAATGTCGGACAAAGAATTTCCGCTTGTTGACGGATATATAAAAATTCAAAAAAAATTTGTAAAAAATAAAGACAAGATAGAATTTTTGTGTTAAAATTATTCTTGGAATTATTAATCTTTTAAATTTTAAAAGTTAGGGGTAATGAAAAATGGAATTAGTTTACACAGGTAAAACAAAGGATGTATACAGCCTCGAAAACGGCAATGTCCTCCTTAAGTTCAAAGACGATTGCACCGGCAAAGACGGCAAGTTCGACCCGGGCGAAAACAGCGTAGGTCTTACCATTGAGGGTATCGGTAAGGAAAACCTCAAAACTTCTGTTTACTACTTTGACCTTCTTAAAAAAGCAGGCATCAAGACCCACTATGTAAATGCTGATATCGACAATGCAACAATGGAGGTTCTTCCTGGTAAGGTATTCGGCCATGGTCTTGAAGTTATCTGCCGTCTGGTTGCAACAGGCAGCTTTATCCGCAGATACGGTGAGTATATTGAAGACGGAACAGTTCTCGAGGGTGGATATGTTGAATGTACCTTTAAAAACGACGAAAAGAGCGATCCGCTGGTAACAGGCGAAGGCCTTGCAGCACTCGGTGTTATGAGTCCTGAAATGTTCGAGAGCATGAAGGAACAGACATTAAAGATTACAAAGGTTGTTGCAGACGACCTTAAGTCAATCGGTCTTGACCTCTGGGATATCAAGTTTGAGTTTGGTTACAACAACGACGAAGTTATCCTTATCGACGAAATCGCATCAGGTAATATGCGTGTTTACAAGGGCAATGAAATTGTTGACCCCATTGAACTCACAAAGCTTATCCTCAACAGATAAATTTGCAAACAAAAAAAGCCGCTTTTGCGGCTTTTTTTTGTATTTACCTCAAGGCTGTGCTGTTATTCAGCAATGTTGTGCTGTATAAAAACAGTACATCCTGACCATTGAAGTCAATAAAGTTTTTAAGAAATGCACTCTGAACATAACGGATATCAACGACCGTTATTTTTTTATATCCTTGGGCAAGGAGTGGAGCAATACTGCTGCCAAAAGAATCACGGAAAAGAATTAAGTCGGAGGCCAAGCGGTCTTAGGAAGACAACATTCACACACAACTCCTTGGCTCACAGAACGACATGGCTACGATCCGACTTCTGAACATAACGGATATCAACGACCGTTATTTTTTTATATCCTTGGGCAAGGAGTGGAGCAATACTGCTGCCAAAAGAATCACGGAAAAGAAT
>JAZQLR010000109.1:0-18394 GCA_045542775.1 Clostridia bacterium
CTCTTACAAGTGACATAGGTTCAATCGGTTCTGCACAAAGCAGAAGAACATCAAGCGGGTCGTGATCATCGCCGTAGGTTCTGGGAATAAAGCCGTAGTTTGCCGGATAGTGGGTTGAGGTATAAAGGATACGGTCAAGAATGATGTAGCCGGTTTCCTTATCCAGCTCGTACTTCTTTTTGCTGCCCTTTGAAATTTCAATTACGCAGATAAAGTCCTCGGTTGTAATGCGTTTTGGCGAGATGTCGTGCCAGATATTGTTTGCCATAAAAACTCTCCGTTCTGTGCTGCCCGCTTGGGACATTTTCTTCTATTTTAATATATTTCATAAAAAAAATCAATATGTAAATAAAAGCGGAGCATCCTTAATGTGGATGCCCTGCTTTTATTTTTATTGAAGGTTATCTTACAATTACCATTTCGGTTGCCTTGTCTTCGTAAATCTTAATGAAGAGTCGAACCTCGTTGCCCTCTTCAAATACTTCAATATCACCTGAGGTTACAACCTGAATGTTATTGTTCTTTCTTGCCGAATTATATTCGTAAACAGTTACACCTGTTGTTGAGAAGTTGCGGACTGTGCCGTTGATGCTTACATTTACAGAATCTGCAAACTTCTTGGTTACCCTGCCGTAAACGGTTGTAAGGTCGGTGCTTATTGTGTTTGAGAACTCGGTTGTTTTTGCACTTGCATCAAAGAGAACAGTGATGTTATCAACCTCGCCCTTTGCGTTTGTGCTGTACTGGAAGATGTCACCCTGTGCGACAGGCTTGCCGCTGCCCTTGACAAAGACATTCTTGTCGGCTGACATAAGCTCAACACGGCTTCCGCTCTGGAGACCGTAAACAATGTCAACTGCCTCAAAATCCTCGTTCTGACCGGATGCAATTTCGTCTACAAGAACGATGGGTGATTCTGCCTCGGTTACGCCTGTTGTGCTTGTTACAACAATTGCACCGGCTGTGAAGTCTTCTCTAAGGTCATATACGATAATGTCATAGGGTGTGTTGTTCGAGAACATAGTGTTGTTGCGGACAGCGTAGCGTGTTGTGTCTGTTCCTGCTGCCTGAGGAATGTCAAAGATGAGTGTATCTGCTGTTACTCTCACATTGCCGAGCATTCCTGATGCGCTCTTGTAAACCTGTTCTGCCGCTGAGATGTTTTTGGTGAATACTTCGCGGTTAACTTCGCCGGTTGCTGTCTTGTCAACTGCGATATCAAGACCGGTGAGGTTACCTGCCGAGTTTGTTTCGTAGGTGATAAGCTGGGGAGTTACCTTGCCGTCTTTGCCGAATGCGGTGAGAACCTCGTCGGGTGTAAGACCGTACTTATCGTTAAGACGGATTTTAGCAGCACCGGGGATAACCTGAGTGTTACCTGCGGCTGTAAAGATTTTGAACTGGAGAGTCTCGTCTAAAGTTCCTGTCTTTGCAGCGCCTACAAGATAGCCGTAGGATCCGCGTATGGCAACCCCTGTTGTATCTGCAGTCTTGTCAACTGCCGCAACTTTTCCCTCAATATCAAGGAAGAAGCGTCCACGATCCCGAAGTCCGATTTCATAAGGATAGTTGGCTGCTTTTTTATAGGTTGTGTCTGAATCATCAATTTTAAAGCCCTCCGCAGATGTTCGTGTTACTGTTCCCAGAACGCTGTCTGTTGATACATAACCCTTGATAAGCTCCTTGTCTGCACTGATTGTATACGAGATTACATTCCATTCAACAAGGTCTGTGGGCTGAATTTCAACGCCATCACGGATAAGAACATATTTGGTTGTTGTGCTTTCGGGGTCAAGCAGTAATGAGCCGTTGTTGTATTTGTCGGTTACTCTGCCTGTTGCAGATGAAACACTTTCAACTACAAGGTTGGTAAAGTGGTTCACAAACACGATGTCGTATACATTGTTGGTGTCTGTGTCAAGGAGAATGAGATTACCCGATGCCGGCTTTAACTGTTCGAGTGAGAGTGTCTGTGCAAACTTGCCGTTATAGATATAAACGGGGTTTGCAACAATGGTTGCTGTACGGGTTGTTGAACTTTCGTTGTCGCGCCAGTAGGTTAAGGTGCGGTTTGTTCCCTCGTTACCTGTGATTGATACGATATTATCTGCCGATACGGTAAGCTCGTTGTTCTTGCTTTCCTGAGGAATTACTGCAATAAGTGTTTTTTCGTCTGTTGTGGCATCGATACGGGCGTAGTAAACTACATTGTAGCCTAAAAGCTCGCTTGCCATTGTGTCGCCTTCGATAAATGTTTCTGTATTAATCATTATGCGGTCTTCTGCTGTTGTGCTGCCGCCTGTGAGTGTTGTTTCGGGTGTTCCGGTAATCTGACCGTAAGCCTTTTCAACATTAAGTCTGTCATAAAGCAGAGTCTTGTCCACAACTTCATAGGTCACATTCGAGCCAAAGCCGGTCTGTTCCATAAGGTTAACAGTAAGGCTGTTGAACACAAGCTGGGCAATATCGCCACGGGTTGCAGGTGTTGCCGCTGTTGCTGTGATACCTTTGAGCATCTGGTTTTCAGATGCAACTACCATATAGCCCGAAGGATAGCCGCCGCGCTGCGCTGCCATAGGCTCATAACCAAGAGCTCTTACCATAATGGTAACTGCTTCCTGGAAGAGAACGGGGTCGTCGGGACGGAATGTTCCCACATCATCACCGATAACCATTCCCTGCTGAACGGCTACATTAATTGCGCCGTTTGCCCAGTGGTTTGATACAACATCGGGGAATTTTGTAGGATAGGTCGAGCTGTTTGCAACATCCTCAAGACCTACCGAGTAAACAGATACCTTTGACATCTCACTTCTGAGAATGTTGTCACCAGGGCGGAAGTTGCCTGTTTCAGCGTCACCCACCATAATGCCGAGTGCGCCGAGGATTTCTGCGGCTTCCTGATACTTTGTACCTACAATGTCGGGAGCAAGAGCAACTCTCTGGCTGCTGTAACGCGACAGAGCCACACCTTCATAGAGACCTCTTCTCATCATTGCGTTGTTCTTTGTCTGGTTTTGTTCTACAATTGCTTCGCTGTTGTCGGTTGTTTTTGTTATCCGGGGCGCTGCATTTGAATTCATATCGGTAGCATTTGCAGAGCCTTGAGCGTTGCCGCTGTTTGCGGCATTTGCATCAGCGGCAGTGCCTGCAGTATTTGTGCCGGCTGTGCCCGGATTTGTGCCGTTTGCCGCACCGCTTAAATCCGACGCGCTTTCACCCGATACGGGAACTGCATCGTATGTTGCGGCAAAAACATTTACGCCTGCGCCAAAAATCAGTAATGCTGAAAGGCACAAAGCAATAAATTTTCTTGACATATTTTTTCCTCCTTTTAAAAATTTGAAGATGTTTCGTGTTTATTTTGCTCTTCGAGAAAGAAAATACAATGTAAATTTTTTGGTTAAATTAACAAAAATTTAACACCTTGCCTGAAATGTAACATTTCTGTAAAAACTTTTTTTTAAAACCTGTTGAAATATTTATTTTTATATGGTAGAATAAAATCGTAGAACTACATATTGTTGTTTGAATATTATTAATTTACAATATATACTAAAGGGGGACACCAAAATGTTCAACAAAAAATTTTTGAGCGGACTTCTCAGTGCAGTGCTTCTTGTATCCACACTTTCTGTTTCTGCTGCCACATTTTCGGATGTTGAGAATGATCCCACAGTAGCATGGGCAAAGCCATATATCACCGAGATGAGTGAACTTGGCTATATCAAGGGTTATGAGGACGGAACCTTTAAACCCAACAATACAATCTCCAAGACCGAAGCCCTTATTTTGCTCTCAAGAATGATTGGCGTTAATGACGAAGCGTTTGCAGATTCAACAGACCTTGCTGTAGATGCTTATTCATCTACACTTTCAAAGTATTCCACCAATTACGCAAAGGAAGTATCGTTCCTCCTTTATGCAGGTGTTCTTAAGACCGACGAGCTGGATACATACATTTCATCGTCAAACAAAAATGCACCGCTTAAGAGATACGAGGCAGCAATCCTTTTAACAAAGCTCCTCGGCGCAGAGGAAGAGGTTACAACAAATGCATTTGTTTCCTCGTCCTATGCAGATACAGTTGAAATTCCCGATCAAGCACGCGCGTATGTTGAATATGTAAAGGAAAAGGGCATTATGCAGGGTATGGGTAACACCGCATCGGGCGAACCTTTCTTCTCACCCAATACTGCTGTTACCCGTTCACAGATGGCAAAGATGCTTTGCAGCCTGATAGATGTAATCGACCTTACGGTTCAGACCGGCACAGTTGTTGCAACAGATTCATTCAACGAGACAATCACCGTTACAATCAACGGAAGCGATATCGTGAACGAGCTTTCACCTGCTGCAAAATTTAAAATTGGCGGCAGTGATGTTGAACTTTCAAAAATTAAGCGCGGTATGAATGTAAAGGTTACACACATCTCCGGCAAGGTTGCCCTTGTTGAAAATGTAGTTACCATCGAAGATACAGTTATCTATGGTTTGATTGCAAAAACCAGCGAGGCGGGCGGTTCAAAAACCGTTACAATCGCTGATGCAAACGATAAGAATATCAAGGATACCTATGTTCTTGCCGACGACGCAAAAATCAAAGTTAGCGGTGCGATTGACCTCTTCTCAAAGGTAAAGGCAAACGATTATGTTGCACTTACAATGGAAGACGGTATGGTTGCAGTTTTGGAAGTTGTTGACAAGACAACTACCGCATACGGAACTCTTGAAGATGTTGATATCTCCGGCGAATACACAATTCTTCATGTTATGGACAATAGCGGAGAAATTGGTGAATATGAAGTTTCGGCTGACGGCGTTCAGGTTTCACGAAACAACCTTGAGGTTTCAATCAGTGCTCTTATGACAGGCGATACTGTTTCACTCAGAATGACCTACGGCAAGGTAACAAAAATTCAGGCATCAAGCAAAACAAATACAAATGCCGGAACAATCAACTACATTACACATTCAGTGAATGGCACAACAATCGGTATTGAAAGAAATGGCGAGGTTGTTGAATACAAAGTTAACAAAAGCGTTAAGGTTATAGTTGATTCTTCAGAAAACGCAACAGTTTTCGACCTTCGTCCCGGCACCGACATTGAGGTTGGTCTCCAGAGCAGCGAAATCGTGAAGATTGAGGCTGCAGGCGTTGTTGCAAAGTCACAGCTGACAGGTCTTGTAAAGAGCGTAAATGCAACCTACGGACTTATGATAGTTGAAGACGGCGGTACAGAGTATAATGTATTTACAAATTCAAATACTAAGATTATCGACAGCGTAACAGGCAGAACCATTCTCCTTAAGAATGTTGAAAAGAACCGCACCGCAACAGTTACCGGTTCAAATGCATCCGGCGTACTTGAAGCAAGCGTTATTGTTCTTCAGTAAGATTTAAAATTTTTGGCGGTGAAGCAACAAGGCGTTGCTTCACCGTATTTTTTCTGAAAGGGGGAGGGCTATTGTGAAAAGATTTATTTCAATTTTAGTTTGTATTTTGATGGTTTTTAATCTTTTTATACCTCTGGCATTTGCCGCCGAAAACGAAAATAAAATGCTTGAAAAGGTTCTGGCTGACGTCAAAACCAGAATTCCGGATACTTCGGTATTTCCTGAATTTGACAGCAATATCAGAACTGAAAACGGAAAGGTTATATATTCGTTCAACTGGGGTGGTGAGGCACACCGCAGTATGTATCTTTCCGCATTGGAAAGCGGTATTATTGTCGAATACGGATTTTTTGAAGAAATCCGTAACGAAGCGCCTCCAAAAGGCTTTGACCGAATACCAACAGAGGAGGCAATCCGAAGAACTCAGGTGCTTTTAAATAAGCTCAACCCGGCAATTGCGGGCAAGCTGTTTGTGGAAGGCTATGAAGGTCCGGAAAGCTTTAATGCCGACAGCCTGTATTTTCAGGTGGTTCATAAAGAGGGCGGTGTCCCCGTTCAGGGCGATACCGGCAGAGTGACGGTTGATATTAATGCTGAAAAAATCACATCGTTCAGAACCACATATACAGAAAATCTCAAGTATGTTTCACCTCATAATATTCTGTCGGCAGATACAGCAAAATCGGCTTTTGCAAAGGAGCTTGGTTTGACTCTTGGCTACCGCACCTTTAAGGACTATCAGAAGCGCGAAATAAAGGTGTTCACCACATACAGCGACGAAAACGGCACTACCTACCTCGATGCAAATACCGGCAAAGCAACCGAAATTCAGCTTTATAACGATTTGTTCTTTACTAAAAATGAGGCAATGAGTGATTCCGTAACGGGTTCAGGTGGTAGCGGCGGTAATTTTAGTGAGGCGGAGATCAAGGAACTTGAAAATATAAGTGGCATACTTTCGGCAAATGCGGCAGAAAAGCTTTTACGCAGTAATCAGGTTCTCAACATAACCGGAGATTATGCGGTGGAAGAAACAGGACTTCGCAAGGTGGTATACAGCGAAAACAGCTATATCCGCACCGTTGTATTCCGAGCAACAAGCCCGAATAAATCCGGATTTATCCATATAGATATTGATGCGGCAACCGGCGAGGTTTTGAGCTATTCAAACTTCACGGGTACGGAATCGGGGAAAAAGCTTACAACCTCTCAGCTTAAGGCTCAAGCGGATAAAATTCTTTCAGCTCTTGGCGGAGAAAAAGCGGCAGAGTTCAGACCGAATGAGAAAGACGGTGGAGACGGATACTTCACCTATACCAGATATGTGAACGACATTCCCGTTTTCGGGGACACAGTTTCAGTTGAGGTAAACACCGACACAGGTTTATTACTTTCCTACAGAATGAGTTATACAGAGGCGGATTTCCCTGAATTGAGCAAGGTGATTACCCACGAGACAGCCTGCGAAAAATTCTTTGAAAATACAACGTATAATCCAATTTTTATTCCTCAAAAAACGGATACCACGCTCAAAAAACCCGACACAACAACATTAGTATTTACCACGGACGTTTCGGGCATACTTATTGATGCAGAAAACGGAAATCGTGTTACACAGCAGGGAACAAGATACGAAGCAGTGGAAGCCTTTGAACCATACACCGACATATCTGGCCACTATGCCGAGGAGAAAATTCTTGCACTTCACCGGTTTGGGGTTGGTTTTACCGGTGATAAGTTCTATCCGGACCGCTACATTTCGCAGGCAGAATTTTTGGAGCTTGCCGGTCTGGCTATTGGAAATGTATTGTCTGTTTCGGACCTTACAAGTATTCCCCATAATGTGCTTACCAGAATAGAGGCAACAAGACTTATCTGCCGCGCCCTTAAAATCGATAAATATGCAGAAATTGAGGGAATTTACAACTGCCCGTTTGAAGATGTGAAGTCGGGAAAGGGTTATGTAAGTCTGCTTTGGGGACTTGGTATAATCAACGGAACATCAAAAACAAAATTCTCGCCCGATGACGGTATGACTTGTGCTCAGGCGGCGATAATACTTTACAATACAATGAAAAACACATTATAAAAACAATGCCCACATCTCGGTGGGCATTGTTTTTATCTTTTTAATGAATGAAACCGGCTGTTTTTGTAAATACTTCCAATAAAAAGGGAGGTATCTATATGACAGATAAAAAGTCCAGACGGGTTGTTATAATCAACAACATCAAGTCCGAGAATATTGATCAGGCAATTTTTATATTAAAGAACAACCGCGCGGAAAGTTCACATCGGATAAAAACCACAATTGTTCAGGAGGCTCAGGACATAATCAACAGCTATGTAAGGCAGGTTGATATGATAAAAGTGGATTACCCCAATCGCAGAAAAAAACAAAGAGCCTACCGCTATGCGGCGACTCTTTCGATTTTAAGTGTAATCTGTATCGGACTCAGCGTAACCCTGCTTTTAATGATGCGTTGAGTCGGCAAGGTTTATGACCTTCAGCCCCTCGTTTTTGGCAAGATTCATTGTATATGCTGTTCCTCCTGAGGTTTTTTTGCAGTATGCCACACAAACCGCGCTGAGGTCAACCATCAGATGGTTGCGCTGATGCATACATCCGGTGCAGTAGCTTTTGTTAAGGCATATAACCTCGTCCGCCGCATCAAGAATTTTGCGATAGGTTTCTTTATTATCGCGCGACCATTTGGCGTCCTGATCGCGGCAGGGAAGTGCAAGAATCAGTTTCATCCCGGGGAATTTACGCTTAAGGTGCAGAACAGCAAATGCCGCAAGCGTGTCAAACCCCAATGCGCCGCCTGAAACAAAGTTGGTTATTCCGTTAAGATAAAGTTCGCGGACGGTATCGCACAGTTGGTTAAATACGGATATTTTTGATTCTCCTGTGATTATGCGGTGTCCGCTAAAGCAGCAGGTGAAAGCCTTTTCGGGTGAATACATTTTTTGCCTTGCCTTTCTGGTTTCATTATTTCGTCCAAAAACAGTGTATCACACCCTCGTATCATTTGTCAATAATTCCATTTTACAAATCGCTTATAAAGTGATATACTCAAATTGATATAATTTTGTCAATTTAAATTGAGAGGTGATCTGCGTGAAGGTGTTCAAAAAAACGCTGATACTGTTTATAGTGTGTTTTATAAGCGATATAATTGCGTTTTATCTTCCGTTTCCGTTCCCCGGCAGTGTCCTTGCGATGATAATTACATTCCTTTTGCTGCTGACCGGATTTGTAAAGGTGCGTCAGATTGAGCCGGTTTCCGACTTTTTTGTAAAGAATATGGCATTTGTATTTCTGCCGTCTACTGTTTCGATTATATCGTATATGGATATTCTCAGCAACATTATCTGGCAGTTTTTGCTTGTGTGTGTAATCACTACATTTGTAACATTTTTCTGCACAGCGTACGCGGTGAAGTTTACTGTCTATCTTTTAAACAAAAGAAAGGAGAAGAACGAAAATGCTTGAATTAACTAAAGAACCTTTTTTCGGATTTTCCCTTTGTATGTTTTCGTACATAGTAGGCGTAAGAATTAATCAAAAAGCAAAAACTGCAATTGCCAACCCCCTCATTATTGCTGCGGCGATTATAATTGGAATACTTACTGTGCTTCGTATCCCGCTTGAGCATTTTATGGTAGGTGCAGACTTTGTTTCCATGTTCCTTGCACCTGCAACTGCGGCATTGGCGGTTTCCATGTACCGCCAGTTTGAGATAATCAAAAAGAACTGGCTGCCCATCGTGGTTGGATGCGTTGTTGGTGCGGTTTCGGCACTTGCAAGTATCTTTGTGTGCTGCAAAGTGCTTGGCCTTTCTGAACAGATAACCGCAAGCCTGCTCCCCAAGTCAATTACAACAGCCTTTGCGGCAAAGCTTTCCGAACAGCTTGGCGGCATCGTGCCCGTAACCTTGGCGGCGGTTCTCGTAACTGGCATAATCGGTGCGGTAACTGCACCTTATCTTATCAAGGTGTTTAAAATCAACAACCCCATCGCATCAGGCCTTGCAATCGGTGCTGCAAGCCATGCCCTCGGTACATCAAAAGCTATTGAACTTGGTGAAGTCGAGGGAACACTCAGCGGAATTGCCGTTGGTCTTTGCGGACTTGTTACTGTGTTTATAGCGATATTTTTATAAGGTGTCTATGATTGGATATTTACCAACTTGCAGCTTTGTATTTTCGCGCATTGCTGCGAAAAAAGCCTCGCAAAGCCACAAAGGATTTGCTGCGTTTTTTGTCTTGCACTGCATCAAAAATACTGTGCTTCAAGCGGCATAGCCGTTTTAAGGAAACAACCCCCATACGATAGTATGGGGGTTGTTTCCTTAAAATTGGTCACTCTCCAAACAAAGACACCTTGTGTATTCTGTTTCCACGGACAAAGACAAAATAGTTTATTTTGGCAAAGCCCGGTTTAGAGTGTGCTATACATTGAGTATAACTTCGCATATTCGCCGTTTTTTGACATTAGCTCCTCGTGGGTACCTTCCTCTGCAATTCCGTCCGCGGTGAGTACAAAAATTCGGGTTGCATTTTTAATGGTGGTAAGGCGGTGTGCAATGGTAAAGGTAGTCCTGCCTTCGGAAAGTCGTTTTAATGTCTTTTGAACAAGCAGCTCACTTTCGTTATCGAGTGCCGAGGTTGCCTCGTCAAGTATAAGTATGGGCGGATTTTTAAGGAAAAGTCGCGCGATGGAAACTCTTTGCTTTTGTCCGCCCGACAGCTTGAGTCCTCGTTCACCTACATAGGTATCGTAGCCGTCCTTTAACTCCATAATAAAATCGTGTGCTCCGGCAGCCTTTGCCGCTTCGATTACTTCGTCACGGGTTGCATCGGGCTTGCCGTATAGGATATTCTCGTAAACTGTGCCGCTGAACAAATACACATCCTGCTGAACCATTCCGATATTGTTACGAAGCGAGCCAAGTGTGATTTTGCTGATGTCAATTCCGTCAATAGTGATGCTGCCCGAGGTCAGCTCGTAGAACTTGGGGATAAGGTTGCAGAGTGTTGTTTTACCACCGCCGGACGGTCCGACAAAGGCAATGTTCTCACCCTTTTTGATACTTAAATTAATCTTCGTCAGAACTTCCTTTGTATTGTCGGAGTACTTGAAGTGAACATCGTTGAATTCAATGTCCCCTGTTACCGAGTCAAGCTCAATTGCATCAGCAGGGGTATAGTTTTCAACCGACTCGTCCATAATCTCGTAAAATCTTTCTATACCGGTAATGCCCTTCTGGAACTGCTCCGTGAATTCCACAATCCGGCGGATTGAGGTGATAAGGGTCTGTATGTAAAGGAGGTATGCAATGAGGTCTGCCGGGGTCAGCTTGCCGTCAATCATAAACAGCGAGCCGATAACAATAACGGCAATATACATAAGTCCGTCCGAGAATCGTGTTCCCGCCTGAAAAAGTGCCATATATTTGTATGCTTTCTTTTTGGAGTTAAAGAACATATCGTTGCCGTGTGCAAACTTTTCTCTCTCCAAATCCTCGTTGGCAAAGCTCTTTATAACCCTTGTTCCAAGCAGACTGTCCTCGAGGTCGGCGTTAAGCTCACCAACCTGTTTTCTTTGCTCCTTAAACGCCTCTTTCATCTTTGTTCTGAATACAAATATTGAAACAAGCATCAAGGGCAGAAGCAGGAATATTATCAGCGTGAACCACCAGTTGATTCTGCCAAGGATTATAAACGCACCGACAATTTTAATTCCGGCAATAAAGAATTCTTCCGGACAATGGTGCGAGAATTCGGTAACATCAAAAAGGTCGGTTGTAACTCTTGACATAATCTGACCGATTTTGGTGTTGTCAAAATACTTAAAGGGCAGCTTCTGCAGATGGTCAAAAAGGTCACGGCGCATATCTGTTTCAAGCTTTGCGCCCATAATATGTCCCATATTTGCCATATAGTAGTTGGCAAAGGTGTCAACTATGCGTAAAAACAGGTAAATCCCGCCAAGCCTCAGTACGGTAGAAACCAAAAGCGCCTGTCCGTCCATTGATGCGGCATTGGTGATTGTGCGGACAATCATCGGAAAAACCAACTCGCACACGGTTGAGAGTGCGGCGCAGATAAGGTCAAAGATAATTATGCCTATGTACGGCTTGTAATAAACTAAAAATCTTTTAAACATATAAAATCACCTTTCTCATTAAGCCGCTGCCAAAATCTTATTTCTCGTATACATCCATTATTGTTCCGGTCGTCTTTGCTGCCTTTGAGGTAAATACATACGACGAGCCGGCGGTAAGTGCGAGGTTATTCGAGGTGTAGTAGCCCGAGTCATTAACCTTGCCGTCAACCTGAACGGTAACGGTTACATCGTATCTTTCGGGGAGAGGCGATGCCTTAAGGTTTCCGTTTGAAAGCTCAAGAGCCTTAACTGAATCGGTGTAGGTCACATCAACTATTTCGCCCAGAAGTTCCTTAGTGGTGGTATCTGTAACGGGACCTTTAAAGTCCTGAAGTGCTTTAACTGTTCCCATACGCACTTCGCGAATTTTCATTGTGTATTCGATACGACTTGTTGCGGTTTCAACCTTTGGACCTGCAACAAAAAATCTTGAGTATATTCCTAAAGCTCCAATTATTATTGCTATAATAACCAGTATATCAACAATGCTGATTTTGCCAAAGAGCTTGCCTTCTTTATTAATAATCATATTATATCCCTGCCTTTCTGAGTGTTATTCGGTAACTGTCTTAAGGTCGATTACAAAGCCGTAGCCTGCAAAACCCTTGCCCCGTACGGCAACTTCTTCGCCAACCCTGATGGGTGTGCCGGCTGCGGTAATTCCCGAGGGTGTTTCAAGAACAGGTGTGCTGATATGAATGGTCAAATCAAGCAAATTGGGGTCCTCTGCAACAACTGCGGTGCCGGTATGTGTGTTTGTGGTAATCTTAGACGCGGGTGCTTTTTCAAGAGTATCGATTTTGCCGGGGAAGCGTTCTTTTACGCCTATCCACACATTTTCATCGGCTTCCATAGCCGCTAAGAATTTGTTGTAGAGCGACTCGTCAACTCTGGTAAGCTGAAGCTGGAAAATGGCTGTGGTGTTCTCTGCCTCTGCATTGTCTGTTTGATTGTTTCCGCCAAGCAGAAAAATTCCTGCCGCAATAATTGCCACCACAAGCAGCACAATCAATCCGTCAATTATGTTGAATTTTGGTTTATCCATTGTTTTTACCTCCAAGGTTTAAATAGATGTTGTCTATATTCTCGGCATAAACCGCCGCAGTAAAGGTTGATTTGAATATTTCGGAGCTTGTCTCTGACATTTCGTTGTAAAGCTCTTCGTCGGTGAACAGCTTTTCAAGCCTGTCAGCAAGAGCGACAGGGTCGTGAGTCGGTACAATGTAGCCGTTTTTGCCGTCCTTGATAACTCCCGGGTTGCCGCCGAAGTCCGAAACAACAGCCGGCTTGCCCAAACTCATACCTTCAAGAAGTGAAAGGCTTGTTGCCTCTGTTCCAAACGAGCAGTTTGCCTGAACATCAATAACATTCATAAGCGGCTCAACATTGTTAAGGAAACCGAGCATAATCACATAATCTTCAAGATTATTCTCTGCAATCTGTTTGCGTATCGCATCTTCCATATCGCCTGTGCCGGCAATAAGGAATCTCGCTTTAACACCGCGGTCTTTAAGGATTTTTGCCGCCTCAACAAAGTACTTGTGCCCCTTGACTTCATTAAGCCTTGCAACAATTGCTGTGCATTTGCAGTCTTCGGGGACGCCGTATTCAGCCTTTGCCGCCGCAATTTCGTCTGTGGTATATTTGCGCAGAGGCTCAACGCCGTTTAAGATAACATCAATCTTTTTGTCGCTTACGCCGATTGCGGTTATATTGTCCTTTGCTGCCTCGGCAACTGCAATAATCTTATCTGCGGTGGAATTGTTAACCAGTCCGCAAACCGCTTTGCCCAGCCCGTGGGTCAGCCGTGGCGACGGCGGAAATACGCTGTGCCTTGTGTAGACAATTTTTGCACCATACAGACTTGCGGCAATTCGTGCCGACATACTTGCGTGGGTGTGAACAATATTCGGCTTAAACTGCTTAAATACCTTGAGCAGTTTTTTTATTGCTCCGGCATCGAGTGACTTATCAGCCATTGCGTCAATTTCAAAAACCTTAAAGCCTAAGGCTTCAACTCCCGGCTTCAAAAGACTGTTTTCGGGTAAAACCACTGCGATGTCAAGCTTTTCGCGATTGCAGTATTTAAGATAGGTGAGGGTACATTTCCCTGCACCGCCAATATTTGTGTCTGAACAAACCTGAAGAACTTTAAGCATTTTTTTGCACCTCCGATAATGCGGATTCGTTTTTTGCAATCTTAGCTGCGGCACTGCCCAGTGCCAGAACCGCCCAGAATATCATAAACACACGGTAGTTGTAGAAGCAGTTGTCAAACATTCCCTGAACCAAAAATCCAAGAACACCTGCACCGATTCCAACCAGAATAACCGATAAGTGGTGACCCTTGCCAAACGCCTGATGACCAACACAAAGCTGTTTGATGAACAGGATTATAAGTATAAGGAATGTCAGAATTCCAAGAACACCCGATTCCACCAATACCTGCAAAAAGAGGTTGTGTGAGTGAGGTGCTACAACCGAGCTGTAAGAGTAGAACGGGTAAACCTGAGTGAATGCTTCGGTTCCGGGGCCTATACCCGAGAGCCAGAAGTCCTTAAGCATAAGTAAAGTTCCCATCCATATAAACACACGGTAGGAGGTGGACGAGTCGCCCATATCGCCGATGCTGTTAAAGCGGTTGATTATGCTGTCGGGGAGTATTATCGGCACAATCGGGATAAGCGGCAAAGCCAGTCCCCAAAGCTTGCCTGCGGCAAAGGTAACAAAAACAGCCGCCGCAAACATAAGACCAAGCCAGCAACCACGCGAGAATGTAAGGATTAGTGTAACCCCCATTACCGCCGCTATGCCGGCAAATGTCAGCTTTGCAAGAACGGATTTTTGCTTCCACATAAGTGCAATGCAAACGGGCATCACAAGCAGAATGTATTCGCCAAGGACATTGGGGTTTTCAAGGGTGGAGTAAACGCGCATTTTGATGTCCTCAAACATCTCCTCGTCCATCCACGCTTGAGTCACATCCCAGCCAAACACATACTGGAGTATTCCGTAAAGACAAACTGCAAAACCCGAAAGACAGAACACGGTGAGTATGCCTTTGAGCTGTTTTGAGGTTTTAATAGTATTGATAACGACAAAGTAGAATGCCATAAAGGCAAAGTATACTGCCCAGATGGTAACGCTCTTAAACGGAGCAAACGAAGTTATTGCGGCTATGAGGTAAATAACCAGCAGAAGCACTACCATAAATCCCACGCCGTCGGTGCGGAATTCAAATTTTCTTGTTGTAAGTGCCTTTATGATAAGCGAGAAGAGGCATAGCAGAGTAAGTCCCACGACGAGCATTGTCGGGATTATCGGGGCAAGGAACAATGTCACAAACACGCCGAACTCCACCTTGTAAAGAACCATAAAGAAGAACCAAAGACCAAGAACAAATAAGATGGCGTAAATAATCGAAAGCTTTGCTGCGATTATTCCCGTAACCACGCCAAACACTGCTGCACAGATAAGGCGAGCTCTTCCGCCACACTTGGTCATATAGTAAAAGTCGAACGAAAATTCAAGCCCCAGAAGCTTTTCAATCAGTTTAACGAGTGCCGAGCCGCGAAGCAGGTCAACAGCATTGATGTCAAGGAAGTAAAGACCTATACCTAAAGCGATTGCGATAAGGTCAAGCACCTTTCCACCGCCGAACACAAAGGAAAGCAAAAGGTCACTTGCCGCGGCAAAAGTAAGCATAACGCCGAGAAAACGGAGGTTAACCGCCAGCAGGTTATGCAGAAAATACTTGCATACACGGATTATTCTGCTTGTTTCCTTGAGGCTTGTGAGCCCCTCCCAATGCTTTTTTTGAATATGCTCAATCAGCCGGAACGGACAGAACAGAATTTTACCGAAAAGGCTTGATGCCGCAGTGTTTTCACTAAAGAAAGTCCTACGGAAGATGTTTGTTATAAGGCTCTCACGCCATATCCGTGAGAAAAAGGAGAAAACTCCGCAAAGCACACGGTATAAAATACTGTTTTTGATATAGCGGTTCCATAAAAATTGCCAAGCTGTGAGGAAATAGCCGTTATTTTTCATTGCCGAACCTCCTGATTTGTCTGAATTCGTCTGTTTTAAGTATTAAAGCTGCTGCGGCATAAATGATAAGTGCCGGAGCGGCGGATATGCAAAGTTGGATAAATGTGATTACCTTTCCATTGCCCATAGATTCCGCAAAGCGGTAGACAAGGCTTGCAACAAGGCTTGCCAGACCGCTGCAAAGAATAATCTTTACAAGGTTTACGGCAAAGCTTTTGCCAAATGTTTTGGGGCGTTTTTTGTTCATAGCAAACAGCAACACGCACGCCATAAATATCGAGCTGACGGCACTTGAAAGGGCAAGACCGCCAACCCCCCATTTAAGCACACCTACAAACACGGCTGCCGAGGCAAGGTTTATGATAACGCCGCCAATTGAGGTAAGCATCGGGGTTTTTCCGTCCTGAATTGCATAAAAGCTTTTATTGAGTATCTCGCAGATGGCGTAACCCATCATACCAATCGAGTAGTTGAGAAGTGCCGTTGCGGTAAGAGCGGTGTTTTCGGCGGTGAATGCACCATGCTCAAATACCAGTCTGATAATAGGCTTTGAAAGGGCGATAAACATTGCCGCAATGTAGCCAATTATAAAAACTGTCCAGCCGACCGAAAGACGGGTGGTTTCTGAGAATGCATCGTTTTTGTTGCCGGCGTTCATTCGTGATAATTTCGGGAAGATAAAGTTGGTAACGGCATACGCAAACACGCCTACCATAATGATGTATATTTTGTTTGCCCAGTTAAGGCCTGACACCGCACCGTTGCCGAGTGACGAACCAAACGCCATATTAATAACAGCACAAAGCGGCTGAACCCACGAGCTTATCAGCACGGGCACGGCAAGCTTTGCAGCAGATACAAGGCCCTCGTCACGGAATTTCAGGGTGGGTCTATAGCGGTAGCCGAATTTCCTGAGGTGCGGCAGCTGAACAAAGAGCTGTGCCGCCCAGGCGATGAACATTGAAACGATAACGCCCGTAAGTCCAAACCGGTTGCCAAATACGGCAAGGTACAAAATCATAATCAGGTTGGAAACCACGCTTATGATTGACGGAATGTTAAATTCGCCAAAGGATTGAAGAATTCCAACCGAGGTATACGCCGCTGCGGTAAAGATTATTGACGGGAATATTATCCGAAGAAGCCGCGCAGTTTCGGCAATCTTTTCGGGTGAGTAGCCGGGGCACATAAGTCCAACGATAGGCTCTGCGAAGATTGCGCCCAGAATTGCAAACACGGTTGCAAGAGAAACCACCGCCGACATAAAGTTGTTGGCAAACAGAATTGCCCGTTCTCTGCCCTCTTTTTCGAGATACCCGTTGAAGATAGGCACAAAGGTGGAGAGGATAGCCACACCCAATGTCATATCAAAAAACAAAAGCGGTATCTGTGTTGCGCTGTTCAATATGTCCGAGGCATAGCTCTGGCCGTAAATTCCGGCAATGATAACCTCACGGAAAAGCCCCATAAATTTGGCGCAGAATATAATTATCGCCATAAAACCGATGGTCTTCACGGTTTTGGCAGAGGAATTGTCTTTCAACAAATCACTTCCTTAATACATAGGTATATACAGTATAACATAAAGCTTTTTAAAAGTAAAGAATATTGACGGTAAATTAATTATGTGGTAAAATAAGATTTATAGAAAGGGAGTGCGGGTATGAAAAGACTGAAGATTATTTTTACAACAATTATTCTGGCGACCCTGATTTTGGGACTTTTTTTTCGTACCTTTGGCAATAACAGAAAATATGAGACCACAGAGTTCCTTTTTGATACTTATTGCACAATAACGGCATACTCAAAAAACGCAGAGGAAGCAACGAGGGCGGCGTTTGACGAAATTGCGCGAATTCATAAGCTTACCGATTTTTTTGATGAAAATTCCGATGTGTCAAGGATAAATAATTCCAAAACGGGCGTGGCGGAAACAGTTGACCCGATTGTGGTTGAAATTCTTGAAACGGCTCTCGAAATGTGCAAAGATTCAGCGGGTGCATTTGATGTCACCCTTGCTCCCGTTTCAATGCTGTGGAAGTTCGACGAGGGCGAGAGTGTTCCTCCGACTGACGAGCAAATCAAAACGGCGCTTGACATTGTTGAAAATGGCGGAATTGTAGTAGATAAAGAAAGTATGACGGTTACAAAGCTGTCGGACGAGACAAAGCTTGATTTGGGCGGCATTGCAAAGGGTTATGCCGGAGATGCTGCGACAAAGGTTCTGCGTGAAATGGGCGTTAAGGCGGCGATAGTCGACCTTGGCGGAAATATAAGTTGCATCGGCGAAAATCCAAATTCAAAGGACGGAAAGTGGCGCATAGGTCTGCAAAAGCCTTTTGCCCCGACCGGTGAATACAGTGATACGGTGGAGATTACGGACGGCTCAGTTGTGACAAGCGGAACATATCAGCGATACTTTGAATACAGCGGAGAGCGTTATCACCATATAATCGACCCCTCAACAGGACAACCCTCAAAGCAGGAATTCGACAGCGTAACGGTTGTGGGTGGCAGTTCAATGGAGGCGGATTGCCTTGCAACTGCGGCGTATGTCCTCGGCAGAGAGAAAGGTGCGGTGTTGGCAGAAAAATACGGTGCAAGAATTTATTATAATTAATTGACAAACATCTTGTAACTGATATAATAATCAGAGAGATACATTCAGGGAGAAAATTTTTATGGAGTTTTTCAGTACATTCTTCGGTAAAATTCTGACCACACTTTTCTGGTCAATGGTTCCGGTAATCGAGCTTAGGGGTGCAATTCCCATCG
>JAZQLR010000110.1:0-14340 GCA_045542775.1 Clostridia bacterium
GAAAAAGTAATAGAATAGGTGTATTAAACACAGAGGAAATGAACGACAATGAAAAAACAAAAATTATTAATTATTACAGCACTTATTTTATCGATATTTTTTTCAGGTTGCGGAAAAAATGACTCTCAGCCGGTAGCAACGGAAAAAGAGGAGGTAAACGAGACAATTTCTCTTTTTGTTCTCGGCGACAATCTCCTGCATATGCCGGTTATCAACAGCGGAAAAAAGGATGACGGCACATACGAATATTCTCACCTTTTTGATAAGCTTCAGCCCAAAATAAAGGATGCTGACCTTGCAGTTATAGGTCAGGAAACTGTATTTGGCGGCAAGGAACTGGGTTATTCCGGATATCCGCTTTTTAACTCCCCGTCGGATATGGGCAAAACTTTGGTGAATGAGGGCTTTGATGTTGTTCTTCACGCATCCAACCATGTATTGGATAAGCTCTCTGCCGGTGTTGAAAACACTCTTGAATTTTGGCGGGATTATCCCGATGTAACGGTGCTTGGCATAAACGAGAGCGAAATGGATAAGTACACCATTGATATAGTTGAGGTCAAGGGCGCAAAGCTTGCACTTCTTAATTATACATACGGAACAAACGGTATATCTATGCCGTCCGATAAGCCGTATCTGGTCAATCTAATTGATGAGGAACGGATTTTGTCGGATTGCAGATATGCTGAGGATAATGCGGATTTCACAATTGCGTTTATGCATTGGGGAACAGAATATTCAATTAAGCCTGATGAATGGCAGAAAAGTCTTGCCGAAAAAATGTGTAAGTGGGGAGTAGACTTAATTGTAGGCTCGCACCCCCATGTAATAGAGCCTGTTGAATGGATAGAAAACGAAAACGGCAATCGTATGCTGGTTTACTATTCTTTGGGTAACTTTGTTTCGCGTCAGCTTGAGGCACGAAATCTGCTTGGTGGAGCGGCGGATATTGAATTAAAGTACAATGGAGAAAATGTTGAGATTGCAGATTATTCGTTCTTGCCGATAGTGACCCATTACGATACAACCTACACGCAATTTGATGTTTTTTCGCTTAAAGACTATTCAAATGACCGTGCAACAGGTCACGGCGTTGCTGCAAAAGACGGAGCGGTAAGCGTCGAAAGATTTAGAACAATGGTTGACGAAACCTTTGATGGGTACGATGTGTCAATAATTGATTATTAAAAAGAACTGTGATAAAACAGAAGCGTTTTATCACAGTTCTTTTTAGTTGCTTAGATTTGATTTTTAAGATTTCGTTTTGGCGGCTCGCCCATTTCCTTGATATACGCACGGTAAAAGTTTAAATAGCTTTTAAAACCTGATTTGGATGCGGCATCACTGAGTGAAATTCCGTTTTCGTAAAGCTCCTTTGCCCGGGAGAGACGCTTATGGGTTATGTACTGGTTAACGGTAAAGCCGGTGCTCTTTTTAAAGATACGGCACAGGTGGTATTTGCTCATAAAAAACTTGCTTGCAATGTCTTCAAGGTCCAGGTCTTCAACCAGGTGTTCATTAAGATGCATAACAATATTGCGGATATTGTTGTCAAAAAGAGGATTATTTTCTGTTGAACGATTTTGCAGGTTAAGTACATATAAAAACTCAATGAGGGTGTTTTTTATAATCATTGAATTGGGATTTTCGTTTGATGCATATTTTTCGAGCCGTCTGATTATTTCCAAAAGCTCAAGATTTTCGGGTAAATCATGGCTTATCAGATTCAGCTCCCCGAATTTACGGTTTATAAACACATTTTTAAGATACTCGCAATCATTACGAGAGAAAAAACGGTTATGTATAAAAAGGACAATGCGCTCGTAGTAACCGTTGCTCCGATGGACCACTCGGTGCAACTCACTGGGTTGGGCAATGACAATATCACCGGGGTCAAGCTGATATACATTTCCTTCGATATGAAAGTTGGCATTGCCGTTTAAAAAGACAAGTACTTCCATATAGTTGTCGTGTGTATGAAGCTTAAAATGCGAATTTGTAACCTGTTCGTCAATAGAGTGAAAGAAGTTGAAGTCCTTTTCAATGACGCTGACAATTGCATTATCGGCATTTGCGCAACCTTCGTGCAATTTCAGTTCACTTTGTTCGGGTGAAAAAAATTTAAAAACCTCTTCATTATTTATGTTGGAAGAACGCATAGCAGCATTACCTTTCTGTTGAAAATTTAAATTCCTTGATGGTATTATAGCATAAATGAGCAAGATTTGCAATAAATAAGTCAAAAATATAGCAGATTTTTTTGAAAAGTATGCTAAAATATAAAAAAGAGTTTTTTTATGGGAGATGAGAATTTTGAGTAAATTTATTTTGTCCGGTTTTTCTGATGAGATAGACCAGAACATAAAAGTGCAGTTTGCAGCACTTAAAAAGCTTGGGATGTCATATTTCGAGCCTCGTGGCGTAAACGGCACAAATATCGCAAAGCTTTCAGATGAACAGGTGGAAGAATTGAAAAAGGATATGGCTGAATTTGGCATCAAGGCTTCATCAATCGGTTCGCCTATTGGTAAAATCGGAATATGTGACGATTTTGAAGAACATATTGAACAGCTTAAGAGAGTTATACATATTGCAAAAGAACTCGGCACACGATACATAAGAATTTTCAGCTTTTTCATTCCTAAGGGTGAAGACCCTGCAAATTACCGTGATGAGGTAATGAGAAGAATGAAGATAATGGCTGAGGTTGCTGAGAAGGAAGATATAATTCTTCTCCATGAGAACGAAAAGGATATCTATGGAGACATTGCTCCCAGATGTGCTGATGTTCTTAAAACGGTTAATTCGCCCAATCTTCGTGCTGTTTTTGACCCTGCCAACTTCATTCAGTGCGGTCAGAAAACATACCCCGAAGCATACGAACTGATGGCCCCCTATGTTGTATATATGCATATTAAGGATGCTATTGGTGAAACGGTTGTTCCGGCAGGTGTTGGCGATGGTAATATAGAAGCAATTCTGAAAGAGCTTGCAGCAAAGGGTTATGAGGGATTCCTTAGCTTAGAGCCGCATCTTGGTAGCTTTGATGGTCTTGCAGATCTTGAAGTAGGCGACGAGATGCTCAAGCTTGAAAGGTCGTCAGAAGAAAAGTTTGTTGTTGCCCACAAGGCACTTACTGCAATAATAGAAAAAATTTAGTAGTTAATATAAATAATTTTTACATAATAAGGAGAGTAAGATTAAGGAAAAAGTAAGATATGGTATTGTCGGTGTTGGTACAATGGGTCGTACCCACGCAGTAAAGTTTATGGACGGAATGGTTACCAACTCAACTTTGGGTGCAGTATGTGATATTGACCCCGAAAAGAGAGAATGGTGCAAAAAGAACCTCAAAGATATTCCCTGCTTTGATACAGCAGAAGAAATGTTTGCCAGCGGTACTTGTGACGCAGTTGTTATTGCAATTCCCCACTATGACCATCCCCGCTATGCAATTATGGCACTTGAAGCAGGTCTCCATGTTATGACAGAAAAGCCTGCCGGCGTATATACAAAGCAGGTTATGGAGATGAACGAAGCAGCAAAGAAGTCAGGCAAGGTATTTGGTATTATGTTTAACCAGAGATCTTACGCTGCACACCAGAAGCTTCGCGAACTCATCCAGAATGGTGAACTCGGTAAGATAAAGAGAGCCGTATGGGTTGTTGACTGGTATCGTCCTCAGGCATATCACGACAGCGCAACATGGCGTTCAACCTGGGCAACAGAGGGCGGCGGATTTACCGCGCGCAAATTGATTAAGCGTTCAAATGTTGAGCTTATCGGCACAACCGACGACCCGGCAGATTCTCTCGAATACCACAAAATAATCCGTGACATTCCGGACTTTGACACCGTGGTAGTTCCCACATATCGTCCCGATAAGGCGGTAAATATCGAGCTGGATGGGTTTAAGGAATATATTGAAAAACTGGCAAAATCAGCAAACCGTGAAATTTTGTGTTATGCAGATTTGAAATCTGTTCTTCTTGAAAGAATGGAATTCTTCTGCGAAATGGGATGCCGTGCAGCAGACCACGGTATGGAAACTGTTCCGTACCTGCCCGCAACCGATAAGGAAATCGATAAGATTTTCAAGGCGGTACTTAAAGGTAAAAAAGTTTCTTGCGAGGATATTGAAAAGTACAAGACAGGACTTTTACTGTTCCTTGCTGAGGGATATACAAAGCATAATATTGTTCTCCAGATGCATATGGGCGTTATTCGTAACAATAATACAAGAGTGTTTAAAGTTTTGGGTGCCGATAGCGGCCACGATAGCGTTGCAGATACATTCGGTATTCTAAAGCTTTCAAAGTTTATGGATAATCTTGAACAGAAGAATATGCTGCCCAAGACAATTCTGTATTCGTTAAACGGCAAGGATAACATCACTCTTGCAACACTTATGGGTTGCTTCCAGGGCGAGGAAATCGCAGGAAAGATTCAGCTTGGTTCTGCATGGTGGTTCCTTGATAATATTGATGGCATGGAAGCGCAGATTAAATGCCTTGCAAATGAAGGCGCACTTGCATCGTTTGTAGGTATGCTGACAGACTCCAGAAGTCTTTTGTCATACCCCCGACACGAATATTTCAGACGAATTCTCTGCAATATTATTGGAGGTTGGGTAGAGGATGAAATGTTTACAAATGACGAAAAGATTTTGAAAAAGCTTGTTCAGAATATATGTGCGCATAATGCAGAAAGATTTTTTATGTAAAGGAATGGATAAAAATGGAATATAACAACAAAACAGTAGTAATTACAGGTGGCGGCGGCGTTCTTTGTGGCGCTTTCGCAAAGTATATAGCGTCTTTGGGCGCAAAGGTTGCAATCCTTGATCTTAAAAAAGAAGCAGCAGATGCAGTAGCAAACGAAATTGTGGCAGCAGGCGGCACAGCAAAGGGCTATGCTGCAAACGTTCTCAAAAAGGAAGAACTTGAAGCTGTTAAAGCTGAAATCAATAAGGACTTCGGCAAGTGCGACATCCTTATAAACGGTGCAGGCGGCAACAACCCCAAAGGCACAACAACAAATGAATACTTCAAAAAGGAAGATATCCTTGACGAATCAGTTGTTTCATTCTTTGACCTTGACCCGTCAGGTATTGAATTTGTGTTTAACCTCAACTTCCTTGGCACACTTCTTCCCACACAGGTGTTTGCTATGGATATGATTGATGGAAACGGCGGTTCAATTATTAATGTTTCATCAATGAATGCGTTCTGTCCCCTTACAAAGATTCCTGCATATAGCGGCGCAAAGGCAGCTGTTTCAAACTTCACACAGTGGCTCTCTGTTCACTTTGCAAATGCAAATATCCGTGTTAACGCAATTGCTCCTGGATTTTTTGTAACAGCTCAGAACAAGGCTCTGCTGTTTGACGAAGCAGGCAATCCCACAGCAAGAACACAGAAAATTCTTGCTGCTACTCCTATGAACAGATTCGGCAAGCCCGAAGAACTTATCGGCACACTCAAGTGGCTTACAGACGATGATGCTTCAGGTTTTGTAACAGGCGTAGTTGTTCCCGTTGACGGCGGCTTTAATGCTTACAGCGGTGTATAATAAAAAAACGGAGGTTTTTGATATGAAAGCAATGGAACAAATTTTGGAAGAATATGGAGTTGTACCGGTTGTTGTACTTAAAAAAGTGGAAGACGCAATTCCCCTTGCGGATGCACTCTATGCAGGTGGTCTTTCATGTGCAGAGGTGACTTTCCGTACCGATGCAGCCGAAGAATCAATCAGACTTATGTCTGAGAAATACCCTGATATGTTGGTCGGCGCAGGAACTGTCCTCACCACCCAACAGGTTGACAGAGCGGTTGCTGCAGGTGCAAAGTTTATTGTCAGCCCCGGTTTTGACCCCGAGATTGTGGATTATTGTCTTGAAAAGAATATTCCGGTTTTCCCCGGCTGCATTACTCCCTCAGAGGTAGCTCAGGCTGTTAAGCGCGGACTCAAGGTTATCAAATTCTTCCCAGCAGAACAGGCAGGCGGAGTTGCAATGATCAAGGCAATGGGTGCTCCTTATGGAATGGTTAAGTTTATGCCCACAGGCGGAATCAGTGCAAACAATCTGTCTGAATACCTTTCTTGCAGCAATATTGTATGTTGTGGTGGAAGCTGGATGGTTAAGGGTGATTTAATCGCAGAGGGAAAGTTTGATAAGATAACAGAACTGACAAAAGAAGCCGTTGAACTTGTTAAAAGTATTCGTGCATAAAGGAGAATAAAGAAATGAATGTGAACCTGAATTTAAAAGATAAAAAAGATTGTAAATTTGATGCGGTTTCTCTGGGTGAGGTTATGCTCAGACTCGACCCGGGTGAGGGAAGAATCAGAACTGCAAGAAATTTCAGAGCATGGGAAGGCGGCGGCGAATATAATGTTATCCGCGGACTTCATAAGTGCTTCAAGATGGATACAGCTGTTATCGCAGCTTTTGCTGAGAATGAAGTTGGATATCTTATGGAAGACTTCATTGAGCAGGGCGGTGTTGACACATCACTTATTCATTGGATGAAAACCGACGGTATCGGCAGAATTTGCAGAAACGGTCTCAATTTCACAGAGCGCGGCTACGGAATCCGTGGTGCAGTAGGATGCTCAGATAGAGCAAACACTGCAATCTCAAAGGCAACTCCCGAAGATTTTGACTTTGAATACGTATTCGGCACACTTGGCGTTCGTTGGTTGCACACCGGCGGCATTTATGCAGCTCTTTCCGATCAGTCATGCGAAACTGTTCTTGCTGCAGTTAAGACAGCTAAAAAGTACGGAACAATCATTTCCTATGACCTTAACTACCGTCCTTCAATGTGGAGCGCAATCGGTGGTTTGGAAAAAGCACAAGAGGTAAATAAAGAGATTGCAAAGTAATGTTGATGTTATGATCGGTAACGAAGAAGACTTTACAGCGTGTCTCGGACTTAAGGTTGAGGGAAATGACGAAAATCTTAAGGAGCTTAACCTCGACGGATACAAGAAGATGATTGCGGAAGCTACAAAGGCATATCCTAACTTCAAGGTTATCGCAACAACACTTCGCGAGGTAAAAACAGCAACAGTAAATGACTGGAGTGCAATTTGCTGGGCAAACGGTGAGGTTTATAAGGCGAAAGACTACAAGGGCCTTGGAATTATGGACAGAGTTGGTGGCGGAGATTCATTCGCATCAGGTCTTGTTTATGGCCTTATGACAACCGGCGACCCTGAACTCGCAGTTAATTACGGTGCAGCACACGGCGCACTTGCAATGACAACACCCGGTGACACCACAATGGCAAACAAAAAGGAAGTTGAAGCTATTATGGGCGGAGCTGGCGCAAGAGTGCAGAGATAAATAAAGCTTTAGAGAGCATACGAAAAATGTCGTATGCTCTTGATTTTTATATGCAAATGGTGTATAATATTTTAAAGTTTTTACGAAGAATGCCACCAACGGCGAGCGTGTTTTTTCACCAGCACAGATATGGACTATGCTATTCGAAGACCTAGAAAGATTGTTTACCAGTGTATTAATTAATAAAAAGAGGAAGAACTATAATTCTCAAGGCCCGATTGTCAAAGCGAGAGCCCGCAATGTGGCTTATGTTTGTATGAATATATAATTTTTGATAAAAAACGCTGTGAATACTTGCTTTTTAGCGAAAAATAGTATATAATAATATGATAATAACAAAATACACAGGATAGGAGACCTTTGAAAATGGCTTATTACTTTAATGAACCTTCACATACTTTCAGCGAATATCTGCTTGTTCCCGGCTATTCTTCAGCCGAATGTATGACAAGCAATGTCAGCCTCAAAACCCCTCTTGTTAAATTCAAGAAGGGTGAGGAATCAGCAATCACAATGAATATACCAATGGTATCTGCAATTATGCAGTCCGTTTCGGGCGAAAAGCTCGCTATTGCACTTGCAAAAGAGGGCGGCGTTTCGTTTATTTACGGCTCTCAGTCAATTGAGGATGAGGCAGCTATGGTAAGAAGAGTTAAGAACCACAAAGCAGGCTTTGTGGCAAGCGACTCAAATATAAGACCCGACCAGACTCTTGCAGAGCTTATTGAGCTTCGTCAAAAAACAGGTCACAATACTGTTGCAGTTACAGAAGACGGAACTGCAGAGGGCGTACTTCTCGGTATTGTAACACCCCGTGACTATCGTGTAAGCCGTATGGACCCTGCAACCAAGGTTGAGGAGTTTATGACACCTTTTTCAAAGCTTATATATGCACCTGAGGGTACAAGCCTCAAGGCTGCAAATGATATTATCTGGGACAATAAGTTAAACTCTCTCCCCATTGTTGATGACAAACAGAGATTGGTTGCTTTTGTTTTCAGAAAGGACTATGACGCACATAAAGAAAACCCGACAGAGCTTCTCGACAGCTCAAAGAGATATGTTGTAGGCGCAGGTATCAATACCCGTGACTATGCAGAAAGAGTCCCGGCTCTTATCGAGGCAGGCGCAGATGTACTTTGTATCGACTCATCTGAGGGATTTTCAGAATGGCAGCTCAGAACACTTAAGTTCATCCGTGATAAGTATGGCGACAGCGTAAAGGTTGGTGCAGGTAATGTAGTTGACCGTGAAGGTTTTATGTTCCTTGCAGAAGCCGGTGCTGACTTCATCAAAATCGGTATTGGCGGCGGTTCAATCTGTATTACCCGTGAACAGAAAGGTATAGGCAGAGGTCAGGCAACAGCTGTTCAGGAAGTTGCAGCCGCTCGTGACGAGTACTTTGAAAAAACCGGTATCTATATTCCCATCTGCTCAGACGGCGGTATCGTACATGATTACCACATCACTCTGGCACTTGCAATGGGTTCAGACTTTGTAATGCTCGGCAGATACTTTGCAAGATTTGACGAAAGTCCGTCGAATAAGGTATCAGTTAACGGTAACTATATGAAGGAATACTGGGGAGAAGGCTCAGCTCGTGCAAGAAACTGGCAGAGATACGATATGGGCGGAGCTCAGAAGCTTTCGTTTGAAGAGGGCGTTGACTCATATGTTCCCTATGCAGGAAGCCTCAAGGATAATGTTGCACTTACCCTCAACAAGGTTAAGTCAACAATGTGTAACTGCGGTGTTCTCAGCATTCCTGAACTTCAGAAGAATGCAAAAATGACACTTGTTTCTGCAACAAGTATTATTGAGGGCGGCGCACACGATGTTGTTCTTAAGGACAAGAATGTTGCACCCGTTAAATAATGCGAAGAAAGTACAGCATATTTGGCGTTAAAATTCCGGCGAAAAACGGAGGCTTGGTCTTTTGTGAAAGGTGCAAACAGATTGTCGGTTCAATCAACCGCAAAGGCTACAGGTTTCTGAGCTTTGGTCTCACCTGTACCTGCAACAAAGAGTGCCAGGTTGTGCTAATCCGCAAAGACAGCACATTTGATATGGGGATGAAGTATAACCGTAAACCTCACCTCAAAAATAATCTTATGAGCTGCGTAGAATGCGGAACTCCGATTTTTGGAATAATTGAGGAGCGTGTAGAAAAATTCTCTTTTAAGGCAGAGTGCATTTGCGGTGCCAAATATGATACCAAGGCTCGGACAAACAGACGCCTTGAAGAAACGGCAATGATTTTAAAATATAAAAACAGAAGCTTGTGATTTCACAAGCTTCTGTTTTTTTTGTTTTATTTTAAAGCTTAATTAAAACTTCGTCAATTGAACGTTTGGGAACATTCAGGACTTTATTTTCATCTTCAAAATATTTAACACTGTCGGTCATTTCGCAAGGCTTGCTTTCCTGTGCGGGGTATCCAAGCGCCAGAACGTAAACAAGGGAGTAGTCATCTTCCGAAAGTTTAAATTCATCCATAAACTTCTTGCGTTCAACCGAGCCAAGCCAACAGCTGGCGATACCTTTTTCCCAAGCCCCCAGCATCATTGATGTAACTGCCGCACCGGCTTCAACCTCAAAGGAACTCTTTATGCTTTTATCACCAAGCACAGCGATGTAAGCTGTGGGACGCTCGCCGTCCTTTGGGGTTCCGGTTTCCGGCATATATCCTGCCCATTTGGTAAGGGGAAAAACCTTGGTAACATCTGCATCACTATCAATTATTGCAAATTTAAGCGGCTGCAGATTTGCAGGATAAGCCGCAAGTCTTGCATATTCGATTAAATCCATTAAATCTTCTTTTGCTATTTTTTCCTGAGTAAACTTGCGGATGGTTCGTCTTTTGAGTAATGCTTCTGATACATTCATAGATTAACTCTCCTTATATAGCATCTTTTTCTAACTTGTTTTTTACCACGGCATAGTAGTAGTAAAGGTATTGCTGTGCAACACCGGAATTGTGCCCAAACTTCTCGTAAACAAAATCCGGAATACTCTTTTCCTCAACACTGTAAAGCTCCTGAATTATCCGCTTTGTCCATACATCAAGCGGAAAAATATTATGCCGTCCCATCGAGAAAAGAAGAACACAATCAGCAACCTTTGTGCCTACACCGTTAATTTTCATAAGCTCTGCCTTTGCAGCCTTGTTGTTCATTCTCGGTATCTGTTCGAGGTTGACCTCGCCTGAAACAACCTTTTTTGCGGCATCTATGATGTATTTATCACGGAAGCCTGCTTTGATTTCGGAAAGGTCAGCAGGCTCAAGGACCGAAAGAGTTTCGGGTGACGGAAAACCGTAGAATACTTTTCCGTCAAATTCAATTTTGTCGCCGTAAAGCTCGCAAAGCTTGTTTATTATCTTTTTTATGCGTGGAATATTATTGTTGGCTGAAATTATAAATGAAACAACGGTCTCCCAAAGGTCCTGCCTGAGAATTCTTATTCCACGCCCTGCTTCAACTGCAGGACGCATAATTTCTTCCTCAAAAAGCTTTTTTTCTACCTTGTTGTAATCGCAGGAGAAATTAAGATAATGACTCCAGTAAACAAGGTCGGGGTTTGTACTTTCAATGTATATTGTTTTAGGGTCGTGGTAGTATGCCTTAGCTGCATGATTTGCCACAACACCGTAAAAAACTCCGTTTTCGTCTTTTTCCCAACGGAAGCATTGTCCGCATAGAAAGGTTTCTTCAAGATTAAAATGGTCAATGTTGTAAAGGCGTATCATTTTAACCCTCCGTTTTAGTCTGTTTTAATTGATTTGATAGAAATATTAATGTTCTTGACAATAATTGAAGTGCTGTCCTCAACTGCTTTGTCGAGAATAGACTGAATTTTGCTGCATATTTTTGGAATGTCACAAGGGAAGAGAACCGAAATTTCAATGCTGATATCAATGCAGCCGTTTGAATCGGGATTACTCTTTATCTTATAAACTTCCGAGACACCCTCAATTTTTTGTGCTTCAAATCGGCAAATATCGGATATTACTCTGGGTGAAATTCTGAAGTCGCCAAGATAACTGTAGGTTGGTCGCATAACGGTTCTTTCCAGAGCCTTATCCCGTCGTCCCTGAGGAAGAAAGGCACTCAGAAAATATCCCGAAAACAGCTTCTTTACCTCAAAAACCGGTACAGGGATAATGTGCTTTCCGTATTTGTTACGCATGCTTTGAGCAATCTCGATTTCTTCAGGCGTTGCAAAATCCTGAATGTAAAAAAACTGTTCAATTTCGGGCAGTCCCAGAACGCCGGCAATTGCCGAAACCATCTTCTCGGAAGTGCCGAGCAGTAGAAGGGATTGTATGTTATTTTCCCGAATAGCCGTGCGAACTTCGTCTGCGTGGTTCTTATCCGTAAAGATTGCCCGTTTTACCGATGCCATCTTGTTTGGCTCGTGCTTGGCTGACTTTCCTGCAATAATTCTGCTGTGAGAAATAAGAAGACCGTCATCAATGACGGCTTCAATATTATTCTCCCGTGCTATTTCAAGGGAACGGAAGCTCTTTCCTGTTCCTGATTTTCCAACAAGAGCAAATATACGCATATACTATTCCTCGGTGTTTTCCTGCATTTCTTCTTTGGACGAAATCTTGTAGCAAAGTCTCATTAAGCTGTCGCTCAGATGGATGTTCTCTACCACAACATCGTCGTCGGGTGAAATCTCGGCATACGAGAAGTTGAGAAATGCCTTGATGCCCATACCGGTAAGCTCGTTAACCACTTGGTTAACCACGGTTCTCGGTGTTGATATGATTGCCATGGTAGGCTTTTCTTTGTCGATAAAATCTTTTATATCTTTAGCGTCTGAAATCTTGATACCCTTGATTTCCTTGCCAATCTTTTCGGGGTCGGTGTCAAATATGCCAACGAGGGTAAAACCTCGTTTTTCAAAGGTGGTGTTCTGTGCAAGAGCCTGACCCATATTGCCCGCACCGACAAGGATTGCCTTGTAGCGGGAGTTGAGACCAAGTATGGCTGCAATTTCACCGTAAAGATATTCAACGTTATAGCCGTAGCCCTGCTGACCAAATCCGCCGAAACAGTTGAGGTCCTGACGGATTTGAGATGCAGTTACGCCCATCTTTTTGCTCAGTTCCTTTGATGATATTCTTTCTACACCCGAATTCATAAGCTCACCCAGATATCTGAAATATCTGGGCATGCGGTTGATAACGGATGCGGATACCTGCTTTTTCATTTCAAAATTTCCTCCAATTGGTTTTACAACTTAAAGCATTGCCTTAAGATTTTCGTCTATTGCACGAAGGAAGTCTTCTGTATTAACCTTTTTCTTGTTTTCAAGACTTGAAAGGAGGTAAAGGTCGCCGGTCATAGTTCCGTCTTCAATTGTCTTGATTGTTGCTTTTTCAAGCTTATCTGCAAAGCTGCACAAATCCTCAAGACCGTCCAGCTCGCCTCTCTTACGAAGTGCTCCGGTCCAGGCGAACAATGTTGCAACACTGTTTGTGGATGTCTCTTCACCCTTAAGATGCTTGTAGTAGTGACGCTGAACAGTTCCGTGTGCAGCTTCGTATTCATATGTTCCGTCTGGAGATACAAGAACAGATGTCATCATAGCAAGACTGCCGTAAGCTGTCGCAACCATATCCGACATAACATCACCGTCATAGTTTTTGCACGCCCAGATATATCCTCCGTCTGAACGGACAACACGGGCAACAGCATCGTCAATGAGTGTGTAGAAGTATTCGATACCGGCTGCGTCAAATTTCTCTTTGTATTCAGCTTCAAAAATCTCGCTGAAGATGTCCTTAAAGCGGTGGTCATATTTCTTTGAAATAGTGTCCTTTGTTGCAAACCATATATCCTGCTTTGTATCGAGGGCATAGTTAAAGCAGCAGCGGGCAAAGCTTTCGATAGACTGGTCAATGTTGTGAAGACCCTGAATGATACCGTTGCTTTCGCCAAATTCGTGAATAGTCTGGCGAATTTCGTTGCCGTCCTTATCGGTGCACACAAGCTCGCACTTCGAGCCTGCAGGAACCTGCATTTCTGTGTTCTTGTATACATCACCGTAAGCGTGACGGGCAATGGTTATTGGCTTTGTCCAGGTGGGAATATAAGGTGTGATACCCTTAACAATGATGGGCGCACGGAAAACTGTTCCGTCTAAGATTGCACGGATTGTGCCGTTAGGTGACTTCCACATCTCTTTAAGGTTATATTCCTTAACGCGCTCTGCGTTGGGAGTGATGGTAGCACACTTAACTGCAACGCCATACTTCTTTGTTGCATAAGCCGAATCAAAGGTAACCTTGTCATCGGTCTCGTTTCTGTATTCAAGTCCCAAATCGTAGTATTCGGATTTAAGGTCAACATACGGAAGAATAAGGATGTCCTTAATCAGCTTCCATATAATTCGGGTCATTTCATCGCCGTCCATCTCAACGAGCGGTGTTGTCATTTTTATTTTCTGCATAGTTTTCTCCCTTTCGATGTGTTTTATTTACCGGTTTCTTTTGTGTAATTAAGCAAGCCGCCGGCTTTTATCATATCTCTCTGACGCTCGGACAAATCAAGCTTTACGGTAAAGTCAAAGCCCTTTGTAACATTTGTAACGGTAATTTCCGTTGCATCAGCAATCAAAGCCTTGAGATTTGTTATTTTCAGCTCGTCCAGCTGGTCAATTCTGTCGTAGTCTGCCTCATTTGCAAAGGTCATAGGAATAATTCCGGCATTGATGAGGTTTGCCATGTGAATTCTCGCAAATGACTTAACAATTACTGCCTTAATGCCAAGATAAAGCGGAGCAAGCGCTGCGTGTTCACGGGACGAACCCTGACCGTAGTTAGAACCGCCAACAATAATGCTCTTGCCAAGTTCAAGCGCGCGGTCGTGGAACTTCTCGTCGCAAACAGCAAAACAGTATTCCGAAATCTTGGGAATATTCGAGCGGAGCGGAAGTATCTTTGCCCCTGCCGGCATAATGTGGTCAGTTGTGATGTT
>JAZQLR010000111.1:0-9536 GCA_045542775.1 Clostridia bacterium
TCAACGCCCATTTTTTCAAGAATTTCAAGCCTTGTTTCAAGGGTGTTTATCCTTAATCGGGTGGGTATTTCAACAAGCTGAACAAGTGCGGTCAGGTTATTCTTTTTTGCATATTCCACCGCCTTACCAATCACATATATGTGTCCTTTGTGTAAAGCGTCAAAAGACCCCAGTGCAACTGCGGTCTTTTTATCTTTTAATATATTTTTCAGTTCTGTGCTGTTGGTTGTAATCATTTTATGCACCGCCGTAAAATGTTCGTATAACATCGAGTCCGTCTTTTGTTTGCTGTGCCAGAATTAAAAATTCGCCGCTTTCGTCAAAAACACGATAGGTTTCACCCTCTGTTAATCCCTCAACCGAAATTTTTATTCCGTTACGGACTTTTTTTGCATTTTTGTCAGCAAGGGTAATTCTGCGGTATTCGGGGAGTGCCTCGGCAACCGGAACCATAAAGCTATGGTCGCCATTTTGCAGCATTTCCTCAATCTGTTCAAGGGTGAACGACTCTTCAATGCAAAATCTGCCGGTTTTTGTACGGGTCAGAGCCGACATAAAACCGCCGCAGCCAAGTGCCGCACCTATATCATTGCAAAGGGTGCGTATGTAGGTCCCCTTCGAACAGTCTACCAGCATTGTAACGGTTTTTTCCGTCAAATCAATCTTTTGCACTTCGATATTTTTAATCGTAACCGTACGGGCCTCGCGTTCTACGGTTTTACCCTCCCGTGCAAGTTCGTACAGCTTTTTTCCGTTTACCTTAATTGCCGAGAACATTGGCGGAACCTGACTGATTTCACCAACAAAGCCTGCTATCCTTTCGCATATTTCGTCCTCTGTGACATTAACCTCAAACCGCTTCAGAACCTCGCCACTTGCGTCCTGAGTATCGGTAAAAGCGCCCAAAGTCAGTTCGGCAAGATATTGCTTGTCTGTTGCTGTCAGCATTTCGGCAAGTTTTGTCCCCTTGCCCACGCACATGGGCAAAACGCCACTTGCGTCGGGGTCTAATGTTCCCGTATGACCTATCTTTTTTATCCCCAAAAGCCGTCTTAATCTGTAAACAACATCGTGGGAGGTAATTCCGAGAGGCTTGTTTACATTAACTATTCCGTCCATAATAATCTCCATTTAAAGAACCTTTTTAAGTTCTTCAATTATCTCTTTTTTAACTGTTTCAAGCGTTTTTTTAATCAAAAAGCCACTTGCTCTTTCGTGGCCGCCGCCACCAAACACTGCCGCAACCTGTGCGACATTTGCCATTTTGTTTGAACGCAGACTGACCTTAAACGCCTCACCGCGTTGACGGATATAAACACCAATCTCTGTACCCTCTATGCTGTTGGGGAGGTTGACTATGCCATCAGCATCCGACTCACGAATTCCGGCATCTTCAAAATCCTGCTCGCTGAAATACAGCATTGCCACCTTTCCGTCAAGATACACTTCTAAACTTTCGATGCCCTTTTTATACATATTGAGGTATTCAACGCTCTTTGTATCAAACAGGCGTTTGGAAAGTCCGGCAAAGTCAATGCCGGTTTTTATCAGCTCTGCCGCAACAATATGAGTTTTTGCGGTTGTTGACGAAAACTTAAAGCTACCGGTATCACACATAATGGCTGCATACAGATTGTATGCAATCTCACGGGTCAGCTTGACACCGAGAGTCTGGGCAACATCAAATATAATTTCGCCCGTGGCAGGCGCATCAGGACACACCAAAACAGTATCCGCAAACTCTTTATGTGTTATATGATGGTCGATTGCCGCTGTGTTTCCCGCAAACTGTTCCTTTAATTCACCAAGCCGGTCAATATCCGCGCAGTCAACCGCGATTTTAAGGTCGCAATCCGATGCCTTGAGGTCTGTCACCTCACCCTTATACAGCACTTCGTATTCCTTAAGGGTATCGTCACCGTCACGCAAAAACACCTCTGCCTGCTTACCCATTTTTTCAAGGATAAGCTTTAAGCCGAAAGCACTGCCCAGAGCATCGCCGTCGGGATTTATATGATTGAATATTGCAATTTTCCGAGCGTCTTTTATCTGCTGAGTCAGCTTTTCAAGCATAATAACCCCTCACTTTACAGATTTTTTAGCACCTCATTGATGTGTGCGCCGTATTCGATTGAATTGTCGAGTTCAAAGGTGAATTCGGGTGTATTGCGGAGGTTTACCCGTCTGCCTATCTCCTTACGGATAAAGCCCGAAGCACTTTTGAGAGCGTCCATTACGCCCTTTTGAACCTTTTCGTCACCAAACACACTTATATACGCCTTTGCAAAGCGCAAATCCTTGGTGACACTCACATTCACAACCGAAACAACGGTTGTGATGCGAGGGTCTTTAAGCTCACGAACAATCACGCTGAGCTCTTTTTTTACTTCTTCTGAAATTCTGTCTATTCTGTTATATGCAGGCACTTTGGCACCGCCTTTCTTAACTTACGATATTACTGAGGTTGGATTTGCTCCATAACATAAGCCTCGATAACATCGCCTTCTTTGATGTCGTTGAACTTTTCGATACTTACGCCACATTCGTAGCCGCTTGCAACTTCCTTAACATCGTCCTTGAATCTCTTGAGTGAGCCGAGCTCGCCCTCGTGGATAACGATACCGTCACGAACAACACGCACAAGGCTGTTTCTGTGAACCTTACCGTCGGTAACATACGCACCGCCGATTGTTCCGACACCCGATACCTTAAAGGTTGTTCTGATTTCGATATGACCGGTAATTTGTTCCTGGAATTTGGGTGCAAGCATACCCTTCATAGCAGCCTCGATATCCTCGATTGCGTCATAGATTACACGGTAAAGTCTGATATCAACCTCAGAGCCGTCTGCCGCAACTGTTGCACCGGGTGTAGGACGAACATTAAAGCCTACAATAATCGCATTTGATGCGCTTGCAAGCATAACATCCGATTCGTTAACCGCACCAACTGCGCCGTGGATAACATTTACACGGACTTCCTCGTTGGTAATTCTTTCAAGGGACTGACGAACAGCCTCAACCGAACCCTGAACATCCGCCTTGACAATAATATTGAGGTCTTTTGTCTTACCTGCTTCAATCTGTTCAAACAGGTTATCAAGTGACAATGCCTGACTCTGCTTCTGAGCCTCCTGCTTTGCCTTGAACTTTCTTGCCTCAACTACCTCACGGGCTTTTCTTTCGTCCTCAACTGCGTAGAATACATCACCGCCGTCGGGAACTTCGGAAAGACCAAGAATTTCAACAGGGATTGAGGGGCCTGCCTTTTTGATTGCCTTGCCCTTATCATCATTCATTGCACGGACTCTGCCCACAGCTGTACCTGCAACAACTATGTCACCGGTCTTGAGTGTACCGTTCTGGACAAGAAGTGTTGCAACAGGACCTCTGCCCTTGTCGAGCTGAGCCTCAATAACCGTACCCTTTGCAAGACGGTTGGGGTTTGCTTTAAGTTCTTTCATTTCAGCAACAAGGAGTACCATTTCGAGCAGACTGTCGATGTTCATTTTCATCTTTGCTGATACTTCAACACAGATAGTATCGCCGCCCCATTCCTCGGGAACAAGACCGTGTTCGGTAAGCTCCTGACGGACTCTGTCGGGGTTTGCGCCTTCCTTATCAATCTTGTTAATTGCAACAATTATCGAAACATTTGCAGCCTTAGCGTGATTGATTGCCTCGATTGTCTGGGGCATAATACCGTCATCCGCTGCAACAACAAGAATTGCAATATCAGTAACAAGTGCACCTCTGGCACGCATTGCGGTAAACGCTTCGTGACCGGGTGTATCGAGGAAGGTAATCTTTTTGTCATTTACACGCACACGGTAAGCACCGATATGCTGAGTAATACCGCCAAATTCACCATCAGTTACGTTGGTATTACGGATTGTATCGAGAAGTGAAGTTTTACCGTGGTCAACGTGGCCCATTACAACAACTACCGGTGAACGGGGAATGAGTGACTCGGGTGAATCTTCAACATCATTAAACAGTTTATCCTCTTCTGTAAGAATTATTTCGTGTTCAACGATTCCGCCAAAATCTTCCACTATAAGAGATGCTGTATCAAAATCGAGAGTTTCGTTAACCGACGCCATAATACCAAGCATCATCAGCTTTTTAATAACCTCGGTTGTAGGCTTCTTCATTCTCTCAGCCAGTTCGCCCACGGTGATTGCATCGGGAACAAGAACCTCAAGAACTTCTTTCTTTTCTTTCTTAACAGGCTTTGCAGCCTCTTTTGCTTCCGGCTTTTCCTTAACAAGCTTACTCTTTTTGTTGCCTGTTTTTATCTTCTGCTTTGCGCTACCGCCGGTTTCCTTTACATTCTCGGGGATAAGATCTTCAAGCTTTTCTGTATCCAGCTTGTCGAGGTCAACATTATTTGCACGGGTATCAACCACACGAGTCTTTCGTGCGTGAACAAGCTCCTCAATCTCTGCCGGAGCTTCGGTCTCTTCTACGCTATCTGCCGGAGCCTCGTCTGCTGCCTTTTCAGCCTTGTCTTTCTTCTTTTCCTCGGCGGGCGGTTCAACCACCGCAAACAAAGCAGAGAAGTCCTCTACCTGATTTTTCTGAGTATAGTATTCAAAAATAACATCCAGTTCCTTTTCATCAAGAGCGCTCATATGGTTCTTTTCCGAAACACCGTAGTCATGCAAAACCTTAACAATTTCCTTGCTGGGAATGTTAAATCCCTTTGAAAGTTCGTATGCTTTAATTTTCGTCATAACATTTTCCTTTCCGACCGGTCTTTTATTATAAGAACAGGTCTAAAACAATATTTACAGAGTGTCAGCATCAAGCATTGTAATCAGATTTTCCGCCAGCCCCTCGTTCTTCACCGAAAGCACCACCGCAAATTCTCTGCCGCAGGCTTTACCTAAAGCATAGCGGTCAAAAAGCTCTGCGTATCTGACACCGTAAAATTTACAGTTGTCATTAAACTTCTTTTTAGTGTTATCCGCGGCATCGTCTGCAACAATTACCAGCTTTGCGGTATTGTCCCTTATGCTGTCACGCACCGCTCCTTCACCAAACGCAACGCCGCCTGCCCGCTTTGCAAGGCCGAGTATCCTTAAAAACTTTTCACTCTGCATCGTTTGCCATAGCCTCCAGTGCGCTGTAAATTTCGGGACTGATTTTCATTGAAAAGCTTCGTTCAAGAGCGCCGCGCTTTTGTGCATTTTTAATACACTCTGCACTTTTGCAAACATACGCGCCCCGTCCCGATGCACGAAGGGTCGGGTCTATCGCAACCGATTCCTTGGTTTTGACAACTCGCACCAGTTGGTCTTTCTCCTTCATTTCTCTGCATACAACACACATACGCTGTGGCTTCATAATCAAAATCTCCTAAAATCCAATTATTCGTTTTCTGCTCCCTCAGGCTTGAGGTCAATCTTCCAGCCGGTGAGTCTTGCAGCAAGACGGGCATTCTGGCCCTCTTTGCCGATTGCAAGTGAAAGCTGGTCTGCAGGAACTATAACACTGCACATCTTCTTTTCCTCATCAACGGTGATGGAAACAACCTTTGCAGGGCTGAGTGCCTGAGTGATATATTCCGCAGGGTCTTCGCTGTATCTGATAATATCAATCTTCTCGCCGCGAAGTTCGTCGATAACCGCCTGAACACGCATACCCTTGGGGCCGATACATGTTCCAACCGGATCAACACCCTCAACAGTTGAATGAACAGCCAGCTTACTTCTTGAACCCGGTTCACGGGTAAGACCCTTGATTTCAATTACGCCCTTCTTGATTTCGGGAACTTCAAGCTCGAAAAGTCTGCGAACAAGTCCCGGATGTGAACGGGATACAACAAGGTGAACACCCTTTACAGAGTTTGCCACCTCAACCACAAACACCTTGTATTTTTCGCCGGGCTTGTAGTTGTCGTTCTTCACCTGTTCGTTGGGCATAAGTACAGATTCGGTATCACCGATTTCAAGCATAATATTGCGTCTGTCAATCTTGCGTACTGTTGCTGTCATAATATCGTTGGCTCTGTCGGAGAATTCGTCAAATGCCTTTTCTCTTTCAGCCTCACGGATTCTCTGGAACACAACCTGACGAGCTGTCTGTGCCGCAATTCGACCGAATGCAGCAGGTGTAACCTCTGTTTCAAGAACATCGCCCACTTCGTAGTTGGGATTTACCTTTCTTGCATCCTCAACAGATACTTCACATTCTCTGTTTTCAACTTCTTCAACAATGTTCTTGCGTGCATAAACCTTGATTTCGCCTGTTTCTTCGTTAATCAGAACCTTTGCATCCTGAACTGCGCCGAAGTTCTTTTTGTAGGCACTGAGGAGAGCACCGCTGAGTGCGTCGATAACAACATCACGGCTGATGCCTTTTTCCTTTTCGATTTCATCCAATAACATAAATAATTCTGAACTCATTTTTTACAATCAACTCCTATATTATTTTAAAAAATATTAAAACTCAAAGTGAAGCTTGACATAGGTCGTTTCACTCTGCATAATTGACATTTCCTCACCGTCAATGCTGACAGTAATATTCCCATCCTCAAATGCCACAAGCTCTGCAAGAATGGTCTTTGAATCATTAACCGGCTTGAAAAGACCGATTTCAACCACCTCGCCAAGATAGCGCTTGAAGTGTTCGGGATTTTTCAGTTTTCTTTCAATTCCGGGGGATGAAACCTCCAGAACATAGTTTTCTTTAATAGGGTCTTTTTCGTCAAGTACATCACTCATTCTGCGGCTGATTGCCTCGCAGTCATCAAGCGAAATGCCGCCGTCCTTATCCGCAAAAATTCTGAGATAGCGGTTTTTGCCCTCTTTGGCGTACTCAATATCATAGATATAACATCCACATTCCTCGGCAATCGGGGTTGCCATTTCCAAAATACTTGTTTCAAGCTTTGAATATGCCATATACCATAGCTCCTTTCGTCTGCGGTAAACAAAAGAGTGAGGTTGGACCTCACTCTCTAAGCTTATCTATTCTGTTGACATTATTTTATCACAAATTTTCGTGTTTGTCAAGCTTATTTAATAATTTTGGCAAGCTCTTCCATGAACGAATTAACATCCTTGAACTGTCTGTAAACAGATGCAAATCTTACATACGCAATATCGTCAAGAGCCTTAAGACGCTCCATAACCATCTCGCCTATCTTTTCGGAAGTAACCTCGCGCTCGAGCATGTTATAAAGCTTTGATTCTATATCGTCAATCAGCTTTTCGATATCAGCAAGTGTAACCGGGCGCTTTTCGCAGGCGCGCAGAATACCGTTTAAAACCTTTTCACGGTCGAATGTCTCACGGATGCCATCCTTTTTAATAACAATCATGGGGATTGTCTCAATCTTTTCGTATGTAGTGAATCTCTTGCCGCATTCAAGACATTCTCTGCGGCGGCGTATAGTTGTGCCCTCCTCGGTTGACCTTGAGTCTATAACCTTGCTTTCAAGATGTCCGCAAAACAAACAACGCATTTAAATCAGCTCCAAACACAAAATATATTATACCTTTTATAATATTAACACAAAATATATGTTTTGTCAATTATTCCACAAAAATTCAAATCTACCATCTATAACACTCTTCTGCATATCCGAATCAGCAAAGTATGACAGCTCAATTATCTGCTCCGCCTTACCGTTTGACACTTCAATCTGAAACTCCTTTATATTGGGAAATAATCCATTTAAAATACTTCTGACTTTATTTGATATTGCCGCATCTTCTTTGTCGAGCCTTATTCCTGCAAGAATTCTGTCCTGCCGTTTCAGTACAGCAACCGCATCAACCCCGTTGAGGTTACTTATCCGCTGTGCCGCATCCATACACCTTTTGTTATTCCCCCTTATGCTTCCGTAATTTGCCGAAAACACTACCGTTATTAATACTATTATCAAAATAAAACAGCAAAGTTTTTTCATTTTTTAACTCCGTTTTATTTTTTAGTATCTGTAAATTGCTTAAAAATATTCCAACGATTGTTTGCGAATATTTTTTGATGTAACTGACAAAATATAATTGAAAAGACAAACAATATAAAAAAGGAGTTAACAAAAATGAATGTTATCGCTTTGATATTGGTGATAGTCGGCGCAATTAACTGGGGCAGTATCGGTCTCTTCGGCATTGACCTTGTGGCAAGCCTTTTTGGCGGTCAGCTTTCAGTTATGAGCCGCATCATCTTTTCATTAGTTGGCCTTGCAGGACTGTGGTCTATCACATTTTTCTTTAAGGATACACCTATTATCAGTGATGGCAAGTAAAATACCTGCAAAAAAGAAGGACGCAATTTGCGTCCTTCTTTTTTATTTTTCAATTCTGTCAATAAAATACTGTTCTACCTTTTTCATATTTTCACGCTCTTTACGCAATTCTTCATTGCCTTTCTGCGTGTCGTACTCCAAAATTGAAATGAAGTAGAGCTTCATATTCTCACCGGGATTAAATGTTTCGCGGATTATAGGGACGTCAGTTATCTCGATTATTTTATCAATAACATTCATATCCTCGGTAAGCATTACGATATAGTTTTTATACGCCTCGTCAACTATATACGCTGGACACTCACCCATAGCAATTTCACTTTGAAGTTTGGTCAGATTTGCCTGCGCATACTGGTCAACATATTCTCCGGATATTTCTCCGCTGAAAGGGTACACCTGAGCATCAACCGCACCATTTTCATTTACATCATCGCACAGGTTTTCAAGGAATAAATCAAACTTCTCGAGCGCCTCGTCCGAAACATAGCTTTCACTGAAAAACGAGATATCAAGGTCATAATCAACTCTGTTTGCACACTGTACCGCACCCCACGCAATAATCGCAATTGCAAAAATCAGTGCAAGTGTGTGAGCCTTGTAATAGTACCAGAAATGCTTTGCCTTTTCTTTAAAAGACATTTCTTTTGCAAGCTCCTTTGCAAGCTGTCTGTCCTTATCCATATTATCACTTCCTGAAATTTTATTGTTTACAATATAACTCAAATCATCAGATTATTCAAGCAGGTTTACATAAGTTTCACACAAAGTTCATAAATTAACCCAGCAGAAATTGGACGCATACCGGTATGGTAACACACGCAAGAATTGTGGATGCCATAACCAGACCTGCACCCGTCCGGCAATCCTCGTTTACAAGTTTGGGGAACACCACGCCGTTAAGTCCGCAAGGCATACAAGTGACCAGAACCGCTGACATAACAATCTGGGGAGCACAGAATGGTTTCAGTATCATCCCCACTGCAAACGGAATTACAATAAGGCGCATAAGCGTAACGATATAAATATTTCTATTAACCAGCATTTCCCTGAACTTATACTGCGAAACCGCAATACCTGTCAGAAGCATACTTACCGGTCCGGTACAGCTTCCGCTCTGAGAAAGAACCGTTTCCAAAACTTCGGGGAGTTCAAGACCGGATATACCCCATACAGCGCCCAAAAGCATAGCCACCGTTACCGGATTGACCAATTTTTTCATAGTAAGCTTCTTTTTAAGAAGCAGGCAATATCCTCCGGTATATGTATAGACCGAAACC
>JAZQLR010000112.1:0-2424 GCA_045542775.1 Clostridia bacterium
TGATAAGATGAAAAATATTTTAGCTGAACGATTGCGTGAGTGTAGAAAAGAAAGAGGTTTAACACAAGGTCAAGTCGCTATATACTGTGATATTACTGAAAAGGCATATCAAAATTATGAGCTGATGGCAAGGGAACCTAAGTTGGAGATTCTAGTGAAAATAGCTGATCTTTTTGAAGTGTCTTTAGATTATTTGGCTGGCAGAACGGATAAAAAATCCATACAGAAATGAAATCTGTATGGATTTTCTTTTTTTATATTTTCTCAAAAAATGACTTCATAACATTTACCAGATTATCTGCGGCGGCTTGAACAAACTCGGTATACGAGAGATGCGAGCTGCCGTCGGCATTGTCTGAAATGGAACGAAGAATAACAAAAGGAACTTCGTTTTTATAACATACATGCCCAATTGATGCGGATTCCATTTCGCAGGCAAATGCGCTAAAAGTGTCAACGAGATATTTTTTCTTCTCGGCACTGTTTATAAACTGGTCGCCCGAAACAATTCTGCCCGAAAGTGTGTGGATTCCGTTTTCGGTTGCTGCGTCAAACAGCTTTTCTGAAAGCTCACTGTCGCAGGGAATATCAACAAGGTCAAGACCTGAAATAAAACCAACAGGGTCGCCGAGGGGAGAGGTGTCCATATCGTGCTGAACAACTTTGTCAGCAACAACTATGTCACAAATGTTAAGTGTAGGCTCAAGACCGCCTGCAACACCACTGTTGATAATAAATCTTGGTGCATATTTCAAAATCATTGTCTGGGTGCAGATGGCGGCGTTAACTTTACCAACTCCGCTTACGGCAACTACAGTCGGGTGTCCCCAAAGTGTTCCGCAAACAAATTCTGTGCCGCTTATCGTCTCGGTGCTTTTCCCAATCATAAGCTCCTTAAACTTGTTGACCTCTACATCCATTGCTCCGATTATACCTATCATGAGTTATCCTCCGTGTAATTAAAATTCAACAGCCCATATTGTAACCTATTTAAATTGATTTGTCAAATTCTATGCACACACCCAGCGGTAAAACAATTTTACAAACATTGACCCAAAACTCATACGGGGGATTTCTTCGGACGCAAGAATGTCGCATACAGCCACTTTTTCGCCGTTTATTGTCAGGGTCGATGTTCCTATTTTTTGACCCTTGGTAAGCGGTGCTTTCAGCGGCTCATCAAGAACAGTGGCAACATCAACTTTTTCCTGATTTCCTTTTTTAACTATAAAGCTTACATTCGGGTCAGCTTTTGGGGTAACGGTTTCAATTTTTCCACCGATTACAGGCATCGGCTCAAACTTGCCGATTTTTTCTGCTGCATTAACTACCGAATAGTTTGCAAACCCGTAGTCAAGCAGCTTGGATGCACTGGCAAAGCGCTCAGCGCTGGAGGGGGCGGCAAGTACAACTGCAATCAACTGCATTCCGTCGCGCTTGGCTGTTGCTGAAAGACAGTATTTTGCCATGGAAGTTGAGCCGGTTTTCAGTCCGTTTGCACCCTTGTAAAAACGTATAAGCTTGTTGGTATTGGAAAGTCCAAACTCACCACCTCGCAATGTATCCATCCATATAGTGGTGTAGTCAAGAATTTTCTGGTGCTTTAAAAGCTCTTTGGAAATTATGGCGACATCCCGTGCTGTGCTGTAATGTTCTGCGGTTTCGTTTAATCCGTTACAATTAATAAAATGTGTGTTTTTACAACCAAGCTCTGCGGCGCGTTTGTTCATCATTTCCACAAAGGCAGGCTCTGTGCCGGCAATAAATTCCGCCATTGCAACTGCTGCGTCATTTCCCGATGCCACTGCAATGGCTTTCAGCATATCCTGAACACTCATTTCCTCGCCGACTTCCAGAAAGACCTGCGAGCCTCCCATTGATGCGGCGTAGTCGCTGGTGGTAACCTTGTCTTCAAGCTTTATCTTGCCAAAATCCAAAGCTTCCATTATAAGTAGCATGGTCATTGTTTTTGTAACGCTGGCAATCGGCAGCTTCTCGTCTGCATTCAGCTCGTAGAGAACCTGACCGCTGGCAGCCTCCATAAGCAGTGCCGAGGGCGCAGTTACCAGCTGGGCAGAAACGTCTGCGTTTACCTGACTTATGATTTCTGCGCTGGCAAACGAGCAGAAAAGCATTGAGGCCACGCAGATAATGCTTATCACTTTCAACAGTATCTTCATAATAAAATCAGCCTTTCTTATTTAATGGTTGTATATTATATATGAAGAAAATCGCTCAATATTCGTCTTTAAACATACAGAAAATTTTTTTAAAATTTTTTGCAAAAAGTACTTGACAAGAGAAGGTAGATGTGTTAATATAAACGAGTTGCGCCGAGCGACGGGGTGAGCCCCAAAAAGAATTAAAAAAAATTCAAAAAAAGGGTTGACAAAAGTTGTCCGGTGTGATATATTAGATAGGCTC
>JAZQLR010000113.1:0-6329 GCA_045542775.1 Clostridia bacterium
ATCCCCTGACCCACCGCAGTAATTCCAAACCCAAAGGATACCGAAAGGTAGCCAAGTGCAATGGGCAACCCCTTGCCAAGTCCATACATATATGAATTCTGTGATTTTTCGTTGGTCATAATTTCACCTTAGTTTTTAAGATTATTGTAAATTCTCAATACTGTCGCAACTGCCTGTTCGGTGGAATAACCCTCCTGTGGCGCAAAGCGATTGTCACCGACGCCGTTCATAATTCCGGCATTTTTCATCGCATACGGAACACCCGTTGCCCAGTCTGAAATATCATTGTGGTCAGCAAACCTTTCTTCGGTGTAATCCGGAATTTTGCCCGCCATAACCCATATTCTCAGTAAAATTGTTGCCGCCTGCTCACGGGTGAGGTATTCGTCGGGTGCAAATCTGTTCTGTCCCACGCCGTATATTATACCAACCTCGGACAAAAATTTCATCTTTTCGTCGTCACAATCGATATAATTCACATTCTCTGCCGGCAGTCTTTCCATAGACTTCACAAACGGCAGTTCGTATACCAGCTTGCAGAAGTTTTCACGAGTAATATTTTTGCGGTATCTGTTTTGCAGTTCTTCCGGCAACAAGCCGAGAGTTTTTGCTTCTTCTATCGTTTCTGCCGCCCAATCCGACGGATTATCATAAAGGCAACGCAAAACATTGTAGTATCCGGGACCTGCCTTGCCTACACCTCTGCCCACCGTTGCAATTCCATTTTTGAATTCGGTACCGATTGACCATTTATAGCCACTATTGTCATTTCTGAGTAGCGCCGTTTCGCCGGTTTCTGTTATGTACTTGATTTCACCGTAAGGACGGTAAACCAAGTCCTTTACCACCGATGCAAGACCCTCGGAAAACGCACTTTGAATGTGCCAGCCGTCAGTAAGTGCAAGAACATAATCGCCGTCTGTATTTATAAATCCCTCAAAGCTGTTTGTAGAAATGCCAATATAACCATTATCACCAACATTTGTCAGATAGTTGTAGTTTGATGCAATTATTTTGCCGTCACGGTTTATGAGCCTTGAGCCATAGCTGTCACGGACATCAAACAGACCCTCGCCAATATGTCCTATGTCGCCTAAGGACTCGGCAATCACCTTGCCGTCAAGGTTTATTATTTTGTAGGTTTGTGTTTTTGAATCGTATATTTTAATCAATCCATCCTTATAAATAAGCGATACCACAACATCGCGAAGCTCAAGCAGCAATTTGGAGTCTTTATCATAAATTTTGTTTATATCCCCATCCGTTACAAGAATATAATCTTCCGCTGCCATAAAAATCTCCGGCTCGCCCATAAATTCTTTGAGCAATCTGCCCTCTTCATCAAGAATCCAGCAGTACATGGCACCCCTATATACCTTGTATCGACCTCTGCCAAACGGAAATACCTTGTTTTCGCCGTACTCTTCTCTCAGTTTTGACAGAACCTTATCCTCAACATCAATCTGCCCTTTAACATACGCCTCGTCATCTGTTTCGTTGCCAAAGCTGTCGATATATTTAACTTCGCCGTTTTCAAGAGTAAAGGAATACCCATTTTGCCACTTCTCCAGATACTTGACATTGCCGTAGTCTATGTATTCATAATCCCAAATCGGCTCGTCCTCGGGTAAATCTACTTTAATGATGCCATACTTTTCGCCGTCGGTTACACGGAAATATCCTGCTTCCAGTTCGTCCTCTCCATAATCACCAACAATTTTTATTCCGCTATCTGTTAAGTCAACAATGGTTTCTCCGTTTTTGTCAATCATTTTAGTTGAATTAACGCAAGCAATACCGCCGAAAAAACCACCTATTGAGTAGTTTTCGGCATTGAACGCAACCTTGCCTTTTAAATTCAGTACATCGTGCTGCCAGCTGCCGTCTTTGTTGCAGCGGCTTGCAAAAGCAAGACCCTCATTAAAGCCAAAAACCATACGGTAGTCAAAGCTTGTCAGCTCGTTGCCAAAAATATCGTAATATCCGCCCTTATCATAGGCCTTTTTTGCCGCAATTCTGCCCTCGGAAATATCAACAATCTGAATATGTTCCATCGGCAGAATTTCGTTTCCGTCAAAGTCAACTACGCCGTATAATCTATCCTTTTCAATAATTATCAGGCGATTATCGGGATAAACACGCTGCGGCTCGTATTCAAGGGTTGGCTCCATAACAACAATTCCCTGTCTGTTTGCAAGGCCAAACTTTCCGTCTTTTCTCAAAACATAAAAAACATCATGTCCGTCATACAGCGATTTTATGTAATCATATTCAAAGTCAAGAATTGTTTGTCCCTCATAATTTAGAACACCATACTTCCCGTCAAGCTCTGCCACTATGTTGTAGTCATCCTCGGACAGATACAAAAAATCATATACAGGAGGAATAACCTGCTCAAGCTTGGTATTGACTGCACCTACCTTTTCCCTATCAAAAGACAGCATTTTTCCGTTCATAAATTGCAATACTGGTGCAAAAAATTGTACAGATATACCACTTACAAACTTTTGCCAATCACTTTTTGCAATAATTTCACCCTTGGTGTTGCACACAGCGAGTTCGCCCTCATAGTAATGAAGTGGTCTTCCATCGTTAACCCTTCCGGAAATATCCACAAGCAAAGTGTAATCATATATACGCCATATGCGACCTTCTATTTTATTACTTTCCATACCATAATGGTTTATTATATAATTTTCTCCATCCCTCCTTGCTATGGCTAAATGACTGTCATATTCGCTTATACTGTCATAATCAGCAGATATTTTTTTGCCGTTTGCATCATAAACTGCATAACTGCCGTCCTTTTTTGCAACATAAATACCGTAGATTTCTTTGCGAATTTCGCTGAATTCCACGGGCAGCACTATTTCATAGCCGCGTGAATTTGTTTCTGCTCCAAATGCCAAACAAGGCAAAACCATTGCCGCAACCAAGATAAAGCTTACTAATTTTTTCATAAATACTGACCTCCTTAGTTGTAGTAAACATTTTTCAGTATAAGTCCGCAGGCAGGAAGTGTTATTCCGGCAGCTTCACGGCTTTTTGTTTCAAAAACCTCCGAAATAACATTTTCATCAAGCTTGCCTGTGCCGATTTCATAGAGTGTTCCCGATATAATCCGCACCATATTATAAAGAAATCCGTTTCCGTTAATGCGAATTGTTATAATGCCGTCTTCTTCAAATATTTCAATATAATTGATTGTCCTTACTGTCGACTTCTTTGTTCTTCCAACAGAGCTGAAACCTTTGAAATCGTGCGTTCCCACGATTTGCTTTGCAGCAAGCCGCATCTTTTCGATATCCGGCGTATCGCCTGCAAAATATACAAATTTACGGATAAACACATCCGGCTTTCGTATTGCAATTTTATATTCATAGGTTTTTGACACGGCATTCAGCCGGCTGTGAAACCGCTCGTCCGCCTCTGTAACCGAAGTTACCAGTATATCCTGCGGCAGGTACTGATTGAGATATTCCTTTATCTCCTCCGCAGTCAATTCCGTGTCGCATTTGAAGTTTGTAACCTGAGCCTCGGCGTGAACTCCGGCATCGGTTCTGCCTGATGCAAAAATCTCAACACTTTTACCGCACATTTTTGACAGGACATTTTCAAACCGCTCCTGAATGGTGTTCTGCGTATTCCCCTGCCGCTGCCAGCCGTTGTATCTGCTTCCGTCATACTGGATGGTAATTTTATAGTTTTTCATTGCTTAGTCCTCACACTTTTCAAGTCCGCTTTCGGTCAGGATATAATCCATTCTTACATCGTGTAGGTCTGCCGGAATTTTGCTCTGCAACTGAAATTCATAACAAACGCCGATTTTAATTCCGCTGTATCTCTCCAAAAGCATATCGTAGCACCCCTTGCCAAAGCCGACTCTTGCTCCGCCTTTGTCAAAGGCAATCCCCGGGACTAAAACCACATCCGTCCTTGCCATATCGGCAGTAGCTGTACTTTGCGGTTCCATAACCGAAAAACTACCCTTTTCAAACACAGTATTTTCACCTACACAAATGGGGGTTATAATGCCGCTGTTTTTCTCCGTAACGGGAAGCACAACTCGTTTTCCGTCGGCAAGTGCTGTATTCTTAACCGCTGTCAAATCCAACTCGTTGCCGAGCGGCATATACAGCATAATTTGCTTAGATGTACCATATACTTCACTTTTTAAAAACGCTTCTGCCGCCGCCTGACTTTTTGTCTCTGCGTCAATGCGGTTCATTTGTCTGCGAAGAGTTTTGTTTTGCTCCCGTATTTCCTGCTTTGTCATCATTTATTCAAACACCCACAGTTTTAAAATTGCAAGACTCTCCCTTATATATGAAGGAATAATGCTGTACCATCTCGTATTAGTTTTAAGGTGAGTCACCTCGCCTAGTCCTTCAAGCTTTGCATATGATACACCGCGATAAATATGATATTCGTTTGTTATAAATGCCACCGTATACGGTGCGCTAAAGTGCCTGTCCAGAATTTCCTTACTGAATCGCATATTCTCTCTTGTTGATGTAGATCGATCCTCCATGATTATTTTATCTTCAGGGACTCCGTTTTCCACAAGATATTTCTTCATAGCACTTGCCTCTGTTATTATCTCCTGCGCGCATTTACCGCCTGCTACAACAACAACTGCACCGGGATTCTTTTTTACATATTCAAGAGATTTATCCAGTCTCAATTTCAACGAGGTTGAGAGATTATACCCACGAACACCTGCGCCCAGAACAATCACACAATCCTCATCAAAAGTCGCCGTATCCGTTCTTCCGTATCCGGCAATAAAACCCATAAAAACAAGCTCAGCGCAAAGTACAGTAATTACCAAAATTTTTATTATTTTGCCAATGCCGTGCTTTGTAATCTGTGATATTTTTTTGCAAAAAATTCCCCAGACAAGCAAAAACAAACCAAGTAAAACCGTTAATGCAATTCCAAATGTCATATTTGCCACAAAACACAAATAAAACCCATTTAAAAAAATCGCAGTTCCGACAATAATAAGCAATACAGCCATAATCTCACCTCTCTTTGAACAGTATAACATATATAAGCAAAATTTTCAACGGGAAACAAAATAAAAGGCTCTGTTTAGGGGATAGGGAAAATAGATTCAGAATGAATAAACTGAGCCAAAGCGTATGCTTTGGGTTACCCGAAGGCGTACTGGTGTACGTCGAGAGGCAAAGTTTATTTATAGCAAAAAGGCTTAAAAAACGAAAAGTCTCGAATATATCGAGACTTTTCATCCTTTTAATTAAAAATTTATTATTTAAAGTAATATTAATGTCTAAACTTATCCTGCCTTTTTGCGCTCTGGACTATTTTGACATCCCCTTTTAATTAGTCTGTCATATTATCAAAGTAACCCTGAACAAGAACGATAGGTGTTCCCTTATCACCGGAACCGCTTGTAAGGTCACAAAGTGAGCCGATAAGGTCGGTCAGGCGGCGGGGAGTTGTGCCCTGAGATGCCATATTACCAACAAGGTCGCCGTCCTTTTTGCGGATTGCACCTTCAATCGCCTTTTTCAGTTCCTCGCCCTTGAGGTCTGCAAAATCGTTATCTGCAAGGTACTTGAGCTTAAGCTCGTTGGGTGTGCCCTCGAGGCCTGCTGTGTATGCCGGAGATACTACCGGGTCTGCAAGCTCCCAGATTTTACCTACCGGGTCACGGAATGCACCGTCACCATACACCATAACCTCGATATTCTTACCTGTGCGTTCTTTCAGCTGAGCCTGAATATCATTTACCATCTCGAAACATTCCTGAGGGAACAGCTTAACCGCTTCCTCGGTAGACTTGTTTGAGCCAAGCAGACCATACTTTGAGTTAAAGCCGCTGCCATCAACAGATTCGGTGAGTATATCATCAAGACCTACCACACACTTTGCACCGGCATCACGGAGAATTCTCTTTGTGCGGGCACGGCTGTGGATATCACAGTTCAGAACGCAATCTGTATACTTAAGAATTGTTCTGGGGTCGTTTGCAAGAATAATCTCTGCCTCTGCGCCACAAGAACGGATTAAATCACCATAGTAGCTGATATAGTCAACACCTGTGAACGGATGGGGGTTCTCACCAAAAAGCTCACGATACTTTGCTTCGGTCAGAACATCCGAATAGGGGTTGATACCTGCTTCGTCAAGCTGGTCGAGAGAAACCAGTGCATTACCTACCTCGTCGCTGGGGTAGTTGAGCATAAGAACAATTTTCTTTGCGCCCTTTGCAATGCCGCGAAGACAGATAGCAAAACGGTTACGACTGAGAATAGGGAAAATAACACCGATTGTCTCGCCGCCAAGCTTTGCCTTTACATCCT
>JAZQLR010000114.1:0-3860 GCA_045542775.1 Clostridia bacterium
AGGGTGAACTACCCTGAATTCTTTCAAAAATTGTGTTAAGAACAGGGAAGATTTCCACATCTCTGTTATAGTTTACAGCGGTTTTTCCGTAAGCCTCAAGATGGAACGGGTCAATCATATTAACATCGTCCAAATCAGCAGTAGCCGCCTCGTAGGCAAGGTTTACAGGATGCTTAAGCGGCAGATTCCATATAGGGAATGTCTCAAACTTTGCATAGCCTGCTTTTATTCCGCGTTTGTGGTCGTGATAAAGCTGGCTCAGACAGGTTGCCATCTTGCCACTACCGGGGCCGGGCGCAGTTATAACGATAAGAGACCGCTCGGTTTCAATATAATCGTTTTTGCCAAGACCGTCCTCGCTGATTATATGAGGAATGTCCGAGGGATACCCGGCAATGTTATAGTGGCGGTAGCACTTTATTCCCATTGAGGTAAGGTGTTTGAGAAACGCCGCAGTATTGGGCTGGTTGTTGTATCTTGTAAAGACAACGCTTCCGACATAAAGTCCAAGGTCACGGAAGGTGTCAATAAGTCTTAAAACATCGCTGTCATAGGTGATGCCGATGTCGCTTCGGGTCTTGTTGCTTTCTATGTCCTCTGCGTTGATGGTAATTACGATTTCAACCACATCACGGAGCTGAAGCAGCATACGGATTTTGCTGTCTGGCTCAAAGCCGGGGAGCACACGGGAAGCGTGATAATCGTCAAAAAGCTTACCCCCGAATTCAAGGTAAAGCTTGCCGCCAAACTGCGCAATTCTGTTACGAATCTGCTCAGATTGCATTGAAAGATATTTTTGATTATCAAAGCCCAGTTTTCCCATAATAAAAGTACTCCTTTTAAAAACTCTAAAAAACAGTATACCACACTTTTTGACAATAATAAAGAGGAAATTTCAAATTTCTCAAAAAAAACTTCCCACAGATATTATTCTGTGGGAAGAATGGTTTTTATTCGTCGATATTTTCAAATGCTCCGGTGTAGAGCTTGTAATATGTGCCCTTTTCGGCAATAAGCTTGTCGTGGTCGCCACGCTCGATTATTCTGCCGTGGTCCATAACCATTATAACATCGGAGTTCTGAATGGTGGAAAGACGGTGAGCAATAACAAAAACTGTTCTGCCCTGCATAAGCGAGTCCATACCCTTTTGAACAATCTGCTCGGTTCGGGTGTCGATGCTTGATGTCGCCTCGTCAAGTATCATAACCGGCGGGTCGGCAACTGCGGCACGGGCAATTGCAAGAAGCTGACGCTGACCTTGCGAAAGTCCCTCACCGCCGTTTTTAAGAACGGTGTTGTAACCCTCGGGGAGAATTCTGATAAAGCTGTCCGCATTGGCAAGCTTTGCCGCAGTATAAACTTCCTCGTCGGTGGCATCAAGTCTTCCGTAACGGATATTTTCCATAACAGTTCCGGTGAAAAGGTGTGTATCCTGCAAAACCATACCAAGTGCACGGCGAAGCTCCGGCTTTTTTATCTTGTTGATGTTTATTCCGTCGTAGCGGATTTTGCCGTCTGCAATGTCATAGAATCTATTTAAAAGATTTGTGATAGTGGTTTTTCCGGCACCGGTTGCACCGACAAATGCAATTTTCTGCCCCGGTTCGGCATATATTGAAATATCATGAAGAACGGTTTTTTCTTCGGTGTAACCAAAATCCACCTCGGTAAGTCTTACATCACCGGCAAGCCGTGTGTAGGTAACGGTTCCGTCCGAGTGCGGGTGCTTCCACGCCCAGATTCCTGTTCTCTTTTCGGTTTCGCAAAGCTCGTCGCCATTGTATTCGGCATTAACAAGGGTTACATAGCCGTTATCCTCTTCCGGCTCGGTGTCAATCAGCTCAAAAATTCGCTCAGCACCGGCAAGAGCCATAATGATTGAGTTGATTTGCTGAGACATCTGGTTTATCGGCATAGTGAAGCTTTTGCTAAGCTGGAGGAATGCCGCGATAACGCCGACAGTAACTCCCGGAACACCAAGGATTGCAAGCGCTCCGCCTGCCATCGCAAGTAGAACATACTGCATATGCCCCATATTACCCATAATGGGCATCAGTATATTGGCATAGGTGTGTGCGGCTGTTGCGTTATGGCAAAGCTCTTCGTTTATTTTATCAAATTCGTCCTTGACGGCACGCTCGTGACAAAAGACCTTAACAACTTTCTGTCCGTTAATGTGTTCTTCAATAAATCCGTTCACCTCGCCCAAAGACTTTTGCTGTGCAAAGAAGAATTTTGAGCTTTTGCCGGTGATGTTACGGCTGACAAAAAGCGCAAGTCCCACAAGGGCAAGCACAACAACGGTAAGCCATACGCTTGTTGTGAGCATTGCAATAAGGACTGAAACAATTGTCACAACCGATGAAAACATCTGAGGAATACTCATTGTAATCATCTGCCTGAGTGTGTCGGTATCGTTGGTGTAACGGCTCATTGTGTCGCCGTGTGAGTGTGTGTCAAAATATTTTATAGGGAGGGTCTGCATCTTGCTGAACATATTGTCGCGGATTTCCTTTAATACGCCCTGTCCTACAATAATCATTATTCGGTTTTGTAAGAATGCCGCAATTACACCGACGGCATAAATTCCTGCCATGGTGAAAAGTGCGAGGATAAGCGGCGAGAAATCCCGTGAGCCTGTTTTAAGCATAGGCTCAACATAATCGTCAATCAGGGTTTGTATAAAAAGCGAACCCCTTACCCCGGCAACGGAGTTTATAATAATAAATACCATAACCGCAGCAAAATGCAGCTTATAATTTTTAAAGATACAGCCAAACAGAGCTTTAAGGGTCTTTTTAGTGTCCTTGGGCTTTCTGGTGGCGTGCATTGCACGACCTCTGCCGCCCGGACCGGGTCCCATAGGTCTACTCATTTACACCCACCCCCTTTTGCTGTGATTCGTAAATTTCACGGTAAATATCGTTGGTTTCAAGAAGCTCCTGATGCGAGCCAATGGCGTTTATTCTGCCGTTATCCAGCACAATTATGCGGTCTGCGTGCTCCACCGATGAAATACGCTGGGCAATCAGGAATTGTGTAGTTCCCGGAATTTCTTCGGCAAAAGCTGTACGGATAAGCCGGTCTGTTGCGGTGTCAACGGCACTTGTGGAATCGTCAAGAATAAGGATTTTAGGTGACTTAAGCAGTGCTCTTGCGATACAAAGTCTCTGCTTCTGACCGCCCGAAACATTTTTGCCGCCCTGCTCAATGTGAGTGTCATAGCCGTCGGGGAAGCCTTGTATAAACTCGTCTGCCTGAGCTAATTTGCAAACCCGTACAAGCTCCTCGTCGGTTGCGTCGGGATTACCCCAACGCAAATTTTCCTTTATTGTTCCGGAGAACAGCTCGTTTTTCTGAAGTACCACCGCAACATTGCTGCGAAGTGCCTCAAGATTGTATTCTCTGACATTTCTGCCGCCCACAAAAACCTCGCCCAGAGTTGCGTCATAGAGTCTTGGTATCAGCTGAACAAGAGATGTCTTGCCGCTACCCGTTCCACCAATAATACCTATCTTCTCGCCGGACTCAACTTTGAAGCTTATGTCTTCAAGACAAAGCGAGTCGGGACTTTTGTAGTAGCTGAACGAAACATCGCAAAATTCAACCGAACCGTCCTGAATATCGGTTATGTTTTCCTCGCCGTCCGAAAGGTCGCTTTCCTCGCTTAAAACCTCGGCAATACGCTCAGCCGATGCCTTTGAAATAATAATCATTACAAAAATCATTGAAAAGCTCATAAGGCTCATAAGTATCTGCATTGCATAGGTAATCATACTTATCAGCTCGCCCTGAGACATTCTCTGGGAAAGTATCAGTTTTGACCCGAACCACGAAATCAGCAGCATAAGAATATACA
>JAZQLR010000115.1:0-20338 GCA_045542775.1 Clostridia bacterium
TATCTTCAATATCTGACTTAACTGCATTTTCAATTGTCTTTGCATCTTCAGGAGTTTTGCCGCAAATCAGGCAGTAGAGTTTGATTTTTGGCTCCGTTCCCGACGGGCGGACAATGAAGTTGTTGTTATCTTCAAGCTCAAGGTAAATTACATCGGATTTGGGGAGAAGAATTTTTTCTTCAGCACCACTTTCGATATCTTTTCTGATTGAAGATTTATAGTCACGGATTGCAAAAACTTTTTTGCCGCCAAAAACTTTGGGAGGATTATTGCGTACATTTGCCATAATTGACTTGATTTTTTCTGTACCCTCAATTCCCTCAAAGGTGTACGATACAACAAATTCATTATAGAAACCGTATTTTTTGTAAACATTCTGCAGCTGGTCGTAAAGGCTGAGACCCTTGTCACGGTAGTAAACCGCCATTTCGGCAATCAGCATACTTGCAACAACTGCGTCCTTGTCACGGGCATAAGTTCCGGCAAGGTAGCCATAACTTTCCTCAAAGCCGAAAAGGTATGTTCCGATGCCTGTTTCCTCGGCTTCCTTAATCTTTTCGCCGATAAATTTAAAGCCGGTGAGAACTTCTTTCATTTCAACATTATAAAATGCTGCAATTTCCTTAATTATATTTGTAGTAACAATTGTTTTAACCACAAAACCGTCCTTGGGGAGAGTTCCCATTTCTTGCTTTCTGCTTAAAATGTATTCGGTAAGGAGAAGTCCCGTCTGATTGCCGGTGAGGTTAATATATTCGCCAGACTTGTCACGGATTAAGATGCCGCAACGGTCTGCGTCGGGATCTGTACCGATTATAAGGTCTGCGCCGTTTTCCTTTGCAAGCTCGATTGCGAGTTTGAAACCCTCTTTATATTCGGGGTTGGGAGCTTCAACTGTGGGGAAGTCGCCGTCGGGCAACTCCTGTTCCTTAACAACCAGAACATTTTCAAAGCCGAGTCTTTTGAGTATTTTGCGGACGGGCTTGTTGCCGGAGCCGTGGAACGGGGTGTAAACAAACTTCATATCCCTGCCCTTTTCACGAACTAATTCTGGGTTGATGCACTGCTTTTCAACCTCGTCTAAGAACGCTTCTTCAACAGCGTCGCCCATAATTTCGATAAGGCCGGACTTTACACCCTCGTCAAAATCCATAATTTTTGCGCCGCCGAACATATCGGTTTTTTCGATTTCTTCAAGAACGATTGCGGCAAGCTCGGGACCCAGCTGTGCGCCGTCGCTGCCGTAAACCTTGTAGCCGTTGTATTTTGCAGGGTTGTGGCTTGCAGTAACTGCAATTCCCGCATCTGCGTTTTTATATCTTACCGAGAACGAAAGCTCGGGAACGGGTTTAAGCTCTTCAAAAATAAATGCCTTTATGCCGTTTGCCGCAAGTACCGATGCCGCAGTTTTTGCAAACTCGTCGGACTTATGACGGCTGTCGTAGGCAATAGTAACCTTTAAATCGGTCTTTCCTGGGTTGGTTTTTTTAAGCTGGTTAGAAAGACCCTGAGTCGCGCGGGCAACCACATAAGAATTCATACGATTAAGACCGATACCGATAACGCCGCGGAGGCCTGCCGTACCGAATTCCAGAGATTTATAGAATCTTTCCTTTATTTCCTTTTCATTATCTTTAATTGATTCAAGCTCGGCTTTGTCCGATTCTTTAACCTTTTCAAGCCACAGCTTGTATTCTTCCATATATGACATAAAATCACGGTCCTTTCCGAAAGGATTTATTATTAACATTATTATACAACTAAATTAATTTTATTTCAATATTTTTATTTAAAGTAATTGATATTTTATATGAAATTTGATAATATATTAGATAGAAATTTAAATTAAAAAGGAGAAATTTATATTATGTTGGCAATAGGAGCAGACCACGGCGGCGTAAACCTTAAGGAAACAATAAAGAATTACCTTACAGAAAGAGGCGTTGAGTTCAAAGACTTCGGCACATTCGGCACCACTTCGGTTGACTACCCCGATATTGCAAAGGAAGTTGCAGAGTCAATCGTTTCGGGCGAGTGCGAAAAGGGAATTCTTATTTGCGGAACAGGTATCGGTGTAAGCATTGCGGCAAATAAGGTTAAAGGCATCCGCGCGGCACATGTAACAGATACATACAGCGCAAGAATGGCAAAGGAACACAGCAACGCGCACATCATCTGCCTTGGCGAGAGAATAACAGGTTGCGACCTGGCAGTTGAAATAGTAAAGGCATACCTTGATGCAGAGCACCTCGGCGGAAGACACGGAGTAAGAGTTGAGAAGATAATGAATATAGAAAAAGCGGAGTAAAATTGCCCGTATCGCCCATTTTTTACTCCCTTGTGAAAGGAGACCAACCGAGTGAACAATTCAAGACGGGTTAAAATAGGAAATATTTATATAGGCGGAGGGGAGAGAATTGCCGTTCAGTCGATGACAACGGCGCCGACCTCCGATGCAAAAAAGACCATTGAGCAAATCCGTGAGCTGGAAGCCCACGGGTGTGATATTGTGCGCGTTGCTGTTCCCGATATGGCGGCGGCAGAGGCGATTTACGAGATAAAAAACAACATAAATATTCCCCTCGTTGCGGATATTCACTTTGACTACCGCCTTGCCCTCACCGCAATGGAGCGTGGCGTTGATAAAATACGCATAAACCCCGGCAATATCGGCGACGAGGAAAAGGCGCGCATAGTTGCAGAGGAAGCAAAGAAAAGAAATATCCCCATCAGAATTGGGGTAAACGGCGGCTCGCTTGATAAAAAGTTACTTGAAAAATACGGCTCTGCAACACCCGAGGCAATGGTGGAGAGTGCAGAGGAACATATAAAAATTCTTGAAAGGTTCGGCTTTTATGACACCGTTGTTTCCATCAAGGCGTCGGATGTTAAAAAGACCATTGCGGCATACCGTCTTGCGTCGGAAAAGTTCAGTTATCCTCTCCACTTAGGCGTAACCGAGGCTGGAACATATAAAAGCGGCGTTATCAAATCGGCAATCGGCATAGGCTCGCTCCTTGCCGACGGAATTGGGGACACCATCCGTGTATCACTCACCGATGACCCCGTTCACGAGGTAGACACCGCAAAACTGATACTTAAATCCCTTGGCCTTATGGAGCAGGGGATAGAGGTTGTTTCGTGCCCGACCTGCGCGCGGTGCAGAATTAATCTTATACCCATTGCAAAAGAGATTTCCGAGCGTCTTGAAAATGTCCCCGGCAAGCTGAAAGTTGCAGTTATGGGCTGTGCGGTAAACGGACCCGGTGAGGCGCGTGACGCAGATATAGGAATTGCCGGTGGAGTGGGCGAAGCACTGCTCTTCAAAAAAGGCGAGATTGTGGGTAAAATCCCCGAAGAAAAGGTTATTGAAACCTTAATGAACGAGATAGAAAAAATGAAAGGATAGATTTTTTTGGCAGGGATACTTGATGTTTTTGATAAAGTAACCGTCCTTGACCCGTTTGCGCGGCAGCTTGAAGCCGCCGAGGTCTCGGACTTTATTGTCGATGTCAAAAATAAGTCTGTCCGGGTTGATTTAAAGGCAGAGGCTCTGGTGGATTCAGCAGAGCTTTTTGAGTTTTCGGAAAATGTAAAAAGAATTTATGACCTTGAAAAGGTGGACATCCGCATCAAGTATGTGTGGGATGGACACACCGACTTTGAATTCAGCGAGAAATACTACAGAAATCTGCTCTTCACCCTTTTTACACAAAAGGGAATTTGCAAGGCGTTTCTTATGGCGAGCTATGCAAGCCTCGAGGGGGATACCCTCAAAATACAGAATGTGAGAAGCGGCAAGGAGATACTGAAAAAGAACGATTGTGCCAAAACTCTTGAAAACATAATCAGCTTTGAACTGGACAGACCCATAAAAGTGGAAATAGGTGTTGAGGAATTCGACATTGAAGCATATAAAATAGAGAAAAAGGAAATGGAGGAAGAGGTCGAGAAAAAGGCTTCAACCCCCATAAAGAGAGAAATTCCAAAAGAAGAGGTTGCAGGCGAGGTCGTTGAAATACCCACTTCGGGAACAGTTTACGGCAAACCCATTGACGATGACCCGATTAAAATGATAGAACTTCGTGCAGGGATGGGAATGACAACAATCCGTGGCGAGGTTTTAGATGTGGAAACCCGTGAAATAAACAAGGACGGCAAGCTTGCATATATTGCAGTTAATTTTGATATAGGCGACGATACATGGGCGATAAGCTGTGAAATATTCGGCGATGCGAAAAAGGTTCGAAAAGTTGTTCCGGCAATCAAGTCCGGAAACATTCTTTCGGTTCGTGGCAATTACGACTATGTAGAGCGTGCCAGATGTGAGAAAATGAAAGTGTACTCGGTGGAAATTCACAAAAAGCCGGGTATCCGTATGGATATGGCGGAGGAAAAGCGAGTTGAACTGCATCTTCACACCAAGATGAGCGCAAAGGACGCAATCACCTCGGCATCAGACCTTATAAGTCGCGCGGCAAAGTGGGGACACAAGGCATTAGCGATTACCGACCACGGCGTGGCGCAGGCTTTCCCCGAAAGCTTCGGCACACTCAAAAAAATCCGAAAGAATGGTCAGGACTTTAAAATCCTTTACGGAACAGAGGGGTATTATGTAAACGATTTGCCCATAGGCACGGACAGCGTCCCCAAAAGCTTTAAGGACGATATTTACATAGTATTTGATATTGAAACCACGGGACTTTCGCCCGAGACCGAGACAATAACCGAAATCGGCGGCGTAAAGATTATGGACGGCGAGATTGTAAACACATTTTCCCGTCTGGTGAACCCGCAAAGACCCATTCCGCCGCAGATTACCGAGCTGACGGGGATTTCTGACGAGATGGTGAAGGACGCCCCGACAATCGACGAGGTTTTGCCCGAATTTATCGACTTTTGCGGAACACGCAACAGCGTTAAAAACTTTATTGTGGCACACAACGCAAAGTTCGATGTGGGCTTTATTAAGGCTGAAGTAAAACGCTATAACGAGAAATTGGGCGAAGACCAAACTCCGCTCGGTTTTGACGAGTTCCCGATTATGGATACCATCGACCTTTCAAAGGAGATGTTCCCCGATGAAAAGTCCCACAGGCTTGACCTGATGTGCCAGAGACTTGGCGTTTCTTTGGAAAACCACCACCGTGCCCTCGACGATGCAACCGCAACCGCCGAAGCACTTATAAAGCTTCTTAAATTAAAGGAAGAAAAGGAAACTGCCTTTGACGAAAGCTGGACTATCGACAAAAATGAGGACTTCCTCAAAAGTCCTTATAACCATATTATTCTGCTTGCAAAGAACGAGCAGGGTCTTAAAAATATGTATAAGCTTATTTCCAAGTCCAACCTCGACTACTTCTATAAAAGGCCAAGAATGTATAAGAGTGTGCTGTCGAGGCTCCGTGAGGGACTTATAATCGGAAGTGCCTGCGAGGCGGGCGAGCTATACATTGCAATCCGTGAGGGCAGACCCGAAGAGGAAATCGAAAAGATTGCGGCGTTTTATGACTACCTTGAAATTCAGCCGCTGGGCAACAATGAATTTATGGTTCGAAACGGCGATGTTGAAAGCCGCGAAACCCTCAAAGACTTCAACCGCAAAATCTGCGAGCTGGGCGAGAAGCTTGGCAAACCCGTTGTTGCGACTTGTGATGTTCATTTTATGGACCCGTCGGACGAGCTTTACCGCAGAATTCTGCAAGGCGCTCAAGGGTATGGCGATGCGGATATGCAGGCACCGCTCTACTTCCGTACAACCGACGAGATGCTTGAGGAGTTCAGCTATCTTGGCAAGGAAAAGGCGTACGAGGTGGTTGTTACCAACACCAACCTAATTGCGGATATGATTGAGGATATTGAGCCGCTCAAGGGCGGCACCTACAACCCATCAATTGATAACTGTGAACAGGATCTCCTTGATATGTGCCACGCCAAGGCACACCGTGAATACGGCGAGGTTCTGCCCGAAATTGTTCAGGAACGAATGGACAGAGAGCTTGGCTGTATTTTGAGATACGGCTATGCGGTTATGTATATGATTGCACATAAGCTGGTTAAAAAGTCCAACGAGGCAGGCTACCTTGTTGGCTCGCGAGGCTCTGTCGGCTCGTCCTTTGCGGCGTACCTTGCAGGGATTACCGAGGTTAATGCTCTTGCACCGCATTATATCTGCCCCAACTGTAAAAAGAGCATATTCTTCACCAAGGGTGAATACAATATCGGCATTGATATGCCCGACAAAACTTGCCCCGACTGCGGCGAAAAGATGCATAAGGACGGCTTTAATATTCCGTTTGAGACATTCCTTGGCTTCAAGGGCGACAAAGTCCCCGATATTGACCTTAACTTTTCGGGTGAGTATCAGGCGACTGCCCACAAATATGTTGGCGAGCTGTTTGGTGATGCCTTTGTTTTTAAGGCAGGAACAATCGGCACAATTGCCGATAAGACCGCAATAGGCTTTTACGGCAAAAAGTATTACGAAAAGAAAGGCGTTGTCCCCACTCAGGCGGAGCTGAAGCGTGTTTCAAAGGGACTGGTTGACATCAAAAACACCACGGGTCAGCACCCCGGCGGAATTATTGTATGCCCAAAGACTATGGACATTCACGAGTTCTGTCCCGTTCAGCATCCGGCGGAGAAAAAGGAGTCGGGGGTTATAACCACACACTTCGACTTCCACTCAATCCACGATAATTTGTTGAAGCTTGATATTCTCGGCCACGATGACCCGTCGACAATCCGTATGCTTGAAACGCTTACGGGACTCGACGCAACCAAGATACCACTTGACGACCCCGACACAATGCGGATATTCTCAAACACCGGGACAATCGGGGTAACTCCCGAGCAAATTCGCTCTAAAGTAGGAACATTCGGTATCCCTGAGTTTGGAACTTCGTTCACAAGACAGATGCTGCTCGATACTTTGCCGACCACATTCTATGAGCTTGTTCTGATTGCGGGTCTCTCCCACGGTACAGATGTGTGGCTGGGCAACGCACAGGAGCTTATCAAGGCTGGCACGGCAACGCTTTCCGAGGTTATCGGTGTTCGTGACGATATTATGACATACCTTATGAATAAGGGTGTAGAGCCGGGACTTGCGTTTAAGATAATGGAGTTTGTCCGTAAGGGCAGAGCGGCAAAAGAGGGTATGCCCGAGGAATATGAGATTCCTATGCGTGAGAATAATGTCCCCGAATGGTACATTGACTCCTGTAAAAAGATTAAGTATATGTTCCCGAAAGCCCACGCGGCGGCGTATGTAATGATGGCGTTCCGCGTTGCGTATTTCAAGGTGCATTACCCAATAGACTTCTATATTGCGTACTTTACCGTCCGTGCCGATCTTTTTGATGCGGCGATTATGGCTCAGGGCGACGAATTCCTGCTAAGCGAGATGCGAAACCTCGAACAACGCCAGAACGATTGGTCTGCGACCGAGAAGTCGGTTTACACAATATGCGAAATTGTTCACGAGATGTATCAGCGCGGCATCGAATTTCTGCCGGCGGATATTTATCAGTCCGATGCGTTCAAGTTCCAGAAAGTAGACGGAAAAATTCGTCTCCCCATCAACGCCTTTCAGGGTGTGGGTAACGCCGCGGCACAGAACATTGCCGATGCAAGAAAAGACGGCGAGTTTATGTCGATTGACGATCTTAAGACACGCGCAAAGCTTACCAAAACAGTAATCGAAACACTTCGCGACAATGGCTGCCTTAATGGGCTGCCCGAAACGAGCCAGATATCTTTATTTGATTTTTAGGGGTATATAAAACACTTCTCGTACACAATACCCCTCTCCGTCACGGCAAAGGCCGTGACACCTCCCCCCGGTGGGAGGCTGGCTCTCCCCTTGGGAGAGCTGTCAGCAAAGCTGACTGAGAGGGCAAAAGGTTGTGAAAGATGCTGCCGAAAAATAATAAGTTATTGAAGAATGCCAGACAACTTAGGAAAGAAATGACAAGGCATGAGCGACATTTATGGTACGATTTTTTAAAAGATTACCCTGCAAAATTTTATAAACAAAAGATTATTGGCAACTACATCGTAGACTTTTACTGTCACTCGGCAAAGCTTGTTGTTGAACTTGATGGAAGCCAACACTATATGGATGACGGGATATGTCGCGACAAGGAATGGGATAAATTCTTAAAGGAACAGGGATTAAATGTAATCAGAATATCAAATGCTGATATAGATACAAATTTTAAAGGTGTCTGCGAATACATAGATAAAATTATAAAGGACGCGCTAAATTAGCTAATGAAAGGAAAATCCAAAATGACTATTGCACAGCAGCTTGCAGAAGAATTAAACCTTAAACAGTGGCAGGTGGACAACACCATTGCTCTTATTGACGAGGGAAACACAATTCCCTTTATTTCCCGTTACCGCAAAGAGGCAACGGGCGAGCTTAATGACGAGGTACTTCGTGTTTTCAATGACCGCCTCACATATCTCCGTAATATGGAGGAGCGCAAGGCGGACATCAAACGAATTATTGAGGAGCAGGGCAAGCTGACCGAAGAGCTTGCGGCGCAGATTGATAATGCACAGAAGCTTTCGGAGCTTGAGGACATCTATCGTCCCTACCGCCCCAAACGCCGTACCCGTGCAACAGTCGCAAAGGAAAAAGGTCTTGAGCCGCTTGCGAATCTTCTGTATTTGCAGATGACAAAGGACGGCACGCCCGAGGATATGGCACAGCCGTTCATTGACCCTGAAAAGGGAGTGGAGACCGCAGAGGATGCACTTCAGGGTGCAATGGATATTATTGCGGAAGCGGTTTCCGACAATGCGGAGCACCGCAAAAAGATAAGAGAACTGACCCAAAAGGGCGGGTTTTTGGTGTCAAAGGCACAAAACCCCGAAGAAGATTCGGTTTACCGCAACTATTATGAATATTCCGAGCCGGTTTCAAAGGCTGTTCCCCACAGAGTTCTTGCAATTAACCGTGGCGAAAACGAAAAATTCCTTTCTGTTAAAATCGAAATAGAGGACGAGAAGATATTAAACTACCTCAATCGTACAGAACTTTCAAAGGACGATGCAGTGGGTAAGGATTTGGTAGAGGCGGCAATTGCTGATGCGTATTCCAGACTCATTCAGCCGGCAATCGAAAGAGAAATCCGCAACGAACTTACCGACATTGCCCACGAGCAGGCGATGCAGATTTTCAGAGAAAACCTCAAGAATCTGCTTATGCAAGCGCCAATCCGTGGCCAGATTGTAATCGGTCTTGACCCGGGCTACCGCACAGGCTGTAAGGTGGGCGTAGTTGACGAGACAGGCAGAGTTCTGGATACCGGCGTGATTTATATCACCCATTCCGACGCACAAAGGGAGCAGGCAAAGACCTTTATTAAAGGCCTCATCGAAAAGCACAATGTAACCCTTATCTCCATAGGTAACGGAACAGCATCAAAGGAGACCGAAATCTTTGCGTCAAATCTTATTAAGGAAATTAAGGACAAAGCAGTTAAGTATATAATAACCAACGAGGCAGGCGCATCGGTATATTCAGCATCGGTGCTCGGCGCAAAGGAATTTCCCGATTTTGATGTTACCCAGCGTAGCGCAATTTCTATTGCAAGGCGTGTTCAGGACCCCCTTGCCGAGCTTGTTAAGATTGAGCCAAAGGCAATCGGTGTTGGTCAGTACCAGCACGATATGAACCAGAAACGCCTTGACGAAGTCCTCGGCGGCGTGGTTGAAGACTGCGTAAACAGCGTCGGCGTTGACCTCAACACCGCATCTGCGCCACTTCTTAAATATATCTCGGGAATTAGCGAGACCATTGCGGCAAATATTGTCAAATACCGCGAAGAAGAGGGCAGATTTACAAGCCGTACCCAGCTGAAAAAAGTTTCAAAGCTTGGCCCTAAGGCGTTTGAGCAGTGTGCAGGCTTTTTAAGAATTGCCGGCGGCAAAAATGTGTTTGACAACACCTCTGTCCACCCCGAATCCTACGAGGCTGCCGAAAAATTGGTTGAGGCTCTCGGCTACACCGTAAAGGATGTAGAGGAGGGCAACCTCAAAGATATTCACGACCGAGTAAAGGCAAAGAAGATAGAAACCCTTGCCGAAGCTTTGGGCGTTGGCGTTCCTACACTCCGTGATATTATCGACGAAATAGTGAAACCCGGCAGAGACCCCCGTGATTCGGTGGAACAGCCGCTTCTGCGTGAAGATGTAATGTCTCTTGAAGATCTGAAACCCGAAATGATTCTCACCGGAACGGTCCGCAATGTAATCGACTTTGGTGCATTTGTGGATATTGGCGTTCATCAGGACGGACTTGTTCACATCTCACAGCTCAGCGACAAGTTTGTAAAGCACCCGATGGATGTGGTATCAATTGGTGACATTGTAAAGGTTAAAGTTTTGGAAGTGGATGTTGCCAAAAAGCGCATCTCCCTTACAATGAAAGGTTTATAAAATGTCAAATAATGGAAAATAAGGAGAGCCTGTAAATTGAAAAACATATATAAAAGCTTCTTTTGGCTTATGGTACCCATGGCGCTGAAAGAGCTGATTGCAGCGTTTATAAATCTGTTGGACAGCGTGATGCTTGGCTCGTTTGGCGGTGATGTAATTGCCGCTGTGGGCATTGCAAACCAGTGGTTTTTTCTGTTCAGCGTAGTTGTGTTCGGTGTTTGCGGTGGCGCAGGCGTTTTTGCCTCCCAGTACTGGGGCGCAAGGAACTACGGCAGAATGCGAAAGGTTTTGGGGCTTAATATAATACTGGTTGTTATTGCATCGGCATTATTTATGTCCTTGGCGTTTTTTGCACCGGAGACCATTATACGGGTCTTCCGCAGGGATGCGGCGGTTGTGGAATACGGCGCAAAATACCTTAAAATTGCCTGCTTTTCGTATATATTTGCAGGGTTGACTTCGGCTTTTGATATCAGCCTTTGCTGTAGCGAAAAGGCGAATATTCCGTTTATTTCAAGACTGGTGGGACTTTTTGTCAATCTTGTTGTAAATCAGCTGCTCATATTCGGGGCAGGCCCAATCCCGGCTATGGGAGTTGAGGGTGCGGCAATTGCAACTATTATTGCAAGAACGGTGGAGCTTTCGATTATTATCGGGGCGGTTTACGGCAAAAAGTTTTTGCAGGCGGCAACGCCTAAAGAATTATTCTCTGTGCCCAAAGATATGCTTGGCGGCTACTTTAAAGCCGCAATCCCCATAATCCTCAATGAGAGTGCATGGGCGCTCGGTACAACGACATATTCGTGGGTGTATTCACAGATAAGCACCGAGGCAACCGTTATAATCACAATCGTTCAGAATGTTGAAAGACTTCTTCTGGTGTTCTTCCACGGCGGTGGCAATGCTACGGGAATTCTGGTAGGCAAAATGATTGGCGGCGGTGAGTACGACAAGGCGTACGATGTTTCAAAGCGGCTATGCTTTATGAACACGGCATTTTCGCTTATGTTTTCGGCACTATTCATTCTGGCAAGACCCCTTGTGCTTATCCCGTACAACATTACCCCTGAAGTTCACAGCGAGGCACTAAAGGTGCTGTTTCTTATGGCGTGCTTTATGAATGTAAAAGCTTTGACATTCCTCTTTATTGTGGGAATTTTCCGTAACGGCGGCGACCCGAAAGCGGCGGCGCTAATCGATATAAGCTCGGTTTGGCTTGTGGGCGTTCCGCTTGTATGCATTTCGGGACTTGCGTTTAAGCTCCCCATAACCCAAATCTACCTTATAATGATGCTTGAAGAGGTTGTGAAGCTGGTGCTTTCAATCTGGAGATTCAAAAGTAAAAAGTGGATAAGAAAGCTTGTTAAATAATTATTGTGGGGATGTTAAAATAGTCCAGACCGCAAAAAGACGGGAGAATCAAATAGCACTCCTTTTAAATTGGCAACAAAAAACTATTATAAATGTAGAAAAATCGCATTGTTGTGCGATTTTTCTTTTTGTATAGTCTTTTTGCTACGCACAAACCTCGCCTCTCGCTGTACAACGAGTACAGCTTCGGGTAACCCAAAGTCAAGACTTTGGCTCGGTTTGTGTGTTCTGAATCAATTTTAACTATCCCCAAATGGAATGCTTTTTAAAAACATAGTTTTTACGCAACCCAAATTTTAATGTTTCCCGTGAAACAATAAAAACATAGAAATTATTTTATGCGGTTGACGCATTTATTCAAAGTCAAGATGTTTCACGGGAAACATTTATGAAAAAGTATTGAAATTTTCATAAAATGGTGATATTATATTAAATGTAAGAAAAATTCTATGATATGGAGAATTGCTTGATATGGGAAAGGTTATTGCCATAGCAAATCAAAAGGGCGGAGTGGGCAAAACCACAACTGCCGTTAACTTAAGTGCCTGCCTTGGCAAACGGGGCAAAAAGGTGCTTCTTATAGATATAGACCCTCAGGGAAACACTACAAGCGGCTTGGGCGTTGACCCTAAAAGTGTGGAACAATCAATTTATGATTGTATAATCAACGATGTTCCCATGAGCGAGGTTATTATAAAAACCGAGTTTGACAATCTTTGGATTTGTCCGTCAAATATACACCTTGCAGGTGCAGAGCTTGAGCTTGTAATGCGTGAAAACCGCGAATATGTACTTAAAAACTCCATTAAGGAAATCAAGGATAATTTTGATTTTATCTTCATTGACTGTCCGCCGTCACTTGGCCTTATTACGCTTAACTCGTTTACCGCAACAGATACGGTACTTGTACCTATCCAGTGCGAATATTACGCACTTGAGGGGCTTGGCCAGCTGACAAACACAATAAAAATGATAAAACAAAAGCTTAACCCCGAAATTTCACTTGAGGGCGTTCTGCTCACCATGTTTGACGCAAGAACAAACCTCTCAATTCAGGTGGTTGACGAGGTTAAAAAGTTCTTTAAATCTCAGGTTTTTGCAACGATTATACCGCGAAATGTGCGCCTTTCAGAAGCGCCGAGCTTTGGTCAGCCGGTAATCGAATACGACAAAAACTCCCGTGGCGCAGAGGTTTATACCGAGCTTGCCGAGGAGATAATCAAGAGAAATAAATAGTGATATATAACAGATATGCTGTCCCGATTTATCTGGACAAGCTATGAAAGGAGAATGATAATGGCAGAAACAAGCACAAAGTCCAAGGCAAAAAAAGGTCTGGGCAGAGGCTTGGGTGCGTTCTTTGATGATGTTCCCGTTGCAAGTCCTGTTGTTGATGTGAAAAAATCACAGGAATCGGCAGAGGAACAAAGCGGCGTTACACGCCTTAAAATCCGAGACATCGAACCCAACCCCGACCAACCCAGAAAAACCTTTGACAAAGCGGCGCTTGAAGCACTTGCCTCGTCCATAAAGGAGCACGGAGTTATCCAGCCAATCCTTGTAAAGCCGGAAAAAGGCGGCATTTACATTATAATTGCCGGCGAAAGACGCTGGCGTGCGGCAAAGCTTGCGGGGCTGAAGGAAATTCCCTGCATAATCGGCGAATATACCGAAAAGGAAATTATGGAGGTTGCCCTCATCGAAAATCTTCAGAGAGAGGACTTAAACCCCATCGAAGAATCCGAGGGTTACAAAAAACTGATGGATACCTTTGCCCTCACTCAGGAGGAGGTCTCCCAACGAGTGGGCAAAAGCCGCAGCGCTGTTGCAAACGCACTTCGTCTTAATCAGCTTTCCGACACCGTTAAGAAGATGGTTGTTGATGGAAAAATAAGTGCAGGTCACGCAAGAGCAATTCTCTCGCTTGAAAAGGAGTCCGACAGACTCATCCTTGCCGAGAAAATTGAAAAAGATGGATTGAGCGTCCGTCAGGCAGAAGCGGTAGCGGCAGTTATTGCAAAAAACCGCGGCACAAAAAAATCAAAAACCGTTGACAAAAATTTAGAAGCCTACTTCAAAAATCTCGCCGACACACTCTCGCACAAACTGGAAACAAAGGTTTCAATCAAGCACGGCAAAAAACGCGGCAAAATTGAAATTGAATACTACAGCAACGACGATTTGGAAAACATTTTAAGAAAATTGAAGTAATTTCCAAAATATGTCAAAATTTGACAGAAAAGTGACTCCGCACAAGGCAAAAAATGAACATTGGCAATGAACTTATATTGCCAAAGGGCAAAACGCCTTTAAGGGGCAAAATTTTGGCAAATACGGCTAATTGCGATTTGAGGTGAAAAATTTGAAGAAAAATTATAAAAAAGTATACGGTTACGGACTGATAATGGTGGTTTGTGTAATTCTCATCGTTTTGGTGGCTTGTTTGTCCGAAACACGGCTCGACAGTTTTCAGGAGGAATACGAATTACAGATAACCGGACACCAGAAACAGGTCGAGCTTCTTGAAAAGCAGATTGTTGAGTTGACCGAAAAAAATCGGCAGCTTGAGGAGAAGCTTCAAAAGACAGCGTCGCTTGAATCGGAACTGGAAACCGGAAACCAGGCGTTAAATGACCTGATAGATATTTTTGACCAGTACAAGGATGGTGACAAAGCTGCGGCAAAAGAAAAGTTCTCAAAAATCGAGCCAATTGGTTTTGATGATACCGCACTTGCGTACTATCGGTTGTTAAAAGAATTTTTAAACAAGTAGACAATTTTACAAAAAGGAGATATAAAAATGATTGACATCAGAATTTTAAGAAACGAGCCGGAAAAGCTTATCGAAGCACTTAAGAGAAGAAAGGAAGACCGCATCGACATCGACGGACTTTTAGAGCTTGACAAAAAGCGCCGTGAAGCACTTTTCGAGGTTGAGCAGATGAAGAGCCGCCAGAACGAGGTTTCAAAGCAGATTCCTGCAATGAAAAAAGAGGGCAAGGACACAACTGCAATCTTTGCCGAAATGAAAGTTCTTTCAGACGATATCAAAAAGCTCGACGAGGAAGTCAGAACAATCGACGAGCAGATTGAAAAGATAATGTATACAATCCCCAATATCGCAAACCCCACAGTTCCCGATGGTGATACCGACGAGGACAATGTTGAGGTTCGCCGCTTTATGGAGCCGACAGCATTTGACTTCGAGCCGAAAGCTCACTGGGATTTGGGCGAGGATTTGGGAATCTTAGACGCAGCAACAGCTGCAAAGATTACCGGCACACGCTTCACTGTATACAAGGGCGCAGGTGCTCAGCTTGAGCGTGCGGTTATCAACTTCTACCTCGATACCCACACCAGCCAGAACGGCTACACCGAAATATTCCCCCCGTTTATGGTTCACAGAAACAGTATGGTAGGCACAGGTCAGCTGCCCAAGTTTGAGGAAGATGCATTCAAGGTATCAAATACCGACTACTTCCTTGTTCCTACAGCGGAAGTTCCCGTTACCAATATGCACCGTGACGAAATCCTCGACGGCAGCCAGCTTCCGCTTAAGTACTGCGCATACACCGCTTGCTTCAGAGCCGAGGCAGGAAGTGCCGGCAGAGATACCCGTGGTCTTATCCGTCAGCACCAGTTCAACAAGGTAGAGCTTGTTAAGTTTGCCAACCCCGAGAACTCCTACGAAGAGCTCGAAAGCCTTGTAAACGATGCAGAATCGGTACTCAAGCTCTTAAAGCTTCCCTACCGTGTGGTTAAAATCTGTATCGGCGACCTTGGCTTCACCGCTGCAATGAAGTACGATATCGAGGTTTGGATGCCCAGCTACAACAGATTTGTTGAGATTTCATCCTGCTCCAACTTCGAGGACTTCCAGGCACGCCGTGCAAACATCAAGTTCAAGAACTCGGTTAAGGACAAGGCACAGCTTGTTCACACACTCAACGGCTCCGGCGTTGCAATCGGCAGAACAGTTGCCGCAATCTTAGAGAACTACCAGAACGCAGACGGTTCAATCACCGTTCCTGAAATTCTGAGACCCTATATGGGCGGCAAGGAAGTAATTCTTCCCGAGAAATAAATGAATATTTAAAATTTTAGCGGTATACCAAACGGTGTACCGCTAAATTTTTTGTCAAAAGTGGCATTTAACGGAGCTTTTAGCAGTTGTACTCTTGACTAATTGTTAAAATAATGGTAAAATTATATGATAAAATAAGATATCTATGCGTTTTAAAAATTTAAATACAGAAAGGCAACGAAAGATTATGAAGAATATGGGACTTAACGAAATCAGAGAGAAGTTTTTAAGCTTTTTTGAATCGAAGGACTGTCTGAGACTCGACAGCTTTTCACTTGTGCCGAAGAACGACGCAAGCTTACTTCTCATTAACTCGGGTATGGCGCCTATGAAAAAATGGTTTACAGGTGCAGAAGTTCCGCCAAGACGCAGAGTTACCACCTGTCAGAAGTGTATCCGTACCCCCGACATCGAGTGCGTGGGCAAAACTGCACGCCACGGCACATTCTTTGAAATGCTGGGTAACTTCTCATTCGGCGACTACTTCAAGCACGAAGCAATCGCATGGGGCTGGGAATTCCTCACAAAAGTTATGGAAATCCCCGAAGAAGTGCTCTGGATTACCGTTTACGAAGAGGACGACGAGGCTCGTGACATCTGGATCAACGAAATTGGCGTAAACCCCGAAAGAGTTGTGAAACTCGGCAAGGAAGACAACTTCTGGGAACACGGAACAGGTCCTTGCGGTCCCTGCTCCGAAATCCATGTTGACCGTGGCATCGAATTCAGCTGCGGCAAGCCTGATTGTAAGCTCGGTTGCGACTGCGACCGCTTTATGGAGGTCTGGAACCTCGTATTCACGCAGTTCGATAAGGACGAGGACGGCAACTACAACCGCCTCGCAAACCCCAATATTGATACAGGTATGGGCCTTGAACGCCTTGCCTGCATTATGCAGGGCGTAAATAACCTGTTTGAGGTTGACACCGTTCAGAATACAATGAAGCACATCTGCAGAATTGCCGGCGTTGAATATAAGAACGATGAAAAGACTGATATTTCACTTCGTGTTATTACCGACCATATCAGAAGTACAGTTATGATGGTATCCGACGGCGTTATTCCGTCAAACGAGGGCAGAGGCTATGTTTTAAGACGACTCCTGAGACGCGCGGCACGCCACGGCAGACTCCTCGGCATCGAGGGCGAGTTCCTCTACACCGTTGCAGATACAGTTATCGACTCGTCAATGCAGGGTTACCCCGAGCTTGACGAAAAAAGAGATTACATCAAAAAGGTTGTAAGAATTGAAGAAGAAAAGTTCTCAAAGACCATTGAGGGCGGCCTTGCAATTCTTAACACTTATATCGAAGAAACCAAGGCAAAGGGCAGCGACACTCTCTGCGGCGAGGATGCGTTCAAGCTGAACGATACCTACGGCTTCCCCATTGACCTCACGGTTGAAATCTGCGAGGAACAGGGCCTTAAGGTAGATAGAGACGGTTTTGACAAGCAGCTTAAAATTCAGAAAGAAACCGCAAGAAAGAACCGCAAGGACGGCTCCAGCTGGGACGATGACAGCGCAGTTAATATCAAGGCTGACGCAACCGAGTTTGTCGGCTATGATAGCTTAACCGCAGAATCCGAGATTGTGGGACTGGTTGCAGACGGTGGCGAGACCGATGCAATCGGCGCTGGTGAAGAGGGTATTGTTGTGGTTAAAAAGTCACCGTTCTATGCTGAAATGGGCGGCCAGTCGGGCGATATCGGCGTGGTAACAACAGCAAATGCAAAAGCAAAGGTTATCGACACCAAAAAGAATGGTGACGGTATCTACTTCCATATAGTAAAGGTTGAGGACGGAGCGCTCCAGAAGGGCGATATGGCAACACTTTCGGTTTGCAAAACAAACAGAATGGCGGTTTGCCGCAACCACTCAACAACACATCTTCTCCACAAGGCGCTCAAAGAAGTTCTGGGCACTCATGTTGCACAGGCAGGCTCAGAGGTGAACGCAAACCACCTGAGATTTGACTTCTCACACTTTGAGGCAATGACAGCAGACGAAATCAAAAAGGTTGAGGAACTGGTAAATTCCGCAATTATGGAGGCAATGCCCATCATTATTCAGGAGCTGAACATTGACGAGGCAAAGAAACTGGGCGCAACAGCGCAGTTCGGCGAGAAGTACGGCGAGGTTGTCCGCGTTGTTTCAATGGGCGACTACTCGGTTGAATTCTGCGGCGGTACACATCTTACCAATACCGCTCAGGCTGGTCTCTTCAAGATTGTTTCCGAAAACGGCGTTGCGGCAGGTGTTCGTAGAATCGAAGCTGTAACAGGTCTTGGCGTAATGCAGCAGCTAAGCGATGCAAAGGCAACAATCGCAAAGGTGGCAGAAACCATTAAGAGCAGCGTTCACGAGCTTGAAGCAAAGGCTCAGGCAGTTGTTGACGAGAACAAGAACTTAAAGCGTGAGCTTGAAAGCCTTAAGAGCAAGATGGCAAACAGCGGTCTTGGCTCGCTTGTTGACGAGGCAGAGGAAGTTAACGGAATTAAAGTGATTGCACATCGCCTTGATGACGGACTTGATATGAATGCCCTCCGTGGCGCGGGCGACAACCTCAAGCAGAAAGCAGGCTGCGCAGTAATCGTTCTGGCATCAGCGGCAGACGACAAGGTTAATATTGTTGCAATGGCAACCCCCGATGCAGTAGCAAAGGGCGCACACGCAGGCAACATCATCCGTGAGGTTGCAAAAACCTGCGGCGGCGGTGGCGGCGGCAAGCCCGACAGCGCACAGGCAGGCGGTAAGGACGCTTCCAAGATTGCCGAAGCACTTGATTTGGTTAAAACACTTGTGAAATAAAAGGAGAACCAATATGGATTGTCTGTTTTGTAAGATAATTGCGGGCGAAATCCCGTCAACAAAGGTGTACGAGGACGAAAGAGTTTACGCATTCCGTGACATCGAGCCTCAGGCACCCGAGCATATTATAATTGTTCCTAAAAATCATATTAAATCTGCAAACGAGATTACCGCAGAAAACTCTGCGGTAATCGCAAAGATATACGAGGCGGCGGCAAAGATTGCCAAAGAACTCGGCTTCAGTGAAAACGGCTATCGTATAGTCAACAACTGCGGCACAGACGGCGGCCAGACCGTGGGACATATCCACTTCCACCTGCTGGGAGGCAGAAGTCTTCAGTGGCCTCCGGGTTAAAACACTCAAAACGAAAGGACGGGATACTGAAATGAAACAGGAATTTACGAAATATATAGATGCCATTTTGGATCAGCACAAAAATTTCAGTGATGTTCCCAAGCATTACTACAGCGAATATAATGTAAAAAGAGGTCTGCGTAACGCAGACGGCACAGGTGTTCTTGCCGGACTCACCAGTGTGGGTGAGGTTCACGGCTACGTGCTGGACGAGGGTAACAAAGCCCCCATCGAGGGAACGCTCCGTTACCGTGGCATCAGCATTAAGGACATTGTGGAAAACTGCGACAAAGAGGGTAGATACGGCTTTGAAGAAGTGGTCTTTCTCCTTATGTTCGGCTCGCTTCCCACAAAGGAAGAACTTGAAACATTTACAAAGGTTCTTGCTGAGGGAAGAAGACTCCCCGACAACTTTGCCGAGGATATGATTTTAAAAGCGCCCAGCAGCAATATTATGAATAAGCTGGCAAGGTCTGTCCTTGCGCTGTATTCCTACGACAGTGAAGATAACCCGGACGGAATCGAGCTTGAAAACCTGCTCCGTCAGAGCTTTGAGCTTATCTCCAGATTCCCCACAATGGTAGCTTATGCGTATGCGGCAAAGAAGCACTACTATGACGGAACAAGCCTTGTTCTCCATAACCCCAAGCCCGAGCTTTCAATTGCGGAGAACTTCTTCTATATGATAAGAGCCAATCACAAGTACACCGAAACCGAGGCAAGAGTTCTCGACCGCGCCCTGATGCTCCACGCAGAGCACGGCGGCGGTAATAACTCGGCGTTTTCAATCCGTGTGCTCTCGTCAAGTAACACCGATACCTATTCGGCAGTTGCGGCGGCAATCGGCTCGCTCAAAGGCCCCAAGCACGGCGGTGCAAATCAAAAAACCCTTGCCCAGATGTCCGAGATGGAGCAGAATATAAAGAACTGGGACGACGACAACGAGGTTTACGATTACCTCTGTAAGATTGTCAATAAGGAAGCCGGCGACGGCAGTGGTCTTATCTACGGTATAGGTCACGCAATCTATACCCTGTCCGACCCCCGTGCAGTAATCCTCAAGGAATCCGCCCGTGAGCTTGCGGCAGAAATGGGCAAAGAGGCAGAATTTCGACTCTATGATGCAGTTGAACGCATTGCCCCCAAGGTATTTGCGGATTTAAAGGGCATAACTGCACCAATGCCGGCAAATGTAGACCTCTATTCAGGATTCATCTATCAGATGCTCAATATCCCCGAAGAACTCTACACACCCATCTTTGCAATGGCA
>JAZQLR010000116.1:0-10047 GCA_045542775.1 Clostridia bacterium
GAACGCATTGCCCCCAAGGTATTTGCGGATTTAAAGGGCATAACTGCACCAATGCCGGCAAATGTAGACCTCTATTCAGGATTCATCTATCAGATGCTCAATATCCCCGAAGAACTCTACACACCCATCTTTGCAATGGCAAGAATAGTAGGCTGGTGTGCACACCGAATAGAAGAAGTAATGACGGGCGGCAAGATTATCCGTCCGGCGTACAAGAATATTAATAAACGCAAACCCTACACACCTATTGACGAACGGTAAAAATCGCGCAGAACGCACATTATAAATGTGCTACACCCAACCCCCACCGCTTGAAGTACACAAAGTACATCATCGGGTGGGGGTTGTGCGTTCTGCATCAATTTTTCCTCGTTCGTCGGGGGAAAATAATCTTATTATAAAATTTTACATAATTTTACAGAAAACTATTGCAATTTTAAAAATTTAGTGGTATAATGACAATGCGGAACAAATTGAATTAACAAAAACAAAGGAATCTCTTTTTATTTTACAAGGGGTTATTATGCTCTTTTACAATCACCTGTCTGAATAGGCAAAAATGCAAATTCCACTTGGTGATTGTAGGAGATTCTCCTCTTTTGTTAAGATTTGTTTCGCAGCAATCGGGGTTTGCGTTTTTCATGCGTCAGCTTCGGTTGACGCATTTTTTTATTTTAAAGGAGAAGTTATTATGCCAGATTACAAAAAGATGTATTTAAAAATGTTCAACAAGGTTACTGATGTGATTGAAGAATTAAAAGAATTGCAGGTAGAATGCGAGGATATGTATGTTGACACTTATGATGAATCTTCTGAGGAAGATGATGACGAAGATGAGTAAAAAGACACTATCACACTTCGCTCAGGGTGATAGTAGAACGCCCGTTTGTCATTCTGAGCCAGCGGCGAAGAATCTTTGTAAAATTTACATATTTTTACAGAAAACTATTGCAATTTTTAAAGATTGGTGATATAATGACAATGCTACACTTTTAACGTATAATACACCTAAAGGTGTGCGTTTGGTAAAAACGCACACTTTGGTTCGCTGTACCTTTGGGTGTAGTTAAAAGTGTAGCAACTTGGAACTGGGGCTGTGCGTTTTTCATGCGTCAGCTTCGGTTGGCGCATTTTTTATTTTAAAGGAGAGAGCGTATTATGCCAAACTACAAAAAGATGTATTTTAAAATGTTCAACAAGGTAACTGACATAATTGAAGAGTTAAAAGAATTGCAGGTAGAATGTGAGGATATGTATATTGACACCTATGACGAATCGCCTGAGGAAGATAATGGTGAAGAATCTTAAACAAAAAAAGACAGTCCGCGGACTGTCTTTTTTATTTGTAAAGTTAAATCGGATATTAATATCCAACCTTTTCCCAGCATTCAAAGGGAGCTGCAAGTTCTTCACTGATGTAAACCTGAGTCTTCTTTGTCTGGAGCATTGAGCTCGGGAGGTAAGGTGTAACAGGACCGTGTGTGCAAAGACGGCTTGTCATTCTCTGCCATGATGAGAATGTACCGCAAGTTGCAAGTGCGTGAACTTCGATTCTTTCCTTAGCGCGCATTACATCGAGAGGACCGATGGTTGCAGCACAAGGAGGAACATTAGCGATATCACCGGACTGACCGAATGTACCGTTAAGAGAGTTCTGCATGATGGTCATGGGATGGAGCTTAACGATCTGTGCGGGCTGGTTGAGCCATTCTTCGATATCACCGCTACCGATGAATTCGGGGATAGGATCAACAAATGCCATATGACCTGCCCAACCGGGAGATGTAGATGCGATATCAGCACCTGTTCCCTCTGTAATATCGTCGATAATCTTAGAATAATCGTTGATATTTGCGTTTGTGGGGAAATGAACATTTTCCATAGGCATACGGAGCTTTTCGTCGATCTGGTTGTAGAGATACTTGATCATTGAATGTGCAAAACCTGCTTCGTATGTGATAGGAGCGATGTTGCCGTTTTCGTCAGCCCATTCGTCTTCTGCAACAAGGTGAACCTTGCTACAATCAACACCGAAATAGTTGATAAGCTGTGCAAGAGGAATGTATGTATCGGGCTCGGGGTTGCCGAGGATCATTGTGAAGCTCTTGCCTGCTTCTGATGCAGCCTTAAGGCGTGAAAAAAGTGTTGCGATGAGAACGGGATGGGGGTTCATCATAACTTTTACGTTAAATTCCGGATGCCACCAATCTTCTCTCTTTTCGAGGTCCTTGCCGCTGAGGCTACGAACATAATCGCAAACCTTCTTGTCCTTAAAAGGAACAAATTCATGCGGCTGAAAATCGAATTTTGTTGCCGGGTCGGTAATAAAATTGCTCATTTTACAATTTCTCCTTTTAAAATAGTATTCTTAACATTAAACCATTGATCAACAATGATTAAGTTAGCAAGATTTCCTTTCTTAATCTGTCCGATTTCGGGCATATTAAGAAGCTTTGACGGGTTGAGTGATGCATACTTGAACACATCGCAAACAGAACCGCCGGTGTGAACCATCATATTGCTGCAGGCAACATCAAGGGTCAGCTTTGAGCCGGCAATATCGCCGCCCCAGTCGAAGTTGATGTCAAATGCCTCTTCAAGGCCGGGCAGCGGAGGTCCGTCTGCCACAAATGAGTCGGCAATAAGAATGATTTTGTCCTGTCCCTTAATTTTCTTAACAAGACGAATCATATACGGGTGAACATGAACACCCATAGAATCACAGATAAGCTCTGCGTAAATCCCATCGTTGTAGTTAACGGTTTCGTCAACGCAAACGCCGCGAACCTCGGGGTAGTTCTCCAATGTACCGGTTGCGTTTGTGTGGTGAGTGCCAAGCTTCAGACCGTAAGGCATAAGTGCCTCAACCTGCTCGGGAGTTGCTTCGGAATGTGCAACAGAGAACACAATTTCGGGGATTTCACGCTTAACATACTTAACAAAATCAAGTATTCCCTCACGCTCGGGCGCAACACACCATACCTTTGCAAAGCCCTTTGCGGCTTCAACAACCTCGGCATAGTCCTTTTCAACAATTGCGTCCTTCCACACATTCTTTTCCTTGTCGCAGCCAAAATCAGGGTTGAGGTACGGACCCTCCATATAAACACCGATAATGTTTTTGCATTCGCCGTTTGCAATGGCGTCCTTGTACTTTTTGATTGCGTCAAGATGCTCCTGCTTGTTCATGCTGTAAAACAGTGCTGGCAGAACCGATGTAACGCCGTGGCTTAAAAGTGTTTTTGAACACTTAACCGGGTCGTCGTGGAAGTATGTATCGCCGTCAGCATGGGTGTGTATGTCAATCAGACCGGGTCCCACAAACAGACCCTCTGCGTCTATAATCTCAGCACCGGCAGGGATTTCAAGCTTTTTGCCAAAGTCCACAATCCTCTCGCCGTCCATAAGCAGAGTAGCCCGGGGGATATAATGGTCAGGCATAACGAGTGTTGCATTAATTATTGCTTTCATTATATGTCCCTCTTTTCCGGTAAATTTATGCATCTTGTCCCCAAAAAACGGCACAGTTGCCTAATTTACCTAATAAGTATATTATACTTTAGTTTAACCGTTCTGTCAATTATAATATTTACGAATTTTTTTTAGAGTGTTTTAGTTGAAATTGTCGAAAAATTTACGAATTGCTAATGGTTTAGCTTCACCGGCTTCAAAGGCTTTACAAAATTAGCGATGAGCATAAAGCAAGAGAAATAGACATTCATTTTTAATGAATGTCTACCTTGAAAATAATATTGCACATTATACGAGATGTAACAATAAAATAAATCCTTGATTTATGCGTTCGGTGCGGTTTTGGAAAGCACTAAAAGTCCATGATGGTTTTGTCACCATATACCGCTTTCCAGTCACGCTCAAATCCCTCTATTGCCGCCTCGGTCATAGGATGAGCAATAAGTGATTCAAAAATCTTAGGTGCAATTGTCACCGAGTGACAGCCTGAAACTGCACATTTATGAACCTGTTCAGCATTGGTAAAGCTTGCAGCCAGAACCTGACAATCAAGGTCATAGTTTTTGAACTGTTCAACTATGTATTCAACAACCTTAACACCGTCGCTGATGGTGTTGTCAAGTCGGTTTACATAGGGCGCCACAAAGTCCGCGCCCGCCTTTGCTGCCATAAGCGCCTGAGCCGGGGTAAAGATTGCGGTCATTGTAACGCCGATGCCAAGCTCCTTGAGCATCTTTGTTGCCTTAAGACTTTCTTCGCAAATTGGAATTTTTGCATAAAAATTGCCGCCAAGGGTCTGCTTAATGAGCAGAGCTTCCTCAACAATTTTTTCAGCGGTTTTCTGAACTGTCTGAATATGCAGCATCTTTTCAGGACCGATAATACTGCGGATTCCCTTAACAATTTCCCAGAAATCGCTGTTTTCCTTTGCAATAAGTGTCGGGTTGGTGGTTACGCCTGCAACGGGATAAAACTCGTTCAGGTAACGGATTGCCTCAATGTTGGCAGTGTCGATTAAGTACTTCATTCTGTGTCATTCCTTTTCTTTTTTCTCTGAATTCTTCGCTTCTCAGTATACACCCAAATAAAAAGATTGTCAAGAACAAGGTAATATCCAAATTAATGTTGACAAGCCGCCAAAACGCGTATATAATATGGTGGTAGAAAAATGCAAAACGGGTCCTTGGAGAGGGACAGAAAAAACTACTACTATAAAGACAAAGGCAGAGATTTGATATGCTTAAAAATTTTAACATAAAACAGCCGTTCTTTGAATACGGTCCCAAATGTTATATGTATGGAGATGTTCTTCTCGAAATCGCAAAGGGGCTTGACGCTCTTTCAGAGAAATATGATGTTGATGTAATCCTTGATATTCCTGATACAGAAATCAGCAACATCGCAAAAAACACAAAGAGAATCCATGTATTCTCACAGCATATGGACAGCATCCCCGTAGGCAAGGGTATAGGCAGAAGCCTCCCCGAAGCTTTAAAGGCAGCAGGTGCTGTTGGTGTAATGCTTAACCACGCAGAACACAAGCTTACTATGGACGAAATCGCTGAGGCTATCAAGCGTGCAGACGAGGTTGGTCTTGCAACTATGGTATGCGCAGACAGCGTTGACGAAGTAAAAGAGATTGCAAAGCTTGGCCCGAATATCCTTGTTGCAGAGCCGACCGAACTTATCGGTACAGGCAAACCTGCCGACAAGGAATATGTTGACGAGGTTATCAAGTGCATAAAGGAAATCAATCCCGACATTCTCCCCTTCCCCTCAGCCGGAATCAGCAAGGGTGAAGACTGCTACAACATCATAAAGGCAGGCTCATCTGCATCAGGCTGCTCAAGTGCAATCGCAAAGGCTGAAAACCCCCTTGCTCTGGCAGAAGAAATGATTGCAAGCGTTCGCAAGGCTTGGGACGAAATGCACTAAGGAGGACTTTTCAGATGAATAACGAAGCATTAAAGGCAGCAAAGCAGGTATACGAGATTGAAAGCGAATGTATAAAGAATATGGCTGAATACTTCGACGAAGAAGCATATTCAAAAGCAGTTGAGCTTCTTAAAAATGCACCCCGTATCGGTGTTACCGGTTGCGGACATTCGGGTATTATCTGCCAGCATTTTGCGCATCTTATGTGCTGCATTGATCAGCCTGCAAGATTTATCTCACCGGCAGAAGCAGTTCACGGTGCAACAGGCTATCTCCAGGCAGGCGATGTGTGCGTTTTTGCATCACGCGGCGGCAAGACAAAGGAGCTTCTTCCTATTCTTGACATCTGCAAGACAAAGGGCGTGCATATCATCTCGGTTACAGAGAACCTTGAATCACCCCTCGCCGAAATGGCAGATGTTGTAATCAAGCAGTATGTTAACCGTGAAACCGACAAATACAACTGTCAGGGCACAACTTCATCAACCTCACTTGCGGTTATCTTCCACATTCTTCAGACCGCACTTATCGAGGAAACAGGCTTCTTAAACGAGCAGTTTGCTATCACCCATCCGGGAGGAGCAGTTGGTGAAAGACTCAACAAAAAGTAAATAATTAAAAATTTTATACATATTATTTCAGGAGGATTAAACTATGGAATTCAAAGTTTACCAGAAGGAATTGGAACTTCAGTCAAGAGGCTGGATCCCCACATTCCACGATGTATCAAAGGAAATTATGGAAATCGTTAAGGAATCAGGTGTTAAGAACGGTACTGTTGCAATCGCATCACACCACACAACCTGTTCAGTAATGGTTCAGGAATGTTCACACGATATCGATTCATTCGACCTCGAATATCTCCAGCACGACCTTCTCGACATTATGAGAAAGATGATCCCCGACTTTGCTGAAGAACATCAGTACCGTCATCCGGGGCCCATCCACTCACAGTTCGGCAGATATGTTAACGAGCCTGGCGACTACACATCAATGAACACAGACGGCCATCTCCGCAGCGTATTCTTCGGCAGAAGTGAAACAATGACAATTAAGGACGGCGTTCTTGACGGCGGCGAATTTGCTCATATTTACTTCATCGACTGGGACCATGTACGCGCTCGTCGCAGACAGCTCAATGTTACCGTTATGGGTACAACAGAGGAAGTAAATGACAGAAAGTGGAACAATGGCGAGGTTATCGATACCCGTCACAAGTTCACTGACGAAGAAAAGGCATACGATGTACATTATGACCTTCAGCAGAAGAGATAATATTTGCTGATATAATCGGGGCAAAATTCTGATATTTTGCCCCGATATTATTCTTTATTTCACATAGCCTTACAGCACGAACAATTATCAGACTATGTGAAATGCAGAATAACCATATAACCATTACATAAAAGGAGCTTGATATTATGAAATACCTGCTTGGCGTAGACATTGGCACAACCTCGCTCAAGGCGGCGGTTTTTGATGAAAATGCCAGACCTGTGAAAAGCGTTACAAAGGATTATACTCTTGAAACAAAGGGTGATTTTGTGGAGTTCCCTGCAGAAAGCTACTGGGATTTGTTCTCCGAGGCGCTTGAAGAGCTTTCGGCAGACTACACCATTTCCGCAATGAGTATTGACACCCAGTGCGAGACTCTCATCCTGACCGACGAGAACGGCAACCCCATCACCAAGGCGGTTGTGTGGCTCGATAACAGAGCTGCAAAGCAGGCAGAGGAAATCGATGCAAAGTTCGGCGTAAAAAAGGTCTATGAGGTAACGGGTCAGCCCGAAATCACCGCAACCTGGCCGGCAAGCAAGCTGCTTTGGTTCCGTGAGAATAAGCCTGAAATCTTCGGCAAAATAAAAAAGGTGTTCCTGCTTGAGGACTACCTCCTTTACCGTATGACCGGCAGATTTGTCACCGAAAGAACTCTGCAGTCATCAAGCCTTTATTTCGATATCAAAAAATTCGACTGGTGGGACGAAATGCTCGAATTCATCGGTCTTGACAAAGATTGCCTCCCCAAAATTCTGCCCAGCGGCGAGATAATCGGCGAGTATAAGGGAATTACGGTTGTAACCGGCGCAATCGACCAGATTGCCGGCGCAATCGGTGCAGGCATTGTCCGCAAAGGCGTTGTCAGCGAAATGACAGGCACAACAATGGTTGTGTTTGTTCCCTCGGACGATATGCCAAAGTTTAACCCCGACAGCAAAATCCCCTGCCATGTGAATTATGACGGCAAGTATTGCCTGCTTTCGTGGACCCCCACAGCGGGAATTGCGCTTAAGTGGTTCAAAAATAACTTCTGCGAGAACTTCTCGTTCCGCGAGCTTGACGAGCTTGCTGAAAAGGTAGAGCCGGGCAGTGCAGGCCTCACATTTATCCCGTACCTCTGCGGCTCAACAATGCCCAAGTACAACCCCGACGCAAAGGGCGTGTTCTACGGTCTTACAATGGAACACGGCAGAGCGCACGCAGTACGAAGCATCCTGGAAGCCGTGTCCTGTATGCTCAAGGGCAACCTCGACTACCTCGGTCTTGAATGTGACGAAATCCGCACAATGGGCGGCGGTGCATCAAGTCCGCTCTGGTGCCAGATTAAAGCAGATATGACCGGAAAAAAGATTGTAACCTTAAAGAATGACGAGACAGCGTGCCTCGGCTCAGCAATCCTCGCAGGTGTTGCCACCGGAGTGTTCGAGAGTGTAGAAGCAGCCTGCGATATGGCGGTTGAAACCAAGCGCGAGTTTGTTCCAAGCGGTGCGGATTATACCGAATGTTATCAAAGATACTGCGACCTTGATGAAAAGCTGTTTTAGGAAGGCGTAGAAAATTGCGCAGACCATTAAAAGCAACTCGGCACAGCCGCGTTGCTTTTAATTATGGGCGAAACTCACCTCTCGGAGTACCTCTGTACGCCGTCGGGCAAGGTAAAATACGGCGCACGCCGTATTTTACTTCGTTTCGTCCATTCTGCATCAATTTTCGTCCGCCTTATGTGAGGGAGATTGCGCAGAACCGTCAAATTACACCACTCGCAGTGCACTGTAGGGGTCGGCGTTTACGACGACCCGTGAATTTTGGGTTAGGTTTAACGCTTCTGCATCAATTTTCGTCCGCCTTTGCGTGGAATATTAATAGGCTGTTTAAAAAGCTTTGCTTTTTAAACAGCCTATTTTTTACAATTCCTTTGAAAGTCCCACCTTGCGAAGATGCTCGTCAAGGGTACTCACCGTTTCACGGCTGACTTCATTATATCGAGTCAGCTTTTTTATCTCTTTGGTTCTGAAAAACAGAATTTTAAAGAATCGTACTATCCAAAATACAGGGTAAAGCGCTTTGTATTTATTAACAATAGGATAATTATACCCTAAAAATTCACAAGTCGGGAATATTTTACAAAAAATAAGCTTGAGCTTAGACGCTTTTTTTCCGTCACCGGTGTAGTTTGCCACCATTCTTGACGCAATGCGGTTTTCGGAGCTTCCGTAAGCGCCGCTGTTTAAGATAAATGCCGCCATTTCATCAATGCGTGGGTCAGTAGCGGACTTGTTGCCAAACAAAACATTTGCAAGCTCTGAAAAGAGCCTTTCAAAATTGCAAAGAGTCAGCTTTTCAAGTTCTGTATTGATATAATTGCGGTCAAGCTCCTGCTTATTCATAACAAACACATCAATCAGGTGCATAAGACCTATTCCGCCCTCAACATAATGCTTTGCAATGTGGTCAATGGCGTAAACATACGAATCCTCGGGTGACATTTTGTGGATAAAGCTCTTGCCCTCGCATACATTTGCATACTTCCACGGGGCGGCATAGTAGTCATAGAGCTTGCCGAATGTCGTAGGAACAAGCTCTTTATGTAGCTCAATCACCAGCTGACGGCTTTTGCAGATTACCTCGTGCGAAGTCTCGTGGTCAAGAACAAAGCCGAGATTTTCAAGAATAGGCTTAATTTCGTCAAGCCTTTCTTTATCGATTAAAATATCCGTGTCGGTCATATACCGAAGTGCCGGATGCGGATAAAGATGCTTGGTGTAAAAACCCTTCAGCGGCATTGCGCGAAGTCCTGCTTTTTCCATTTCGTCAAGAAATGCATTAATGATGACTTCCTGCGTTGCCTCGCGTGCGGTTGCACGGTTGTTTTCGTAAATGAATTTTGTTGCAAGCTCAGGTGGCATCTTTTCAAGAGTCTTCGGGCAAAGAGCAACAAACCCTGCCAGATGATGCGCCTTTGAAAAGGAGTAAAGCTGCTCAAAATCAATATTTAAATTTTCGGGCGGATTAAAATCCGCGCCCAAAAGCACGGATTTTATAATATTAATCAGGTATTTTATCATTTTATCACCTTGCGTAAAATTCTTTTTGCGAGTTTTAATGCTTTTTTTATCGGGGTTGTTTTAATGCAGGCTTTAATAGCCTTATCAAAGGAAGTTTCGTTGACCAGTCGCATAAAAAGTTCTCTGTTTTTAGGCATTACAACCGAGTGAGAAGCAGATGAATTATATTTAAGGGCTTCGTCAATATTTACTTCCGTAAAACGCATTGATTCAGATATTTCGTCAAATAAGCTTTTGCCTTTTGCCGAATTTACTAAAACTAAAGAGGTTCCTTTGTTGTCAAAGAATTCAGGGCATA
>JAZQLR010000117.1:0-2865 GCA_045542775.1 Clostridia bacterium
ATTTAAAATCCTCCTTGAATAGTCTGTATAGATAATATACCATACAACATATATAGCCGTCAATAGAAATTTTCGCAAATTTTTCCGGCAGATAAAATTTTTGCCTACTTAAATGTAATAAGATGTCGGTTTTTAACGACATAGTCAATTCCCGAATACACCGTCAAAGCCACAGCTAAAGCAACCAACCAGAATGTCAGGCAAGTATAGAAAGCTTCACCCACACGGAGGGGAATAACCAAATCAATCATAACAGCAATCAGTGCCGCCATCTGCGAAACTGTTTTTGCCTTACCCCACTGGCTTGCGGCAATAACCGTATTCTCGCCCATTGCAAGCTGGCGAACACCTGTTACAATCAGTTCGCGGGCAATAATAATCATAACAACCCATGAGTTAATGAAGTCGGCACCAATCCCAAGCAGGCAAACCAAAGCAGAAATTGTAAGAATTTTATCCGCAAGGGGGTCCATAAGCTTGCCAAAGGTTGTGACCTGATTGTTTTTGCGTGCAAGATGTCCGTCGAGCTGGTCGGTAAGTGATGCGAGTATAAATATAACAACCGCCGCCACATAATGACCTGCAGTAAGTGCCCACATAAATACGGGAACCATAATAACTCTGAGTAATGTAAGTTTATTGGGTGTATTCATTTATTTTTCCTCCCTTTCGCCATACAAATCATATTCTGTATAGTCGGTAATCTGAACCGTAACAAATTCGCCGGCATTAATTTTCTCTTTTGAAGTAAAGAACACCTTGCCGTCAATCTCCTCGGAATCACCATATGTTCTGCCATAGTACATCTTGACTATTGCGTCATAGCCTTCGGTCAGGACCTCAAAGGCTTTACCGATTTTCTTCTGGTTAAGCTCTTCGGAAACCGCCGCCTGGTCTACCATAAGCATCTCCTGACGGGCAAGCTTTTCATCCTCGTCAAGCTGACCCTTGAGCTTTGCCGCAGCAGTGCCTTCCTCCTGCGAATATGCAAAAACGCCAAGTCTGTCGAACTCTGCCTCTGTTACAAAATCACGAAGCTCCTCAAACTGTTCTTCCGTTTCACCGGGGAAACCCGCAATCAAAGATGTTCTGAGAACCACACCGGGAATACGCTCTCTCAGCTTTTTAATAAGATTGCATATTTCCTCTTTGTTTGTTCTTCTGCCCATTAGCTTAAGAATTTCGTCATTGCAATGCTGAATGGGAATATCGAGGTAATTACAGATTTTTTCTTCGTTTGCGAAGACTTCAATCAATTCGTCGGTAATAAGTTCGGGGTAACAGTAATGCACTCTTATCCAGTGAACGCCATCAATCCGGCAAAGATTTTTAAGAAGCTCCGGAAGCTTGTATTCACCGTAGCGGTCGATGCCATACCTTGTTGTGTCCTGCGCAATTACCACAAGCTCCTTTGCACCGTCTGTCACAAGCTCCTTTGCCTCGTCGATTATATCTTCCATACTACGGCTGCGGTACTTGCCACGGATAGACGGGATAACACAATAGGTACAATGATTATCGCACCCTTCGGCAATCTTGAGGTATGCCATATACGGCGGTGTTGTAACAACTCTGCGAAGTCTCACATCCATATATTCGTCGCTGCAATATATTCCGCTGTTGTAATTCTGCAGAATCTCTGCAATTTTGCCGTATTCATTTGTGCCGATAACTATATCAACCTCAGGAATTTCCTTTTTCAGTTCTTCCTTATATCTCTGGCTCATACAACCGGTAACAACCAGAAGTCGGTCGGGATTTTTCTCTTTATAGCTTGCAAGTTCAAGGATACAGTCTATGGATTCCTGCTTGGCAGAGTCAATAAACGCGCAAGTGTTAACTATCATCACATCTGCTTCTTCCTCATTTTCAGCTATCTCAAAGCCGTTATCCTCAAGTAGTCCCAGCATTTCCTCTGCATCAACCAAATTCTTTGAACAGCCCAAAGAGACCAGTGAAACCTTTTTCAAAACTCCTCGCTCCTAACTGTAATATTTAACTTTTTAAAGCATCTGTTTATCTCAGAGATACTAAAGCCCCGCCTTGCAAGGTGGGCCTTTGCCTTTTCCAGCTCACGCCGGTCCGAAAACTCCTTGTCCCCGAACCTGATGCGGACATAGCTTTCAAGCATTTCCTCTGCATCAACATCTACATCCTCTGCCGCCCTTTCAATCACCGAAAGGGCAATGCCCTTTGCACGAAGCTCCTGCTTGATGCGGAAAAGACCTTTCATACCAAGCACAAGCGCATCGTGAATATACATGCTTGCATATTCGGCATCGTTAAGTATACCCGCTTTGGCAAACTCGGCAACAGTCTGTTCTGCCACCTCGCCGTCTATGCCCTTACGGACAAGTCTTTGATATACCTCTTGACAGGTATAGCTTTTATACGACAAAAGCGATGCTGCTATCTTTTTTGCTTTTTCAAGTTCCATTTTTTACTTCTTTTTTGTTGGTTTGGGAACCGGCTTGAATTCTGTTGCAGTAACTTCTTCACTATCGGCATCTGCATCTATGAGAGGCAAGCCTGCCTTTTCCCTTATCTTGTTTTCCAGTTCAAAGCAAAGTGCCTCGTCCTCTTCAATCAGCTTTTTAACAGCTTCTCTGCCCTGACCCAGTTTTTCGTCGTTATACGAGAACCAAGAACCGGACTTTTTGATTATGCCAAAATCAACACCTACATCCACGATGTTGCCCGACTTTGAAATACCCTCGCCGTAGATAATATCAAACTCTGCTTCTTTAAAGGGCGGAGCAACCTTGTTTTTAACAACCTTTACCCTTGTGTGGTTGCCGATTGCACCCTCGTCGCCTTTAAGCGCTTCAACACGGCGTACATCAAGACGAACAGATGCGTAGTATT
>JAZQLR010000118.1:0-3687 GCA_045542775.1 Clostridia bacterium
CTTCAGGCTTATAGCTGCAGGCCTTCATGGCGATTTCGGCAAGTCTTCCGCTTCCCGCATTGGTCGGCATGGGGAATTTCTGACCGCTGACTCTCATTATGAAAGCCTTTTCTTTATCTTTATATGATATGGGTGCGGGATATTGCGGCATAAAAGGTGCACGGTTATGGTTGAGAAGTCTGTACAAAACCACACCCAGGGAATAAAGGTCTACGCTTGAGCCGTACGGCTGACCTTTATATACTTCGGGTGCCATATATGTGGGTGTACCTGTTTTGGTAAGACCCGACTGGGTTTTTTCGACTTCCTTGGCAATTCCGAAGTCGCCGAGCTTATAGTCCCCTGTATCGGAAATAAATATGTTTTCGGGTTTTATATCTCTGTGTATGATATTGTATTTCTGGCAAAGTTCAAGTGCGCGGCACATATCAATTCCAAGCTTTATGACATCTCTTCTTGTCATTGCATTGTTCTTGAAATGCGTCATCATGGGGGTCAGAAGCTCCATACGGATAAGGATATCCCAGCCGATACCGTTTTCGTGCCTGATTACCTGATGGTCTTCATAGCTTACCACATTGCTGTTTCCCTTGAGCTTTGACATAAGAACAAATTCGCCGACAATTTTTTCGACAAACTGTTCAAGATATTTTTGGGTGGCTGAAGCATCCATACCCTCGTCCATGATGCTGTTCAGCTCCGCCTGATTCTTCGGGATGGTAATTGCCTTCAGCGCAGCACGATATGTGGTTCCGAAATCCTCGCGCTCTATTTCGAATACTGCTCCGAAATTTCCTTCTCCGAGCTTCTTTTTTATTTCCCACGCACCAAATATCGGTTCGTATTTCTTATAATAGGAAATGTCCATTTTCATACACCATTATGCATTATATTTTATATATTAAAGTGATAATTCAACACTGTTATTTTCAAATTCATTACATCATCCTGCGCCTGCAATAACCATGCAGGCGCAGAACAAAAAGTTTTTTACCAGATCTTGTAGAACAATCTCATGATAATAAGTGCGGCATCACCGCGGGTCATGGGTTCGGTTGATTTGATTGTATTGTCTTCGCTTCTTGTAATAATATTTGCCATGGATGCAAGAGCGATATCGTTTCTTGCCCACTCGGCAATTTTATCCGAGTCGGAGAATGTAAGCCATTCTTCGATGTTGGCGGGAGCCTTGTATCTCATTTCTTTCTGAAGAACACGGGAAGAAATGGTAAGAATCTGATCCTTTTCAATTATGTTGTTTCCGCGGAATGTGTTATCCTCAAAGCCTTTTATCATGCCGTACTTTCTTGCAGAGCCCGCTGTTCCGTAGAACCAGTCTGTCTGCTTGACATCATCAAATTCGCCGTCGGCATTGGGATCAACCTGGGAAAGAACACGCAGCAGCAATGCTGCAATTTCAGCTCTGGTAATGGTACTGTCGGGGCTGAAAGTGGTTTCGGATGTACCCTCGATAATACCCTTTGCAGCAAGAATCTTGATAGATTCCTGCATTTCCTCACTCTTGTTTTTGATATCGGCAAAATCCTTTTCGTTGTTTACTATCTGGTAAACACCGTTTGCGTTGATTTTTGCTTCGATAGCACCGGTTGCGGGGTTATATCTTCCGCCCACCGGGTTTCCCTGTTCATCAACGATTGCCATATATTTGGAATCACCGTCAAGACCTGGGAAAGATATCTTTACCGAGCTTGTCTTGTCGGTATTGAAATTAACGGTAAGTTTCTTGGTGGTACCTGTCATTGCGGTGGTATCGATATCAAAGGATGTAAATTCCTCTTCGCCGATCATTTCTTTTAATTCCACAAGGGAATAAGACACACGGAAATTCTTATCATTAATCGTGAGAGTATTGATACCAACAGTCTCCAGCTTTTCTATAAAGCCTTTATAAATTGTGATATTGGCAGGCTTTGTGGTTCTGAAAGTTGTGTTGATGATATACTCTTTTGAAAGTTCACGGTTAAGGGTAATCTTGTTTTTATCGAGAGACTGGTTCAAAGACTTTTCGGTAGAAGTATATTTTTTCAGATCAGAGCTTGTAACCGAAGAATCTCTGAGGATAAGTTTGTTGGTGGCAGCTGAAACAACGATTTTTTTGGAGCTGATGTTAGCCATCATGGTTTCGACTGAAACCGCAATGGTATTTCTCGTGGACTCCCACTCCATTGCTTCTTCGGGGGTTGCAGCTGTAGCCTTGTTTATTAACGAACTTGCACCGCCGGCTGTTGTTACTTCGGCTGCACTCTCAATAACATCATGATTAAGAGGGTCCTCGGACGCGAGTTCCTGAGGCTGTTTTGCACCGTTGGAATCTTCAGTTTCGGGATCATCTTTAGGATCCTTTTCCTCATCAATCTTGTTCCAGCCTTTAATCTCTCCCAGCGATTCTGTGTTACCGCCTGGTATCGGATCGGGGGTGGATCCCTTAGGGTTGACAAGGATTGTCTTTTCTGCACACTCTTCTACCTTATCTTTTGTGGCAGGAGTGCTCACGACTACCTTATACTCCAGCTGAGCAGTTATAAATGTTGCCGGCAAAACAAAACCTGAAAATTCATAATTGCCGTCTTTGTTTTCGGTAGAAAGCAATACATCGGTATAAACCAACACATTCTGGTTGTCATATACTCTTATTACAACATCTCTGGCGACGCCGCAGGTACCTTTTATACACAGGGCATCGGTTCCGGATTTGTAGTAATCCTGGTTTTCGGGGTATATCACCTGGGTTATTTCCAAAGTGTTTTCCGCCGATACAGTAAATACTCCCATGCTGCAGATAAGTAACAGAGCCATGACAAGTGATATTATTCTTTTCATATAAACACCTTTCATTATATTTGGGGCACCGCCGGCACCGGAGGCGCCCCGCGTTCTCTTATTTACTTAATCTCGACAGGTTCAGCCAGAATTTCGGGAGCTGCTGAGATACTTGCAAATGCATCGCTGAATACATAAATCATTGCACTTGTTATTACATTGTTTCCGGAAATCTCGAAAATAGGAGTTGCAGTACCGGGGATATCGATGGTTATTCTTGTTACACTTACTGCAATATTGCCGCTGTATGCAACGCAAACAATCGTGGGCTTAGTGTTTGAAAGAAGTGTATTTTCAATATCCATGGAAATGCGGTAGTCACCGGTATTATCTGCGCCGGTTCTTTCGATCTTTTCGTTTGTTATAACAAATTCTCTGCCGTTGAAGCTTCCGCCAAGTTCGAGGGTTGCGGAATCCATTTTTCCTTCACCGTTTGCAAAAGCCACATCGGAAACAGTGATTGTTGTTCCGACTGCGATTGCGGGAGCAACACCTGTTTCTACAGCAGGATTAACTGTTGTATCGAGTGTCTTACCACCAAGAGTAATTACAAGAGTGTCATATGCTGTCCACATTCCGGTGTAACCCGTACCGAAAGCAGCTTCGTTTCCGCCATCAACAGAAATGATAGCATCAACATCAGCACTTTCAATAATTGTATTAAGCTCGGCTCCGTTAAGATTTGTCGCACTGTTGAACTTAACAACGATTGTGTCGCCCTTCTGAGCCACTGCACTGGATTTATCTGTGCTCTGTGCAATTATCTTTGTTACATTGAGCTTACCTGTTTCAATAGAGCCCTCAACCTTATACTGACCAACAATGTGATGTGCGCCGGAGAAGCCG
>JAZQLR010000119.1:0-5253 GCA_045542775.1 Clostridia bacterium
CACCGCCTTTCAATTCATCCCTTATACTTATACGATGTAATCTACCCATTACATCATATAAGTATAATTATATCCTTGACTTTCCAAAATTTCTTGTGTTATAATAGAAAAAAGTATAATTATTTGCAGATTTGAGGTATCATATGGCATATAACGAGATTGCACAGAGAGGAACAGAAGATTTTCCTTTTGCATTTTTTCATGTTGACAAAAACCACTCCCGATATAATATGGTTACTCATTGGCATACAGAGATTGAGCTTATCAGAATTATAGAAGGAGAATTTCATATTGCACTGAATAACAAATTATACATTGCAAAAGCCGGCGATATATTTTTTGTAAACAGCGAAACCGTACACCACGGATTTCCCGTAGATTGTGTATATGAGTGCATTGTTTTTCATGCAGACTACCTTTATTCAGAAAAATTTGATTATTTCTCATTTATCAAAAATATCCTGGATTGCGACTGTATAATAAACGAACATTTCCCTTCAGGCTCAGGCAAAAGCTATGATGCACTATATGACATTTTTGAGGCAATTAAGTTAACCAACGACATCCAAAAATTCAGGGTTATTTCTGCTTTCTATAATTTTTTTGCTGCGGTTTATGAAGAAGAACTATACACTCTTAATGTCGGAAATAATTCACCCACAAATGACAAAAACACCGTGATGCTTAAAACAGTTCTCTCTTTTATAAGAGAAAATTATGATAAAACTATCACACTTGAAATGCTTTCAGAGACAATACAAAAATCCCCAAAATACCTTGGATATTTCTTTAAAACTATGACAGGGAAAACACCCATAGAATACCTTAACGAATACCGCATACAAAAAGCTGTGCGAAAATTACGAATAACCGATATGTCTGTAACTGAGGTTGCATTTTCCTGCGGCTTTTCAGATTTAAGCTATTTCATAAAAACATTTAAAAAAATAAAAGGGGTTTCCCCCGGAAAATATCGTAGTATGTAGTTAAAAAGGCAAAACAATCCCCGAGAACCTTTGTTTTTCAAGGCTTTCGGGGATTTTTCATTTTATTCCCACTCAATGGTGCCAACAGGCTTGGGTGTGAGGTCAAGAAGAACACGGTTAATGCCTTCAACCTCAGCTGTTATGCGGGCTGTAATTTTGTGAAGAACTTCATAGGGGATTTCTTCGATGGTTGCTGTCATCGCATCGGTTGTATTCACCGCACGGATGATTGCAGGCCAACCCTCGTATCTCTTATCGTTTCTTACGCCAACGCTCTTGAAGTCGGGCACTGCAATAAAGTACTGCCATACCTTGCCGGCAAGACCGCATTTATCAAATTCTTCGCGAAGAATTGCATCTGCCTCACGGAGGGCGTGGAGTCTGTCACGGGTGATTGTGCCAAGACAACGAACGCCAAGACCGGGGCCGGGGAACGGCTGACGGTAAACCATTTCGTCAGGAAGACCGAGTGCGCTACCCACAACTCTTACCTCGTCCTTATAGAGCAGCTTTACAGGCTCTACAAGTTCCATTTCCATATCTTCGGGAAGACCGCCAACATTGTGGTGAGCCTTTACGCCGTCGCTTTCGAGGATATCGGGATAGATTGTTCCCTGAGCGAGGAAATCTATTCCCTCAAGTTTTGCTGCTTCTTCATCAAATACCTTAATGAATTCGCCACCGATAATTTTTCTCTTTTTTTCGGGTTCTGCAACATCTTTGAGTAAATCTAAAAATCTGTCGGTTGCATCAATATATATAAGATTTGCGTCAAGCTCTTTACCGAACACTTCGATAACCTGCTCGCTTTCGCCCTTACGCATAAGTCCGTGATTTACATGTACGCAAACCAACTGCTTGCCTATTGCTTTGATAAGAAGTGCTGCAACAACCGAGCTGTCAACACCGCCGGAGAGTGCCAGAAGCACCTTTTTGTCGCCTACCTGAGCACGGACATCTGCTATCTGCTCTGCGATAAACTTATCCGCCAGTTCTTTTGTTGTGATACGCTCCATAGTATCAGGTCTTACATTTCCATTCATATTTTATCCTCCTTGTATTTTTACCCAAAAAGCGGTGTAGAGAAGTATCTCTCCGCTGTGTCGGGAAGTACTGTTACAACTGTTTTACCCTTGCCTAAAAATTTTGCAAGCTTTATTGCTGCGGCAACATTTGTACCGCTTGAGATACCGCACATTATGCCTTCCTTTGAAGCAAGGTCTTTTGCTGTGCGGATTGCCTCCTCGTCTTTTATAACACAAATATCATTGTAAATATTCTGATTTAAAATCTTAGGAATAACCCCATCGCCTATACCCATCTGAAGATGTGTGCCGATAGAGCCGCCCGAAAGGATAGCTGCGTGTTCCGGCTCAACCGCCCATATCTGTATATCTGGATTTTCGCGTTTTAAAGTTTCGCCTATACCGGTAATAGTTCCACCGGTGCCGATTCCCGAACAAAATCCGTGGATGGGACCGCCTACCTGTTTTAAAATTTCTTCGCCCGTCACCTGACGCTGAACAGCAACATTTGCCGGATTTTCAAACTGTTGGGGAACAAACACATTGTCGTTCTCCTCTTGCATTTTAAGTGCAGTATTGAGACATTCGTGAATACATTCACCGATATTGCCTGCATCGTGAATAAGAATAACCTCTGCACCATAATGCTCAACAAGCTTGCGGCGTTCCTCACTGACCGAGTCGGGCATAATAATTTTAACCTTATACCCTTTAACCGCGCCCACAAGTGCAAGGCCAATGCCCTGATTGCCGCTGGTGGGTTCAACTATAATGGTATCCTTATTTATTAATCCTTTTTCTTCAGCATCGCAAATCATATTGTACGCTGTTCGTGTTTTTATTGAGCCGCCGACATTGAGTCCCTCAAACTTGACGAGGATTTGTGCGCTGTCGGCGTCTACCATATTGGTAAGCCTTATAACGGGAGTATCTCCCATTGCCTCTAAAATATTACTGCAAATCATAATAACTTCCTCAAATTTCAAAAAGATGCAAAAATAATTATATAATATTATACTCCCAAACCCCTTTGTTGTCAACAAAAAATCTGTATACACACATAACAAAAAAGGAACGGTCAAAAGACCGTCCCCTTGTATTTATTTCCATTCTATAAATCCGTAGCTATCCAAAATTTGAAAAAACTTTGCCAGTCTTGGATATAACGGCTGGGCTTTCTCTCCAAAATGTTCATCAACCAGCTTGCCCAGCTCAATGATATTGCGTTTACCGTCCATAAGCGGCCACACAAAGCTGCCGTTTTCATCAAGATGGACATAACTAACCTTTGGCTTTTTGAAAAACTTTTGTGCCACACGATTGAAAAAGCCGGTGTTGTCTATGCAAAGTGTAACCTTGCCGTCAGCATCGGTTTCCCACCTGAGTCCGCTTTTGGCAACGGGAATTTTCTCAAGATAGTTTTCCGAGAGTTTTTTATTCTTCTTCATACTACTTTACGCCGCGTTTTTTCCACGCAGAGAATTTAAGCACACTGAGAATAACAAGTGCAAACACAACAAGGCTGAGAGCATTTGCAACAGGGGTTGAAAGATTGAGTATTCCGGAGATGTCAATCATAGAATTAACGCCAAATACCGCCAGAATTGCAAGAACAATACCAACAATACCTTCGCCGGCAATCATACCTGAGCAGAACAGAATTCCATCGTTCACAATCGCATCCTTTTCTGCCTTATCACGCTTAAGTTTATCCATAGCAAGACGAACAAGTCCGCCGACCATAATGCAAGCGTTAAGGTGAACAGGGAGATAAACACCGATTGCAAAGGGGAGAACGGGAATACCTACAACCTCAACAACGATTGCAATAAATACGCCTACAAACACAAGACTCCAGGGGAGGTTTGCATCCATAACACCCTCGATAATCATCTTCATAAGTGTTGCCTGAGGAGCTGCAAGCTCGTCAGTACCAAATCCCCATGCGCTATCGAGGAGATAAAGTGTTCCGCCAATAGCAAACGCCGCTGCGATAACACCTATAACTTCACCAATCTGCTGTTTTTTAGGAGTTGCACCGACGAGATAGCCGGTCTTAAGGTCCTGAGATGTATCGCCGGCGATTGCCGCAACAATACAGATTATTGAACCGATAGCAATAGCACTTCTCATACCGTGAGCACCGCTGTCGCCTGTGAGTTTGAGGATAAGGGTTGCAATCAGAAGTGTTGCAATTGCCATACCTGAAACAGGGTTGTTACTGCTGCCAACTAAGCCTACCATTCTTGACGAAACAGTTGCAAAGAAGAATCCGAACACAACCACAATTACAGCACCGATAAGTGTTACGGGAATTGCCGGAACAAGCCATACCAGAAGAGTAAGAATTGCAATAGCGATAAGAACAATCTTCATACTGATATCCTGAGCAGTTCTTTCAGAGCCAGCGCTACCTGCACCTGCGATACCCTTGATTGCATCCCTGAATGTGCGAACAATAAGGGGAAGTGACTTGATAAGGCTGATAATACCGCCGGCTGCCAGAGCACCCGCACCAATATAACGGATATATGAACCCCAGATTGCGCCTGCGCCGCCGGCATCATACATTGCACCGATGGTTTCTGTTCCGGGATAAAGAACGATATCCTTACCAAAAAGAACAATCATCGGGATAAGAACCAGCCAGCTGAGTACGCCACCGGCAAACATATACGAAGAAATTCTGGGTCCGCAGATGTAACCAACGCTCATTACCGCAGGGTAAATCTGAGTTCCGATTTCGCCGGCATAGCCCTTGATTCTGAAACCTATTTCACCGGGAACTGCCTTGAGACCGTCGATTATAAACTTAAAGAGTGCCGCAAAACCCATACCTGCAAATACGGTTGATGCGTTTGCACCACCCTCTTCACCTGCCAGAAGAACCTCTGCACAAGCTGTACCCTCGGGATACGGAAGAACACCGTGTTCTCTCACAATAAGCGCGTTGCGGAGGGGAACCATAAAGAATACACCCAAAAGACCGCCAAGAAGTGCAATTATCGTAATTTCCACAATGCCGGGCTTGTCCATTGTGCCTTCTGCCGCCCACAAAAAGAGCGCCGGAAGAGTAAATATCGCACCGGCAGCCAGAGATTCACCGGCTGAACCGATTGTCTGCACAATGTTACTTTCAAGAATTGAGTTTTTGCGCATTATTACGCGTATAACACCCATTGAGATTACCGCTGCCGGAATTGATGCCGAAACTGTCATACCTACACGAAGTCCGAGGTATG
>JAZQLR010000120.1:0-4676 GCA_045542775.1 Clostridia bacterium
GGCTATGATGAACGGATGCAAGCGTGTTGTTCTTATCTCCACAGATAAGGCAGTTAACCCAACCAACATTATGGGTGCCTCAAAGCGTATTTGCGAAATGATAATTCAATCATTTGACCGCAAAATCAGGGACGGCAAGGCTCATGAGCTTTCACCCCTGTTTATGCATTTTGAGGATGAAGACAGTGAAAATACCCTTTGTATTCCGGAATTTTTTAATCCGCAGACCGATTTTGTTGCAGTTCGCTTTGGAAATGTCCTCGGCAGCAATGGCTCGGTGGTTCCCAGATTCAAGGAGCAGATTGCCAAAGGCGGTCCTGTTACCGTTACACACCCCGATATTATTCGTTATTTTATGACAATACCCGAGGCTGCATCACTGGTGTTGCAGGCGGGACTCTATGCAGATGGCGGAGAGATATTTGTTCTCGATATGGGCGAACCGGTTAAGATTGATACCTTGGCGAGAAACCTCATCAAACTTTCAGGATTCCGCCCCGATATTGATATCCAGATTTCTTACACGGGTCTGCGTGCCGGGGAAAAGCTTTACGAAGAAAAGCTTATGTCCGAAGAAGGGCTGAAAACCACCCCCAATCACCTTATCCACATCGGCTGCCCCATACCGTTTGACGCCGACACCTTCCTTGCTCAGCTCAAGGATCTGATGTGCATTGCATACGAAGGACATAACGACCAAATCCGCAGACTGGTTGCAGATGTTGTTCCGACATACCGTACCGCAGATAATCACGATACTATAATCAACGACCACAGTTCGGCACAATTAGTTATTTAAATATCATTGCAAACAAAGGAGTTAACTATGTATATCCGAATCTTTAAGCGACTGATTGATATTATCCTATCATTAATAGGAAGCGTTGTATTATTACCCATCTATGCAATCGTGGCAATCGCTATAAAGCTGGACAGTCCCGGTCCGGTGCTTTTTAAGCAGGAACGGGTTGGAATACACAAAAAACCATTCACCATTTACAAATTCAGAACTATGCGGACAGATTGCCCCAAGGACACACCTACGCACCTGTTGGGAAACGCTGATTCGTACATAACAAAATTAGGTAGCTTTCTCCGCAAATTCAGCATTGACGAACTCCCGCAGATATGGAATATTCTTAAGGGAGATATGACCATTATCGGTCCCAGACCGGCACTTTTTAACCAAACCGACCTTATTGCGCTTCGTGATGAATATGGAGCTAATGATGTAAAGCCCGGACTTACAGGCTATGCACAAATACACGGCAGAGATGAACTGCCCATTTCCGTTAAGGCGAAGCTGGACGGAGATTATGTTGCCAGAATGAGCTTTTTGTTTGATTTAAAGCTCTTCTTTGGCACTGTCCTGAGCGTATTGAAAAGCGATGGAGTTGTGGAAGGCAAGGCCGAAGCACTCCCCGAAGAAGGAAAGGTTGAGGAATCTGTAAAATGAAAAAAATACTTATAACAGGCGCAAACAGTTACATAGGTACATCTTTTGAGAATCATCTCAAAAGCTTTGATTCGTATATTGTTGAAACCATTGATATGCTTGATTCCTCTTGGAGAAATAAAAGCTTTTCGGGATACGATGCCGTATTCCATGTTGCCGGCATTGCACACTCTGATACCGGCAATGCCGATGAGGAAACAAAATCAAACTACTATCGGGTAAATACCGACCTGACAATAGAGGTTGCAAAAAAAGCAAAGGCGGACAATGTGCGCCAGTTTGTTTTTATGAGCAGCATCATAGTTTACGGCACAAAAAACGAATATATCTCCGCTGACACAATTCCGTGTCCGGATAACTTCTACGGCGACAGCAAGCTTAAGGCGGATATTGGAATTTCCGCCCTCGCGGATGATAGTTTTAAGGTTGCAAGCATTCGTCCGCCGATGATATACGGAAAGGGCAGTAAAGGCAACTATCCAAAGCTCTCAAAGCTCGTTCAGCTTCTTCCCGTTTTTCCCGACTTCGACAATCAGAGAAGTATGCTGTATATAGAAAACCTGTGCGAATTTCTACGCCTTGTCATCGAGAATGAAGACAGTGGTATTTTTTATCCGCAAAACAACGAATATGTAAAAACAACAGACCTTGCAAAAGCAATTTCTGCGGCACATAAAAAGCCCTTGCTTACAACACGGTTGGGAAATCCTTTTATCCGGCTCCTGAAAAACCATCCCCTTATGAAAAAGCTTTTTGGCAATATGTGTTATGACAAAGCCCTAAGCCAATACAAGGACAATTACTGCACGGTTTCTTTTGAAGAATCAATTAAACGGACGGAGGAGCAGCTATGAAAAAAGCTCTTATGTTTGCATCAGTTGCATCAATGATAAAACAATTTAATATGGAAAATATTGACCTGCTTAAACAGAATGGGTATGAGGTTGATGTTGCTGCAAACTTTTCTTTTGGTTCCACAATGCCACAAGATAAAGTCGACGAGGCAAAGGCTGAGCTCCGTAATAACGGCATTTCGGTATTTGATGTGAATGTTCCCAGAAAAATAAGTATGCTTGCGGAAATGATTGATGCATATAAAACCACCGTGCAGCTTTGCAAAGAAGGCAACTACGACATTATCCATTGCCATTCCCCAATCGGCGGTGTTATCTGCCGACTCGCTGCAAGAAAAGCCAGACACAAAGGGACTCGGGTTATTTATACAGCTCACGGCTTTCACTTCTTCAAAGGTGCGCCGCTACTCAACTGGCTTATTTATTGCCCCATCGAATGGCTTTGCTCATTCTTTACCGATACTCTGATTACCATTAATAAGGAAGACTATGCCTTTTCAAAAAAGCATATGCACGCAAAGGAAATCGTATATGTCCCCGGAGTGGGAATAAATATGCAGAAGTTTGATATTTCCTGCGATACGGCAGAAAAAAGAGCAGAATTAAGTTTGCCCGACAATGCAACTTTGTTGCTATCTGTCGGCGAACTGAGCACGAGAAAAAATCACCGGGTTATAATTGAAGCCCTTGCAAAGCTGAAAGACGAAAATGTTCATTATTTAATTGTAGGACGAGGCGATAAAAAAGACGAGCTTGAAGAACTTGCAAAAAGTCTCGGTTTAGGCAACAAAGTGCATTTGCTCGGTTTTCGTTCGGACATTCCCGAGCTTTGCCACACCGCTGATATTTTCTGTTTCCCGTCAATCCACGAGGGACTCCCGGTTGCACTTATGGAAGCAATGGCAGCAGGTATGCCTTGCGTTGCCTCGGCTATACGGGGGAACACAGACCTTATCGAAAACGGCAAAAGCGGTTTTTTGTGCAGAGTTGACAGCATTGACGATTATGTTAAAGCTCTTTCAACTCTTATTAACGACAAAACACTTCGCGACAATATGGTTGCTGCTTCCATAAAGCGCGTGGAAGCCTTTGATATATCGTATATTAACGAAGAAATGAAAGGGCTTTACGGCTTTATCGAAAGCCAACCTGCAGAGGCGATATAATTTAACTCTAAGAGTCATCCGACAACAATTTCGTCGGCTCTACGCTGTATCCGACGGCAACAAATTACAAATTTTACAGGGGTGCGTTATGGATTCTAATACTCTCAGAAGGTTGCAGCTCACCGAGTTGGAAATACTCAAGGTTTTTGACAAATTTTGCCTTGAGCACAACCTTGAATACTCTTTATATTGCGGTTCGGCTTTAGGCGCAATAAGACACAAAGGTTTTATTCCGTGGGATGACGATATAGATGTTTGTATGGAGCGCAATCACTATGAAAAATTCCTGAAACTGTGGAAATCAAATTGCATTGAAGGATATTTTTTGCAAAGTGACAAGGATTTTGGCAATACAAGCTTAAACCATACCAAAATTCGCAAAGATGGCACTACCTTCATAAGTGCCGAAGACTCCCCCAGTACGAACGGTCACAATGGTATATGGCTTGATGTTTTCGCCCTTGACAAGGTTCCAAGGCAAATGAAGCTACGGAAAAAAATCTTGTTCTGGGCAAAAATCAGGCTGATTTATACCCGTAACCATGCGTATACAAACGGCGGAAAGCTTTTGGAGTTGCTTTCCAGGGCGATGTTAGGTTTGCCTACTCCCTTAAAAAACAAGCTGAGAGCGCATAGTTATAACTATGTATCCCAATACAGGGATATCGACGAAGATTATGACCTGATGTCTTTTGCCTCTATCGAAGGCTTAAGATGTATTTATCCGGCAAATGCGATGCGTCATTTTACAAGAGAAACCTTTGAAGACTTTGATGCCAGCTTATCCGCAGAAACAGATGCAATGCTGCGGATAGTCTTTGGAGATTATATGCAGCTGCCTCCCGAAGAAGACCGCATCTGCAAACATAAGCCTCTGGAAATATCTTTTGGCGACGGTGTAAATGTTATCGAAAACGATGTTGAAACCGTATAATAAAGATACGCAACATAATTAAAAAGGATTGATTTCTTTGAAGTATTCAATTATTATTCCGGTATACAATGCCGAAAGAACGCTTTCCAGATGTCTTGACAGCGTTCTTCGGGACTCGTCCGATGCAGAAATTATTTTAATAAACGACGGGTCAACGGACCGGAGCGCAAAGATTTGCGAGGAATATAACAGCAACTATCCCAATATTGTTTATATAGACAAGCCAAACGAGGGCGTTTCTGCTGCACGCAACGACGGACTTGATG
>JAZQLR010000121.1:0-4508 GCA_045542775.1 Clostridia bacterium
TTCTGCAGACCTGACGGTACTAACTGCGAGAACACAAGAGGTGAGCTTGTAAGCTCTATCTTCACTCTTAAGAAAGATTCCTTTGTTTCCTTCAGATTTGGCGGAGCAGGTACTCGTGCGGTACGTGTTGAACTTGTTAGAGCTGACGGCAGTGTAATTGCTACCTTCTATAACGAAGCTCCGGGTAAGGTTAACACAGAAATGTACGCATACTTCTATCAGTATACCGGTGAAACTGCAGAGTGCTTCTTTAGAGTAGTAGATGATTCCGTATCTAACTACGGTTGCTTCGTAGTTGACGACTTCAGAGTAAATCTTGAAAGCGCACCCGAAGGCTATATTGCAGCAATTCAGTAAACCAAACTTTACATTTAAACACTAAATAAACCAAATTCCCCCACCGAGCGTGGTGGGGGAAGACATAAAAATGAGAGAATAATTATAGCTATAACCAACCCCAAAATCTGCTTTTCATCATGTATGAGAAAGGGAGTGAATAACCGATCCGAATGGATTGATATATTATCGTAATTTTTGGAGGAATAGTTGTGAATATTCACCCTAATTCGTCACGGTTTGATAAATTTGTCAAGGTGATCGTATTTGTAATACCACTTCTGTTAATTATTGTAGGTGGGATTTTCATTATTCCGCACCTTGCCAAACCAAATGTTCCGGCTAACCCTAGCACTGACCGGGACAACATTATTGATAAGGAAGACGATATGACTTTAATTAAAACAAAAAAACCCGCTTTTCACATAACCGGAGAGGGGGGTTGGATAAATGACCCGAATGGACTGATCTATTATAACGGTCAATACCATGCGTTTTTCCAGTATCATCCCTATGATACAAAGTGGGGCCCAATGCATTGGGGACACGTTGTCAGCGATGATTTAACAAACTGGGAATATCTGCCCATCGCCTTAACTCCCGGCGATGACTGTGATAAAAACGGTTGCTTTTCGGGTAGCGCAATAGCACACGATGGCAAAATGTGGCTTATGTACACCGGTTTCATTGAAAACCAAGGTGGCGACAGCATACGACAGGTACAATGCCTTGCGGAAAGTTCTGACGGCATAACCTTCAAGAAGCACGGTATAGTTATCGGAGAAGAGGATTTGCCCGATGGCTATGCTCCCTGCGATTTTCGTGATCCCAAGGTATGGAAGCACGATGGCTATTTTTGGTGTGTGATTGCTGCCAGAAAGATAGAGGGCAGAGGCAGAATTCTGCTTTATAAATCAAAAGATTTGTTCGAGTGGGAGTTTGTAAACGACCTGTTTGGCAAAGATTCTGCCGGCACAATGATAGAGTGCCCTGATTATAACGAAGAGCTTGGATGCCTGCTTTTTTGTGAGCAGTTCCAACCGAGCGAAAACGGAGTACATCTTAACGTGCACACCTGCCGTTTTTGCATCGGAAAGATTGATTATTCCACCGGCCTCTTTGTGGAGGAATCTCGCGGAATAGTTGATTATGGTTTCGATATGTATGCTCCGCAAAGCTTTGCGGGTAAGCCGGCATTCCTTGGCTGGCTTAATATGTGGGACAGAAATGTTCCTTCCGAAAAATACGGCTTTGCAGGTATGCTGACAGTAGCCAGAAGTCTGTCCCTTAAGGATGGCAGACTTTATCAAGAGCCGATTGTTAATTGCCGAGAAGCATTTAAAACCGAGGGTGTTGAAAAGCTTACCGACAAGGTTACCAAGGGTGTGATCACCATAAAGGCGACCGATCTCGAGAGCTTAGAGTTGAAAATGCGTTCCAACGGCACAAATTACACCTCTCTTGTTTTTAATGGAGAAGAGTGGATCTTTGATCGCTCGAAGTCGGGCGAGGCGATTGTCGGTGTGGAACAGGATTCTGATTCCATAAACGGCATTCGCCGTATGCCATTCTCCGGAAAAGAGGAGGTTACCATAACTATCGTTATGGATGAATTCTCGGTGGAAATATTTGAAGATGGCAGAGCACTGTCTTCAACAATATATCCTCCCGAGGGTGCAGACGGCTTGGAGCTTACCGTTAAAGCGGAAAGCTGGCAGTCCGAAAGAGCAGATATTATTTCAAAATAATAAGACATGGGCAGAGTCAAATTCAAATTCTTGACTTTTCTTCTATACAAAAGAAACAAAAACCAAGATCATCTCAAATTGAGTTGACCTTGGTTTTTTGTTATGGCTGTACACAGCGTTTGAAAATTTTGAGTGCTATGACTTAGCCGATTGTATTACCAAATAATTATACGCTTGTCGGGAGCAATGTACATTTTGTCTGTTTCCTTAACATCAAATGTTGCGTACCATTCCTTGAAGTTTCTCGGCGGAATGTTGGCGCGAAGGATGCTGGGACCGTGAACGTCAACCGAAAGGAGAAGGGTTAGATATTCGGGCTTTGCCTTTTGACACCATACCTTTGCCCAGTTGTAGAAGTATTCTTCGTATGACGCGCCCGCTGTTCTTCCCATAATGTCAAGAGTTACCGACATGCCGCCGTTGTCAGCCATATTTTCGCTAACAATAAACGCGCCGTTTACCTTGCCCCAGGGAAGCTCGATGCCGTCAAACTGCTCGATCATCTGTCCAACCTTTGCCTCGAATCTCTTGAAGTCATCCTCTGTCCACCAGTTGTTTATGTTTCCGTTTTCATCGCACTTTGCGCCGTTTGAGTCGAATGCGTGAGAAATTTCGTGTCCTATAACCGCTCCGATACCGCCAAGATTTTCGCTTCTCGTCTGCTTGAGCGAGTAGAAGGGAGGCTGAAGAATCGCCGCGGGGAAGGTGATGTCGTTAACAAAGGGATCGTAACAAGCATTAACCATATGGCCGGGCATTGCCCAGTTTTCGGGCTCTGTGGGCTTGTCAAGCTTTGCAAGGGTGTCAAGCGTTCTGATTTCCTTCAACGAAAGCATAATGTCGAAGAGAGAATCATCGGCATTGAAAACAAGCTTGTTATAAATTGCTCTCACCTTGTCGGGATATCCCATTTTTACGCCCATCTTTGACAGCTTGAGAATCGCCTTTTCTTTAGTCTCTTCACCAAGGATGTCGTGTGTCTTAATGCGCTCCTTGTATGTATCGATAATCTGATATACGATTTCGGTTATATCCTTCTTTGCCTCTATGCCAAAATATTTGTCGCCGTAATAAATGCCTACCGGCTCGGAGTACATACCCGATGCGATGTTGTAGGCAAATTTGTCGATGGACTGCATTTCGGCAATACCCATAAGCGCTCTGCTGTACATACCGCCCATATCACGAAGCTCCTCTGAAAGGAGAGAGCAGGAGCCGAGCAGGCCTGTTACATATGCCCAGTGCTTGTAAAGCTCGAGGTTGTTTGAGTTAAATACATTTGCAAAATCGCCAAAGAATCTTGGCTCGGTAACTATAATTGTGCTCGGAACCTTACCGAATAGGTCATTGAGAATAAGGTCAAAATCGAGGGATGAAAGCATCTTTGCAACCTCGGCTGTATCCATGGGATTGTACATTTCAACATATCTTGACCATTCCTCGCTTGTTTTTACAAGTCCACCAAGAATTGCATCGAAGGCAAGGGTGTCGTTTACATATCTTTCCTGATCTTCGGGAGAAAGATCGGTTTTTGTCATAACCATTTTTGCAACATTTGTCCAAATGCCAAGGATCTGTTCCTTCTGCGCGGCCATTTCGGGCTTGTAGTATGATGCATCGGGAAGAATCACGCCGGCACCCTGGATGTAAACAAGATGCTGCTTTGTATTTTTCATATCGGTGTCAACAGAAATGCTGATCGGTGTTGGAATACCCTTTACCGAAAGAGTTTTATAAAGTCGGCTGAAATCTTCGGTACTCTTGATGTCGTCAAGCACGGCAAGATTCTTAAGCGCGGGTGAAATACCGTGCTTCTCCTTTTTGTCGGCATCCTTTGCGATAGCGTACAGCTCGCAGGCTCTCTTGATATAATCGTTGGGATATGACTTATTTTCTGTCATATCCTCAAACTCCTTCATCATAATCTTTTCAACACTATCTGCCAACTCGGCAAATCCACCTGCAAAGGGCTTGTCCGCGGGAATAACAAGCTTGTCAAGTGTCTCTTGGTTGACAAAGGTGTAAAGGTCATCCTGAATTCTAATGTTTTCCATAAAAAACCTCTTTTCCATTGCTAAAAACAATTATTTTTTCGTTTGATATAATTATATCACAAAATTGCAAAAATGCAATATATAAATAAAAAAAGTTTTATTTATTGATGATAAAATGAATCATTGCAACGGTTGCGCGTCATTTTTTGAATAACCCAACTTGAAAATAAGTTTAATCACTTGACTACATAATTAATATATGTTACAATATAAAAGTAAAAAAACAAGGAGAAAATATATGAAAAAGCTTCTTATAGCATTGGTTGCTGTGATTTTGATTTTCACATTTGTCGGTCCTTATGTTGTCCTTGGCTTGGCAAAGCAAGAGGCACCTGAAGAAAGCTACAATTACAGCGAAAGCTTTTATAAT
>JAZQLR010000122.1:0-10969 GCA_045542775.1 Clostridia bacterium
TCCGCGGCTCGGAAAATCAGAGGCTTATTGATTTGCCCAAGACATTTAAGACAGGAGAAGTTGTTCTCTGGGATAAATAAAGTAAAAAAGGCAAAGCTCCGCAATTTGCGGAGCTTTGCTTCAGGGGATAGTAAAAATAGATTCAGAATGAATAAACTGAGCCAAAGGATATACTTTGGGTTACCCGACGGCGTACTGCGTGTACGCCGAGCGGCAAGGTTTATTTATAGCAAAAAGGCATATTTTTGCGGTCTGGGCTATTTTTACATCCCCTCTATTTGTCCCAGAGAACAATATTACCTGTCTTAAAAGTCTTGGGCAAATCAATAAGCCTCTGATTTTCCGAGCCGCGGAATTTCAGCATTATGTTCTTCTTGTCTGCCTCATATCTTCCATCAACCAAAACATCAATATTAAAAAGCAAATCCTGCGTAACCTCACATTTTGGATGCGGTGTCTGACTCATAAGCTGTTCCAACGTAAAGCCGGTAAACGCCCAAACGGTCTTGTTTGGGTAAAGAATTTTTACTTTCTTCACCAAAGACACAAGCGCCCTCTGATTTTCCGGCTCAAACGGCTCACCGCCAAGAAGTGTAAGTCCGTTTATATATGCCGGCTCAAGCATTTTTATTATCTCATCCTCAGTCTCCTGAGTATACGGCTGACCGTAGTTAAAGTCCCAGGTCTCCGGCTGAAAACAGCCTTTGCAGCGGTTTGTGCACCCCGAAACAAACAGAGTTACACGCACGCCCTCGCCATTGGCAACATCGCAGTTTTTAATTTGACCGTAATTCATTACAGATGAAGCACCCTTTCCTTAATTTCCTGTGTGCGGCCCTGATTCCAGTACTGTGTACCGATATAACCGCAGGTACGGCGTGCAACATTCATCTTGTCCTGATCCGTGTTGCCGCAGTTGGGGCACTTCCATACCAACTTGCCGTCCTCCTCAACAATCTCTATCTCACCGTCAAAACCGCATTCCTGACAGTAATCCGACTTGGTGTTAAGCTCGGCATAAATAATATTATTATATATAAACTTCATTACCTGAAGCACCGCCTCAAGGTTGTGCTGCATATTAGGTACTTCCACATAGCTGATAGCACCGCCCGGCGACAGATGCTGGAACTGCGCCTCAAAGCGGAGCTTCTCAAACGCATCAATTTCCTCGGTAACGTGAACATGATAGCTGTTTGTGATATAACCCTTGTCTGTAACGCCCGGAATAATTCCAAACCGCTTCTGCAGCCACTTTGCAAACTTGTATGTAGTGGATTCAAGCGGAGTTCCGTAAAGACTGAAATCAATATTGTGTTCTGCTTTCCAACCACGACACGCCGCATTGAGCTTTTCCATAACCTCAAGCGCAAACGGGGTTGCCTCGGGGTCGGTATGGCTCTTGCCTGTCATATACTTCACGCACTCGTAAAGTCCGGCATAACCAAGCGAAATGGTGGAATATCCGCCAAAGAGGAGCTTGTCAATCGGCTCGCCCTTTTCAAGTCTTGCAAGCGCTCCGTGCTGCCAGAGTATCGGTGCTGCATCCGAGAGCGTACCCTTAAGCCTTTCGTGACGGCACATAAGTGCTCTGTGGCAAAGCTCCAGCCTCTCGTCAAAAATCTTCCGGAACTTCTCCTTGTCACCGCCTGATGACAACGCAATATCAACAAGGTTAATTGTTACAACGCCCTGATTGAATCTGCCGTAATACTTAGGCTTGCCGTTTTCGTCAACATACGGGGTAAGGAAGCTGCGGCAACCCATACAGGTGTAGCAATGCCCCTCGCCGTTCTTGTCAACCTTAAGCTCAAGCATCTTCTTTTCCGAAATATAATCGGGAACCATTCGCTTTGCAGTACACTTAGCCGCAAGCTCGGTAAGATACCAGTACTTGGAGTCCTCACGAATATTATCCTCTTCAAGCACATAAATAAGCTTGGGGAACGCCGGAGTAACCCAAATCCCCTTTTCATTCTTAACACCCTGATACCGCTGAAGCAGAACCTCCTCGATAATGAGTGCAAGGTCACGCTTGGTCTGCTCGTCCTCCGCCTCGCCAAGATACATAAATACCGTAACAAACGGTGCTTGTCCGTTAGTTGTCAGCAGCGTTACAACCTGATACTGAATGGTCTGAACCCCTCGCTGAATTTCCTCACGAACTCTTTTCTCGGTCATCTCATTTATCTGTTCCTCAGTTGCAGCAACGCCCAAAGCGTCAAGCTCTGCGCGTACAGCCTTGCGAAGCTTCTGTCTCGAAACCTCAACAAATGGTGCAAGATGCGTCAACGAAATCGACTGACCACCATACTGGTTGGACGCAACCTGCGCAATAATCTGCGTTGCAATGTTGCAGGCAGTTGAAAAGCTGTGTGGTCTTTCGATAAGTGTTCCGGTAATAACCGTTCCGTTCTGCAGCATATCCTCAAGGTTAACAAGGTCACAGTTGTGCATATGCTGTGCAAAGTAGTCGGAATCATGAAAGTGTATAAGCCCCTCGTTGTGTGCATCAACTATGTCTTTGGGCAGCAAAATACGGTTTGTAATATCCTTTGAAACCTCGCCTGCCATATAGTCACGCTGAGTAGAGTTTACAACAGGGTTCTTGTTGGAATTCTCCTGCTTTGCCTCCTCATTGTTGCACTCAATAAGCGACAAAATCTTGTTGTCGGTGGTGTTGCTTTTACGCACCAACGAACGGGTATAACGATATGTAATGTAGCTTTTCGCAACCTCAAACGCCCCGTGTGCCATAATCTTCTTTTCCACAAGGTCCTGAATTTCTTCAACCGACGGAGCACGACCAAGCGCTTCGCAGGAAATCACAACAGACTCGGTAATTCTCTTAATCTGCAAATCGGTCATACGCACATCCTCATCAACCGACTCATTCGCCTTGGTAATCGCAATAAGTATCTTTTCCTCGTTGAAGTTCTCTTCAGCGCCATTTCTCTTAATAATCTTCATATATTTCACCTCTCCTTGCGTTTCACCAAAACACAAGATATTGTGTTTGAAAGGTGTCGCAAAAAACATTATATAGTAAAATTCCTTTGCTGTCAATACCATTTGTCACATTTTCAATGTTAATTTTATAAAACATCTTTTACAAGCCTATACCCGTCCTTTTATTGCCAGATTTGCTCAGCTTGACAAAACACAAAAAATATTGTATACTGTATATAACTTTGGAAAAATGCCATAATTGGCATACATTATAAAAAAGGGGGATAGCAGAAAACAGAAGATTTTTGGAGGTTTTAAGTTTTGAATTTATTTAGAAAAGTTACGGCGATTTTTATCGCAGTTGTTATAGTTCTGTCCATGGCTTTATGCACAGTCTCGGCAGAAGAAGCAAAGCGTTACGGAATTGTTACGGCATCGCTCCTCAATCTCCGTAAGGCACCAACCACAAACTCACAGATACTTGCACAGATTCCCAACGGCACAAGCGTAAATATTATCAAACTTGAGGGCAACTGGGCAAACGTCAACTACAACGGCTCGAACGGTTATCTCTCACTTGACTACCTCAAAGTTATGGCAGGCGAAGCGCCGTCCAGAAACGAAGCAGTATCAAGCAAGGGTCAGGCAATTGTTGAGCTTGCAAAGAAGTACATAGGCACACCTTACCGCTACGGCGGTTCATCGCCCTCAGGCTTTGACTGCAGCGGTTTTGTATATTACCTTTACAAGAGTATGGGTGTTACCCTTAACAGAGTTGCAGCAGACCAGATGACAAACGGCAAATGGGTTCCGCTGAACGCACTTCAGCCGGGCGATATTGTAGGCTTTGCAAACAAGAGTGGTTACATCAACCATGTTGGCATCTATGCCGGCAACGGAATGATGATTCACTCGCCCCAGACCGGTGAATTTGTCAGATACGAAAGTATCGTTACAGGCAACTATTCACTCAGAGCCACCTGCGGAAGACGAATTTTTAACTAAAAACAAAAGAGGCTGCCCGAGAAACGGTCAGCCTTTTAATTTTATAAGCATTGGAGCTTCACAACTATGAAACGAATCATCAACACAATTCTTATCCTCGCCGTGTGTGCTGTTCTTGCCTATGTAACTACCGACAAAAAATACCCCGACACGAAAACACCTGCTTCGGCAGGCGCCTTAACCGTCACCTTTATCGATGTAGGTCAGGGCGATTCTGCACTTGTAGAAACAGCAGACGGCACAACCCTCCTTATTGACGGCGGCGAATATGTCGCATACAGCGCAGAACTCACACCCTTTTTTGCAGAAAGAAACATCACAAGCATAGACTATGCGTTGGTATCGCACTACCACACCGACCATATGGGCGGAATTTCTGAGCTTTTGGAAACGGGCGCGGTTGACACTCTCCTTATCCCCAAGTACGACGATGCAAATCAGAACCGCGAACGCATTGTCAAAAAGGCAGACAAACACAATATTGAAATCAACGAAATCTGCGCCGGAGATACTCTTGATTTAGGTGACCCGAACCTTAAAATATCAGTCCTTCACCCACTATCGGGCGGCTTCTCAAAAGAAAATGAAAACAACAATTCACTTGTGCTTATGCTCGACTATTTGGGCGAGAAATTTCTGTTCACCGGCGACCTTGAAGACGATGCAGAACGAGTTTTAGTTAAAAACTACGACCTGGAGGCAGATGTCCTCAAAGTGGGTCATCACGGCTCGTCCAGCTCCACATCAACAAGATTTCTTGAGGCGGTTGACCCGACCTATGCAGTAATCGAAGCAGGCGAGGATAACCGTTACGGGCATCCGCATTACGAGGTTCTGAGCGCCCTTGAAAATGACGATGTTCGTATCTATCGCACCGACGAGGACGGCGACATAACCTTTACCGTGACCGCCGGAGGCATTGAATCAATAACAACCGAGAGGGGGACTGCACAAAATGGAAATTAAAGACCTTGACAAGCAAATTTCAAGCGGAAATTTAGGCAGGCTCTACTTTTTCTGCGGTGACGAACAGTTTCTGATGGAACACAAAATAAAGTCTATCAAAAAGAAGCTTATTGCCGAGGATTTTGCAGACTTCAACTTTGCAAGGCTTGACGGCAAAAAGGTCACTGCCGCAGATATCCGCCGCGAGGTTATGGCAGTTCCGGCAATGTCGGATATGCGTATGGTTGTTGTTCAGAACACCGGAATTTTCAGCAACGCAAAGCTTCGTGACTTTAAAGAGACCTGCGAGCTTTTGGAGGATGTTCCCGAATATCTCTGCCTGATTTTCACCGAGCGCGAATTTGACAAAAAGAAAGAAAAGAATCTTGATATTTTTAAAAAGCACGGCGAGATTGTGAAGTTTGACCCTCTCCCCCCCGTTCAGCTTGAACGCTGGCTGGAAAAGCTGTTTGAGGACAAGGGCAAGTCGGTTTTATCCAAGGATTTACAATTAATAATTGACCTTTGCGGACAGAATATGTCAAATCTTTTCAACGAATATCAAAAGCTTTTAAGCTTCCTCGGCGAGCGCACCAAACTCACCGAAGACGATGTCCGTGCGGTAGTTTCAAAATCCACCGAGACCCGTATTTTTGAGGTTATCGACAATATTGCCCTCGGCAAAACAAAGGGCGTTTTTGACGAGCTTTCGGCAATGCGTTCTGCCGGCGAGAACCCCTCAACCATTATGTCTCTCATCACCACAAGGCTTGGCGAGCTGTTGATGGTTAAGCAGCTGGGCTTTGACAAGCTGAGCCGTGATAAAATTGCCGAATACTTCGAGCCTCGCAAGCCGTCGTTTGTTGTAGGCAAGCTGATTGACCAGTGCAAAGGATTCAGCGAGGAATATTTGATCAGAATGACCCTGAAAGGCCCCGAGTACACCGCAAAGGTCCGGTCAGGACTCCTCGACAAATGGGTTGCGGTGGAAATGTACGCAAGCGAGTTGTTGAAAAAATAGTCGACAGTATTCGCTTGACCAAAAACCGAATATATATTAAACTGAAAGGGCAGAATTCTCTGCCCTTTTATTTAGCCTTCCCCTTGAGGGGAAGGTGGCGGCGTTAGCCGTCGGATGAGGTGTCATAACTATGTCAGCTGCACCGCTTCGATAACCCCACACGCAATGCGTTTTCCCCCTGCCGACGGCTGAGTTTTGTAATCGTCGGGCGATTGATGAATCATAACCGATCTGCCTATCACATCCTCGGGGAAAAACCGATTTGTAAAGAACAGCATTTTTGCCGTTCCCCCGTTCGAGAACAACACGGGGAAGTCCCCTGCGTGATTGCCGTGCGGCTCGCCGTCCGGATTCCAATGTCCGCCTGCGGCTTCAAAGGGCGAATCGCTGTAAACACTTCCGCAAGTCCCCGACTCGTGGATATGAAACGCAAAAGGTCCAACCTGGGGCGAATTTCCAAGCTCCTGACTGAACTCCGGCAGACCGAAAATTTCTGCCTCCACCCAGCTTCCGTCAGCTACCTTTAAAAACTTCACCGTGCCGTGAACCTCGGGCGCTATACTGCTGCCCTGAATTCGCGCAATCGCATCATATACTCTCAACATTTATGTACTCCTTCCGTTTTTATATTTCTTAATATATTATGTAAAATTCAGACCAATGTGAAAGGCGGTTTCAAGCTATGACCAGAACAATCAAAGCACTTTGCGTAATTGTGGGGCTAATCTGCACGCTTCAGGCGGTTATCCCCGTAACTCAGGACAAAGTCTCGGCAACAACCGATACTATAAAGGGCGTGTGGGCGGCAACCGTCTTTTCGCTTGACTTTCCTCAAAAGCCAACCACCGACCCCGAAGCTTTGAAAAAAGATGCCGATGCCCTTATCGACAAGGCAAGCCGGCTTGGCTACAACACTCTGTATTTTCAGGTCAGACCATCCGGCGACGCATTTTACAAATCCGAAATCTTTCCATGGTCCGAATACCTCACCGGCAAACAGGGCGTTGCGCCGGCAAACAATTTTGACCCCCTTGAATACATAATTGACGCGGCACACAAAAAGGATATTGAGCTTCACGCGTGGGTAAACCCCTACCGCATCACCGCCTCGGAAAAGACAAATGATACCCAGACCGAACAAAGCATTGCAAAAAAATTCCCCGAACTGACAGTTAAGCATTCCGACGGCAAGCTGTACCTCAACCCCGGCGAGCCGGAGTCAAACAAGCTCGTGGTTGACGGAGTTGTGGAAATTATCCAAAATTACGCCGTTGACGGAATACATATCGACGATTATTTTTACCCGTCAGGAGCTTTCCCCGACAGCGAGACCTTTACAAAACACGGCGGACAGTTCTCTGACATAGGCGACTGGCGCAGAGACAATACCACAAGTCTTGTCAAAGCTATTTGCGATGCCATAAAAGCCGAAAAGCCGTCCTGCACTTTTTCGGTCAGCCCCTCGGGAATTTGGGCAAACAAAAAGAGCCACCCCGACGGGAGCGACTCGGCAGGAATTCAAAGCTACTTCGACCACTATGCAGACACACGACTTTGGGTAAAGGAAAATCTGGTCGATGTGATTATCCCCCAGATTTACTGGAATATAGGCTACGAAATTGCGGACTTTGAAAAAATAACAAAATGGTGGAATGATACAATCCTTGGCACTTCGGTCAGACTTTGTATCGGTCAGGGCGCATACCGAGTTGCAGATGAAACCAATACAAGCTCGGTATGGTACGGCAAAAAGGGTCAAAACGAGCTTAAAGCTCAGCTAAGACTTCTGAATTCTCTTGAAAGCACTCATGGCTATGCCCACTATCGTCTTGGCAGCATAACCGACAAGGACAATTTTGCAGAGTTTATCCAAAAGTTAAACACCGAAAAACTACGCTCATTCACCGACACCGAGAACTACCCCTGGGCTGAGGCCGCCATTGAAAGGCTCTACCAAAAGGGAATTGTAAACGGTATGGGCGACGGCACCTTTGGGTGTGCACGCACCGTAAGTCGTGCCGATTTTACGGTAATGCTTGTTCGTATGACCAAGCAGAATGTCCCGTTTACCGAGAACTTTGCCGATGTCACCGAGGATAAGTATTACTACAAAGAAATCGGCATTGCAAAGGCGCTCGGCTACGCCGCCGGCAGAGAAAACAACACCTTTGACCCCCTCGGCAGCATCACAAGAGAGGATATGGCAACGCTGGCCTTTCGTGTACTTTCCAAAGAGGGAAAAACCCAAAGTGGCAATCCGGAAATACTCTTTAAAAAATTCCCCGATGCCAACGAGATTTCGGAATACGCCCGCGAAGCCGTTGCCGCAATGGTGGATGCCGGCTATCTGAGTGGTTACGAAACCGGCGAATTCAAGCCAAAAGGCATTGCAACCCGTGCCGAAACCGCGGTGCTTTTGGACCGAATTTCAGAGATTAAATAAATAAAAAAAGTGTTTCTCTTCAAAATGAGAAACACTTTTTTGTTTTTAAGCTATTTGTGCAGTAAAGGCTGCCCATTCGCCCATAAGTCGTTCTTCTTTTATCTTTAAGCCTGCATTTTCAAGTACGGCTTTTACCTCGTCCTTGCGTTCAATTATAATTCCCGAGCAGATAAATGTTCCGTCGTCTTTCATAAAGTCCTTGACAAACCCCGAAAGATTTATGATTACATCCGCAACAATGTTGGCAAGAACTATCTCATACTTCTTTTCTGCCAGTTTTTCGCAAAGAGCATTGTCGCTTGTTATGTCACCCGCATAACCCTTGTATATATCCGCCGGCAAATTGTTGAGCGCAAGGTTTGAATACGCCGTTTCAACCGCCATAGGGTCAATATCAACAGCCACCGCATCCTTTGCCCCAAGGAGCAGGGCAATTACCGAGAGAATTCCCGAGCCGCAGCCCAAATCGAGAACGCTGTCGCCGGCTTTTAGCGCTTTTTCAATCTCCTCAATACACATTTTTGTGCTTTCGTGGGAGCCTGTACCAAAGCTCACACCCGGATTGATTATAAACTTCACCCTGTCCGTTTCGGGAATATCCTCCTCCCATTCGGGAACAATCAGCACCCTTTCGCCAATCTCTAAGGGTTTAAAGAACTGCTTCCAGTTTTCGGACCAGTCCTCGTCTTTCATATTTTCAGTATGGAACATAGTATTTCCAAGACCAAGTTCTGAAACTGCCGCCCTGACTTCTTCAAGCTGAGCCTTTCCCTCGCTGTCATCACTTAAGTAAATTGTTATACAGCTGTCAGCAGTTTTAAGCTTTTCCAGCTCCTCGTCTACATAGTCCCAGTACTTGCGGTTATTTTCCAGGAATTCCTTGAAATCGTCCTTATCGCTTATTTCAATTCCGGTAATGCCCATATCGTACAAAGCACCGCAGATAGGGTCTATCCCCTCACCGGTAGTAGTTATCTTCAGTTGTATCCAGTTCATAATTTCCTCCAAAAAGTATAAGGGTCGATGTCTGCATCGACCCATATTATTTACTTCAAAAATTCTTTCATTTTGTCAAAGAAGCTCTTGCGCTCGTTATACTTTGACGGCTCAACCGTGTCGGCAAACTGGCGGAGAATTTCCTTTTGCTTGTCGCTTAGGTTTTTGGGTATTTCAATATTGATTTTCACATACTGGTCGCCCCTTGCGCCGCCTCCGTGAAGTCTCGGCACACCCTTGCCCTTTAAACGGAACACCGTGCCGGTCTGCGTTCCCTCGGGAACATTGTAGGTCACTTTGCCGTCAATGGTGGGAACTTCAATCTCCGCACCGAGTGCCGCCTCAACAAAGGTAATCGGGAAGTCACACATAATATCGTAACCCTGACGGGTAAACAGCTTATGCTTTTTAACGCGTGTAACAACCAGCAAATCGCCGCTCATACCGCCGTTTTTGCCTGCATCGCCCTGACCGCTTACCGAGATAATCTGGTCATTGTCAATTCCTGCCGGAATTTTAACCTTTACTTTACGGCTCTTACGAACTGTACCCTCGCCACGGCAGGATTTACACGGACTTTTAATAACCTTACCCGTACCACCGCAGGTGCTACACGGTCTGGAACTCTGGAATGTACCAAACGCCGTTCTCTGCACCGAGCTAACCTGACCTGTACCGTGACAGGTTCCACAGGTGGATGCCGAAGTTCCGGCTTCCGCACCACTGCCGCCGCAGGAATCACATTTTTCGGTTCTGCTTACATTAAGCTCAATCTCGCAGCCAAAGCACGCCTGCTCAAAGGTCAGGTCGATACCGTATTTAAGGTCTCTGCCTCGCTGGGGTGCATTGGGGTTACGGCGTGTCTGACCGCCAAAACCTCCGCCAAAGAATGAACCGAATATATCCTCAAAACCGCCAAAACCACCAAAGTCGCCATAGCCGCCGCCATAACCGCCAGCCTGAGGGTCAACTCCGGCGTGGCCAAACTGGTCGTAGCGCTGTTTTTTTTCGGCATCACTAAGAACTTCATAGGCCTCGGATGCCTCCTTGAACTTTTCCTCGGCAACCTTTGCCTTGTCGCCGGGGTTAAGGTCTGGGTGGTATTTTTTTGCCAGTTTTCTGTATGCTTTTTTTATTTCGTCCGCCGATGCGCTTTTGTCAACGCCCAGCACTTCATAGTAATCTCTTTTTTCAGCCAAAACTGTCACCAACTGTCTATCTTAAATTCTTATTCAGCATTAACGGGGCGGTTATACACACCGCCCCAAAAATTTCTGATTGTGCGCAGTTTTCCCACGCGCCAAAAGCGTTAAGAAATTGATGCAGAGTGTTCAAACCTAACCCGAAGCTGTACTTGCTGTACAGCGAGAGGTGTAGTTTGGACGCAGCACGAAGTGCGCTCTGCGCAATTTATTACGCTTTAGTCTTCATCAACCACTTTGTAGTCCGCATCCACAACATTGTCATCTGCGCCGCCTGCCTGAGCATTGGGGTCTGCCTGCTGTTGTGCTTGCGCCTGAGCCTGAGCATCTGCGTAGAGCTTTGAAGAAATCTCGTAGAACTTCTTGGAAACCGCTTCGGAAGTCGGAGGCCAAGCGGTCTTAGGAAGA
>JAZQLR010000123.1:0-5724 GCA_045542775.1 Clostridia bacterium
CCGGAGTAAGGAAGATCGGAATCCCACTTGAGGTTGTTCTTAATGGTTTCGGCCATAGCGTAGGTTTCTGCGCCGTCTTTTTCAACCTTGGTGTAGAAGCCATCGGAAAGACCGCAGGAGCCATCTTCAGCAACAACGATATCGTTTTCGCCGAGGTAGAGAGCCATGGGGTTGGGGCTGAAGCCAGCATATGCCATCATATAATAGTAGGTAGCATATTCTTTCTTGAAGGTTACAGAGAAGGTGTAATCGTCGATAAGCTTAACGCCGGAGAAGTACTTGGAAGCAACAACTGCATCATCGCCTTCGCCAACGGTAGCACCGTCATTGGTGCCGTCATAAGCCTTGAATGCTTCGTAGCCTTCGTTGTAGAGGCCGGAAGCGCCGGTGCCGTCAGCTGCAACTGCTACAGGAGTAGAGTTAGCGAGGAGGCTTGCAATATAGTTCTTAGCGGTGATAGCGGAGCCATCGGAGAATACAAGACCTTCTTTGATCTTGATGGTGTAGGTAAGGGTGCCATCATCTGTGCTGATGGAGGAAGTGGGTTCTTCTGCGAGAGCGCCCATGTTCCAAATGTACTTACCGGTTTTGTCAGTCATAACGGTGCTGTAACCGGTAACGAGGTTTTCAATATCAAGGTCGGAAGAACCGGGGGAAGATTTGCCCCAGCTGGAGTTACGGAACGCACCGGAAAGTTCGGTAGCGGAACCGAGAATTACGGAGTTGTCTGCGCCTTCCTTGATGGTAGATGCGATGATTGCATCAGCTGCTGCCCAGTAAGGAGTGGTTACGAAGCCTTCGATCTTTGCATTGTAAAGGTCGAAGTACTGGTTGGAGTAAAGGGGAATTTCTGCTGCGAGGTAGTTCCATCTCTGGATGTAGAGCTTCCACCATTGGTTGAAAGCATCTTCGCTACCGTTGCAGTTGTAAACCATTGCGCCGGAGAGGAAGTCCATACCGAGTTCATACTTAACGCCGTCAACGGTAACGTATGCAAGACCGGTGTCTTTGTCTTCTTCTACCATATCAATGGTAACTTTGGAGCCGATCTTTTCGTAAACAGAGGTGTAGTCCTTATGTTCAACAACATCGGCAAGGTCGATGGGTTGCTTAATGATTTCAACTTCAGATTCACCGGCAGGAGTGCTGGTTTCTTCAGTGCTATCACAAGCTGCGAATGCGAAAACAGCGAGTGTCATCGCAAGAATGAGTGCTAAAATACGCTTGCTCATTTTGTTTCTCCTATAAAGAATTTTTATTTTATATGCGGTATTGCCGCTATATAATCGATGGTTAATAAAGCATTTCACAGGATATATACCTTGTTGCACACAGGGTGCTATTGTGTTTTTTGCAGCTTATCCCGACATATTTTCCACATAACGGGATATTTATGCATCCTATGATTTAACATTATATAAATACCACATTCCGCGCCGTTTGTCAACCGTTTTTTCTACTTTTACGTTTTTTACCTTTTATTTTTACGTATTTTTATTCATTTTTTAATGCGCATCGCTATATTTTATGCAAACAAAATAATTTATGATATAAATTCATTGACATTTCCCCGGCGATATGCTATTATTAATGCCACGGGGCATTAGCGCAGCTGGGAGCGCACAACACTGGCAGTGTTGGGGTCAGGGGTTCGAATCCCCTATGCTCCACCAAAAAGAAAAGTCGCGCAAGCGGCTTTTTCTTTTTGTACTCTTCGCTTTTCACTTTTCACTTTTCTCTAAAACTTTCTCGCGGATTTTCCAGAGAAAAGATAAGAGAGATAAGAGAAGAGAAACGGTAGCTTTGCTCCGCAAAGCGTGAGTTTATTAGATAATTGATAACACATTTGGCTGCAAATTTATGAACAGCCCTTACCTTCAACATCAAAAAACGTTGCAATCCAAATCCGGACAGCAACGTTTTTTCGTTTTTTATATAACAGTTTATTCTGCGGCAGGTGCGGGGTCTTCTTTTTTTGCTTCAACCAAGGTTGCCGAAGTTAACCTTGTGGCAATATATATCACCAAACCAATATCCAGAATGGAATAAGCGGCAGTCACATCGAATCCGAAGGTGCCGAAGCAATGTATGATCAAATTGGGCATTGAATAAACCAAAAGATAGAACATGGAAAGATATCCTACTGCGTAATAAACACTGCCGGAGGTAGGCGCAACATAGGATTTACCCTCGCAAAGAAAATAGAACAGCACGCAAACCAGGCTGACAATGTGATAAGCGCCCGATGAAGCCATGGGGGCAGCGGAGGTGTTTATAAAATCACCCAAAAGCCTGAACACCGAAAGCATTATCGGTGCAATAGCCGCAAGTGCGTGAAAACTGTTTTTAAGCTTGACATTATAACGTATGCCCGAAACAATAAACTTCACCGCAGAAAGGATCGAAAACAGCAAAACGAAAATATCAACAACCGAAAGGCAGGTAATACCGTCGCGCACAGCAAATACACAATGGATAACAGAGCTTCCGATAAGGGAAAAGGCAAGCACAAGCGCCGCCGGAGGCACTGCACCCTGGGAGCGTTCCAAACGAACAGTTTTTTTCCTGCCATTAGCAAAGCCACCATAGATAAACGCAACAGTAAGCAACATTGCCGCCGCGGTAAACACCGTCACCTCCAAATTATCCGGGAGGTAGTAAAGGTCGTTATCTATATCGTTTTTTTCCATATCGTATTGAATTATGATCGTTCTTACAGCCGCCATTATTATTGAAACAATGACCGCCGCGCCAACACGCTTTTTTTGCAAACGCACGCTAACCTCCGCAAAACAATCAATTCTTACTTTTAAATTTGTTCATTATATTATAATTCAATCTTTTCGATTTGTAAAGAGAAAATAACAATATTTACATTTTGTTAACTCTTATTTTCTTACGGAATATAATGAAAATGAAAGGCTTTGCCGCCTTTCGCGTGCTGTCTGAAAAAACAGACGGCAAAGAACCGAAAAGAAAGGATAATACTATGAAACCCACCGAATACGGGCTGTTCTGCATCGACCAAACGCCCGAAATGCCAACGATGCCAACCGAAAGCACGTTTCCGGCAAAAGTATCCTTGGCGATGATGTACGTCCCCTTCCAGCGGTTTGAAAGGCTTTACGACGAGGAAAAAGCATTATCCCGCGGAACACTTTTTGAAGAACTGGATTTACCCTTCTACGGCGGAAAGAGAGGTAACGGGAAATGACCGACAACAGACGCGAATCCCTGATGAGAAGGATTCAGATGTATGCCTTTACCGCCCACGAATGTGTTCTTTATCTTGATTGCCACCCCAACAACAAGCAAGCCCTTGCGAAGCACGCCCAGGCAACAAAAATGATGAAAGAAGCCGTTGAGCAGTACGAAAATATGTACGGCCCTCTCACCGCAAAATCCGCAGGCGGCAACGACTGGAACTGGATCCGCGGCCCCTGGCCCTGGCAAAACAAGGAGGATTAACCGATGTGGACCTATGATAAAAAGCTTCAATACCCCGTTAATATAAAAAATCCCAACCCTCAGCTTGCAAAACTGATAATCACCCAGTTCGGCGGCCCCGACGGCGAGCTCGGCGCAAGCATGCGCTACCTCTCCCAGCGCTATACCATGCCCTATAACGAAGCCATCGGCATCCTTACCGACATCGGTATTGAAGAATAAAATTGTTTATGATATAATAGTGAAAAAAGGAGGGTTACTATGAGTTATAACAGATATAGAGCAAATGAGAGAAAACGATTGCGGTACTTCTGTCGCAAAAACCTTACAGTTGAACAAGCACGGATATTGCAAACATATTTTGAAGAGAACAAATGGTTATTATACCACCTTTGCAATGCATACAATGAATATACAGAACGCAGATGCGAGAGGTATTGCTCATTGATAATCAATCCTGATGCTTTGTTTAAAAACACCGAAGCAGAAGAAGCGTTTATTAAGGAAATAAAAACTTACATAATGGACGTAATTGGTATCAAGAGAGAGGATGTTGAAAATGGCACAAATACAGATAATAGAGCCGAATAAAACAACTCTCAAAACAGATGATAACAAACCACATAGGGTTTGTGCCTATTGTCGTGTATCAACCGACGAAAAAGACCAAAGAAACTCCCTTGTAGCACAAAAAATGTTCTTTCAAAGGTATTTCAATCTCCATCCAAATTGGACTAACGTGGGCATATTTGCCGATGAAGGACTTTCGGGAACATCTCTTGAAAAAAGAGACGATTTCAACAGAATGTTATTTGAAGCAAGACACGGAAACATTGATATTATTCTAACAAAGGAAGTTTCCCGTTTTTCGCGTAATGTTCAACACCTTTTGAATATAGTTGAAGAACTGCGAAAAAATGGTGTCTATATTTGGTTTTTGTCCGATGATATAAACACCGAGAGAAATGACTACCGAGAAAAACTGACGCAGATTGCCACCAATGCGGAACAAGAAAGTTTAAGAACCTCTAATCGTGTTCGGTGGGGTCAGCAACAACAAATGCAACTCGGTGTCGTTTTTGGTCGCAAGGAAATGTATGGGTATAATATCGTCAAGGACGACAACGGCATACAACACTTTGAAATCATACCCGAAGAAGCTGAAGTCATAAAAAAGATTTTTGAGTGGTTTGCAAGTGGCGAGGGTACTCACCGAATTGGCAGACGATTAGAGCAACAAGGCGTTACTACCAAGCGATACAAAAATGGGTGGAGTAATACTGTCATTCTTCGCATATTGCGAAATGAAAAGTATGTCGGCGATTTGGCACAAGGCAAGACCTACACCCCCGACCCACTTACACACAAGAAGAAATACAACACGGGCGAATCATATAAGTATTACATAACCGACCACCACCCCGAAAGTGCTATTATTGACAGAGATTTATGGAACAAGGTGCAAAAGATTTTAGAAGAAAAAGCACCGAGCGAAGAAGTCAAGGCAAAGCACTCAAACCGATATTGGACGAGCGGCAAGGTGTATTGTGGTTTGTGTGGTCAAAGGTATGTCAGTTATGTTAAGAAACAAAAGAACGTGCCTTATCGTGCTTGGGTGTGCTTTGAAAATCACCAACGAGGCAATTACAAGCAAATAACACTCGATACGGGCGAAACCACCATTGTCGGTTGTAATGCTCTGCGAGTAAATGACCGAGTGCTAAAAACGGCAGTTCACGATATTATTACCGAGTACATTATCCCATACAGAGAACCCCTACTCGATGAGATGAAAAAGGAAATCGCCGAACTGTCAAAACCAAAAGACACCACAAAGCAGATTGCCAAGATACAGACCACCATTGAAAAGAAACAAGGCGAAATCTCAAAGCTCACTTTGGGCTGGTCGAGTGGTGACGTGCCTGATATTGCCTATTATTCAACCATAGGAATACTTAACAAGGAATATAAAGGTTTACAAACAGAACTTCGTAGAATGCAAGAAAAGGGCAACTCTGCAAGCGCAGAGTTGCAAATATATACAGAGTATATTGAACAGCTTGAGTCTGTGCTCTCTCTTTCTGAGGACGACCTAAACGAAGCATTTTATGAAAGGGTTACAAAGCAGATATTTGTATATCCCCTTAATCTGTTGGAATTCCGTTTGTCGTTTATGCCAATGCCGATTTATATGCAGTATAAGACAGTGGGTAAAGGGAAAGATTATACGGCAGAGTTCACTATACTGACAAAAGAACAGTTTGCAGAACTGCTTGA
>JAZQLR010000124.1:0-21901 GCA_045542775.1 Clostridia bacterium
TAAAAACAGCAGATAACAGGTGTTTTGAATGAAGACATTAATAGAATTATTTGATACCTGTCAGATTGAAAATGTGATAGCTGCACTTAGCTTTGTTCCCGAAAAGATAGTTTTTGTGGGATTTAAAGAGTCTATGACCGAAAAGCGAAGAAATGACCTTGCGGCATTCTTCAAAATGCGCGGTATTGATGTTAAGCTGGAATTTGAAATCGTGGGAAGATACGATTACCCTGCGATATATGAAAAATTGAATGCAATAATTGACCGAAGCGAAGATTGCTGTCTTGACCTTACCGGCGGCAAGGAGCTTGTGCTGACCGCAATGGGAGCGGTGTCTGCGGTGCGTAATCTGCCTATGCTTCAATTTGACATAAGAACGGGCAAGCTTCTCAGGGTCAATGGCTGCGATGATATTCCCGAACCCGACAAAAAGTCCATGACGATAGCCGAGAATGTCGCTCTTAACGGTGGTGCAATTGTTGTGGATGAAAAAGACGATTTTGAGTGGGATATGAACACCGACTTCAAAAAGGATATAGAAAAAATCTGGGGAATTTGCAAAAGAAATTGCGGGCTTTGGAACAGACTGTCACTCGTATTTGAAAATATGGAGCGGTACGGGAAAATAGACAGCAGCTTAAGGGTAAGTGTAAATTTAACCCATATGCGGAATTGCCATCAGGACACATTTCAGGATATGCGGACGATTGATATGCTGAAGACTGACGGATTAATTTTTGATTATGAGTCCGACGGAGATATACTGAGCTTCAGATACAAAAACGCTCAGATTCACCAATGCTTGACAAAGGCGGGGAATATTCTGGAGCTTTATGTGTACAAAACGGCTCTTGAAATTGCAGGGAACGACCCGGACTACTATGATGATATTGATATAGGCGTTTTTGTTGACTGGGACGGCATAATTCACGACGAAGATGAAACCGCAAAGGATACCAGAAACGAGATTGATATAATTCTTATGCGTGGGCTTGTTCCGGTGTTTATATCCTGTAAAAACGGCGAGGTAAGGAAAGAAGCTTTGTATGAGCTTAATACGGTTGCTGAAAAATTTGGCGGCGAGTATGCCAAGAAAATTTTGCTTACAACATATATCAGCCGTGACAGAGAAAGCCGTGAATTCATTGTCCAAAGAGCAAAGGATATGAAAATTGAAATAATTGAGGGCGTTGATAAAATGACCAGAAATGAGTTTGCAATCATGCTGAAACGCACAGCAAAATAAAATCTCGTAAGCATCGTTAAATGGTTTTTAAAATACGGAGGAATAAATGCAGAACATAAGATTAAACGAGGAATGTATAAACTGTATTATCAGTAAGTACTTAAAGGATTATCCCGAAGATGCAAATTATGAGGCTCGGCTCAGCTATATTCAGGGTGTGCTGAAAATTCTGGCAGAGGCGAAGATAACCGAAAGTGCGCCGGAGCTTGTTGAAAAGGTAGCACTTGTGCGAGAAAAAATTTTTGGTGCACAAAATGATTTTTCAGAGATAAAAAAGCATTTCAACAGTCTTGTTATGTCCCTTGAAGATGAGATTTACGAAAAAATTCAAGCCGGCAGCGATATTGTTAAAACTGCACTTAAATACTCAATGATGGGTAATTATATTGATTTTGGTGTGGTGAAAAATGTTGACGAGAAGAAACTGATGGAGTTTTTAGACAAAGCACCTGAAGTGGAAATAAACGAGGCTGAATTTAAACAGCTTGAAAAGGAACTTGAAACTGCACAAAAAATGGTGTTCCTAACTGATAACTGCGGTGAGGTGGTTTTGGATAAGCTTCTTATCAAAGCAATACGCAGCAGGTTTCCGGACTTGAGTGTTGAAGTTATAGTGCGAGGCCTCCCTGTGCTCAACGATGCAACAATGGAAGATGCAAAGCAGGTAAGACTTTCTGATGTTGCAAGCGTTTCGGATAACGGAACTGCAATCGCCGGAACTTGCCTTGATAGAATTTCTCCCGAGGCACGGCAAAAGATAGATGAGGCAGACCTGATACTGGCAAAGGGTCAAGGCAACTTTGAAACTCTGAGATTTTGTAAAAAGAATGTTTACTATGCGTTTATGTGTAAGTGTAAAATGTTTGCCGATAAGTTTGGCGTTCCCCAGTATACGGGAATGTTTATAAACGATTTAAGAATATAAAAAAATATCCACCCGCGGGTGGATATTTTTTTATCTGCGTCTTTGACGCTTTGTGTTAATTCCGGCAATGCCGCCAACACCGCCGCAAAGGATGCCGATAATAAGTGCGGTTAAAAACTCCATCCCAAAGTATGCAGATTTGGCAATCAGATTTCCCGCAAGGCATAAAATCAGGCAATAGATTATTCCGCAGCCTGCACCGGCAAAAATGCCCTTGCTTCCGGCATTTCTGCCTGCGAGAAAACCGGAAAGTGCTGTGCCAAAGGCTGTTATTATGTTTGCCAGAATACTGATGCCCTGATTGGAATACGCCTGAAAGTTTGCAAGCAATGCCGCAGGGAAAAGAAGTATAACAGACACTATGTACGAGATGGCAACAGCCTTAAGCATAAATAAGAATTGGTTCAAAGGACCCTGGATAGGTGTGTTCTGAACTGGTTTGGACAAAAAAATACCCCCTTCATATTTACCTGTTGTAAATATATGAAAGGGAAAGGGGGTATATTACCTTAGTTATTCAGCAATTTCTGTTTCCTCACCGGGAATGGGAGTAGCCTTTGCTTCCTCACCGCGCTTTAAGAAACGGCTAACTGCGCTGCGGTCAACGGTGATGTATGACTTGTTCTGACCAAGACCTGATTCAAGAACAAAAAGGTCGTCCTTAATTCTTACGATTTTACCGTGAATTCCGCCGATTGTAGCAACCTCGTCGTTAACCTTAAGTGATGCAAGCATCTCGCGAAGTTCTTTTTCCTTTTTCTTCTGAGGTCTTATAAGAATGAAGTAGAAAACAACAAACATAAGAACCAGCATAATAAGTGACGGTGCCATTGCTGCAAAGCCTGCTTCGGGAGCTGCACCCGGAGCTGTTGCAAAAACATTAGTAAACATTTTGTGTTACCTCCTAAGTGTTTTTTAAAATTAATATAATGGTATTATATCCTTTATTTCCACAATTTGCAAGTATATTTTGAAATATTTACAAATTGTTTAATATGCTCTATATCCTTTGCGACAATTTTCCGATGTTTTCGAGCCGGAACGCATCAAACCGGTCATCTTCAATTGCCTTGCGTATGTCGGCTGCCAGATTATTGTAAAAATGCAGGTTGTGTATAACAGCAAGGCGAAGTGCCAGAATTTCGTTTGCCTTGAAAAGATGACGGAGATACCCTTTAGAGAAGTTGCGACAGGTGTGACAGGTGCAGTTGGGGTCAAGCGGAGTATCGTCGCGCTCATACTTTGCGTTGTTGATATTTACGATACCCTGAGAGGTGAAGAGCGTTCCGTGACGGGCGTTGCGGCTGGGCATAACACAATCAAAAAAGTCAACACCGCGGTATACTGCCTCGATTATGTTTTCGGGAGTGCCAACCCCCATAAGATATCGGGGTTTGTCGGACGGTGCAAAAGGCTCAACTGCTTCGATTATGTCATACATAACCTCGGCAGGCTCGCCAACTGCAAGTCCACCGATTGCATAACCGTCAAGGTCGAGATCTGCAATTTGTTTCATATTTTCAACTCTCAAATCTGTGTAGGTACTGCCCTGATTGATTGCAAAAAGCATCTGGTGCGGATTGATGGTATCCTCCAATGAATTAAGCCGCTGCATTTCTGCTTTGCAACGCTTAAGCCAGCGTACCGTCATTTCGGACGAAGCCTTTGCGTAGTCCTTTTCACAGGGGTTCTCCACGCACTCATCAAAAGCCATAGCAATTGTAGATGCAAGGTTTGATTGAATTTGCATACTCTCCTCGGGACCCATAAAGATTTTTCGTCCGTCTATATGTGATGCAAAGTAAACGCCCTCTTCTTTGATTTTGCGGAGCTTTGCAAGCGAAAATACCTGAAAGCCGCCACTGTCGGTAAGGATGGGTCTGTCCCAGTTCATAAATTTGTGAAGTCCGCCAAGAGATTTTATAACCTCGTCGCCGGGACGCAGGTGGAGGTGGTAGGTGTTTGAAAGCTCAACCTGACAGCCAATCTGCTTAAGGTCAAAAGCATCAAGACCACCTTTAATTGCCGCGGCTGTTCCCACATTCATAAATACGGGGGTCTGTATTACCCCGTGAACCGTATGGAATTCGCCGCGACGGGCGTTTCCGTCCTTTTTTATCAGTTTAAACATAGTATTCTGCCTTTCTACAAAATCAGCATAGCATCGCCAAAGCTGAAAAATCTGTATTTCTCGGATATAGCCTCGCTGTATGCTTTCATTATTGAGTCACGGTCATAAAGTGCCGAAATCAGCATAAGAAGTGTGGATTCCGGCAAGTGGAAGTTGGTAATAAGCGAATCCACAACTTTGAACTTGTACCCCGGATAAATAAAGATGGAGGTATCGCCACAGCCTGCGATTACTGTTCCGTCAGGGTCAGAGCTGCTTTCCACAGTTCTCACCGAGGTTGTTCCAACACAGAATACTCTGCCGCCGGATTTACGGGTGTTGTTAATAAGCTCGGCAGTCTCAGGTGAAATCTCATAATACTCCGTATGCATTTTGTGGTCTTCTATTTTATCGACCGATACAGGGCGGAAAGTTCCAAGCCCCACATGAAGTGTGACAAATGCGGTTTTAACGCGCTTTTTGCGTAATTTTTCAAGCAGCTCGTCGGTGAAATGAAGACCCGCGGTGGGCGCTGCGGCAGAACCCTCGATTTTGGAGTAAACGGTCTGATAACGGTTCTTGTCCTCAAGCTTTTCCTTGATGTAGGGTGGGAGCGGCATCTCGCCAAGCTTGTCTAAAAGCTCTTCCCAGACCCCGTCAAATTCAAAGCGGACAATGCGGTTTCCGTCATCACGAACCTCAATAACTTCGGCTTTTAAAAGTCCGTCACCAAAAACAAATCTGCTGCCAACCGTTGCCTTTTTGCCGGGTCGTAAAATAACCTCCCATGTGCAAAGGTCAATACGCTTAAGCAGCAAAAACTCAATTTTACCGCCGCTGTTTTCCTTAACGCCGTAAAGCCTTGCCGGAATAACACGGGTGTTGTTCATAACCAGACAGTCACCCTCGCTTAGGTAATCTGCAATATCGTAAAAGTGCTTGTGGTGGATTTCGCCGGTCTTGCGGTCAAGAACCATCAGCCGTGATGCTGTTCTGTCCTTAAGCGGAGTCTGGGCAATCAGCTCCTGGGGCAGGTCGTAGTAAAAGTCTTTTATATCCAAAATAAATTCTTACCTTTCCAATAAATTTTTAGTATGCCAACTCAAGATGTGTTCCGGTGTAGTAATGGGTGAGTATTTCTTCAAAGCTGAAACCGGCATCTGCCATACCTTTTGCACCATACTGGCTCATACCAACGCCGTGTCCCCAACCCTCACCGCTGAAAGTATAGGTGTTTGAATCTCCGGCGGTCTGAGTGGTTTTGTATTGCTTCTTTGTTTTTCCGTTTGTAACGGAGCAATTATCGGTTACGGTTTTTATGGATTTGTCGCCGGTAAGTACCGAAACTGAACCAAGCGTCAAAGTCGAAGTCTTGTTACTGCCGTTTGCAATATACACAACAGGTTTGATTGTCTGGCCGCCCTTTTCTACGGTGTAACGCTGGCTGTATGTGACCTCGCTGAATATACTGCGGCAGCTTTCCCGTTCAAAGACTTTTTCACCGCCCGTGCCGCGGACCATAAGCTTTAAAACTCCGCCGGCAGGAGTGCGTTCCGTAACTTTAATTTCAATTACATCACCTATGTTGTAGCCTTTTGAATTCATAATTTCGGTAGCACGCTGTGAGGTAAGAGTTTTTGTCCATTTCCCGTTATAAATATTCTCGGTGTCCTCATAGGGGTTTTCAACACTTACAAGGTACGGGAACTTTGAACCCCACACATTTTCAACACTTTCGGTGCGTGAGCCCATTGATGATGAGTATACAGCCTGAACAAGCTTGTCTTCGTAGAACAGAAGCATTCCACGGGTTTCGTCAACTGCGGTGTGAACACTTTCGGATTGGTCGGCGTCGGTGGAGTATGCCTGACAGCATACTGTGCGGCAGACATCAAAACCGTATTGCTTGTGATAGTTAATTCTGCCAAGTGCAAAATTCCTTGCACAGGCTGCCTGAGCCTTGAGAGCCTCAACATTCCAGGAAGAGGACATTTCACGGCAAACCACGCTGTAAAGGTAGGATTCAACAGGAACAATATTTGTGACCGTGATAGCGGAGTCGGTAAGTTTACGACATTCAAAACCTCCACGGTATGTGCCCTTTGCCGAGCCGGAAATTTTAAGCAGAGTATCCGGATTTTCGTAATCCTTGCTGTAAATTCCAAGTCCCTTTGTGCTGTCGTCCACTATAAACAAAATCTTTTTGGTCGCAGAGTCAATTGCACGCATTGCTTTTGCCGAAACTTCGATTGGTGTACCTTTCGGCTCAAGGTTTTCCGCCGCCCAAAGTGCATCGTTGCTGTTTTTGTAACTGCCGCCAAGAACGCAGTATGCAGAGCTTATATAGCCGATAAATACATCTATTCCTGCATTGGTTAAATCGGCAGCAACACTTAACGCATCTTCGGGTGTCGGATGAGATGAATACAACACATGGTGTGCCGGTACGGACTCTGCAGTATCAGACTCGATAATCGCAGAGCCGGATTCAGATAAAACTGCCGGAGTGAAATCACGGTCGGATACAACACCGGCGTAAATGCCGATGCCACTTTCAACAGTAAGCGAACTGACTGTTCCCGAGCCGTAGTAAATACCGACGCGCAGAGTGTCCTCGTATTCTGCGGCAAATGCCTGTCCGCAAAGCAGGGACAAAAGAATTATTACAATTATTAATGGTTTTATATACAGTCTCATATAGAAATCATCCTTATAATTTTCCTTATTACTAAAAATTCGACAAAAAAGCCCTGAAATCCTTTGAATAAATGTTAAAATTGTGTTACAAAAAATAATTGACATTCAAAGAGGTATGACATATAATATTTAAGTAGAAGAAAATACATATCAGGAGGACAAAATGATGAAAAAATATAATGTAGGTATTATCGGTGCAACCGGTATGGTTGGCCAGAGATTTATAACTCTCCTTGCAGACCATCCCTGGTTCAATATCGTGCTTCTGGCAGCTTCGCCCAGAAGTGCCGGTAAGAAATATACAGAGGCAGTTGCAGGTCGTTGGGCAATGAAGACCGAAATCCCCGAAAAGGTTCAGGATATGGTTATGTATGATGCCACAGCGGATATCGAAAAGATTGCAGCGCAGGTTGACTTTGTGTTCTGCGCAGTTGATATGAAAAAGGACGAAATCCGTGCCCTTGAAGAAGCGTATGCAAAGGCTGAGTGTCCTGTTGTTTCAAACAACTCTGCACACAGACATACAAAGGATGTTCCTATGATTATCCCGGAAATCAACCCCGAGCACGCTGAAATTATCGAAGCTCAGAAAAAGAGACTCGGTACAAAGCGCGGCTTCGTTTCTGTAAAATCCAACTGCTCACTCCAGAGCTATGTTCCGGCAATCCATCCGCTTATGCAGTTTGGTGTTAAAAATGTTCTTGCCTGCACATATCAGGCAATTTCAGGTGCCGGAAAAACCTTTGAAACCTGGCCAGAAATGGTGGATAACCTTATCCCCTATATCGGCGGTGAGGAAGAAAAGAGCGAGGTTGAACCTCTTAAAATCTGGGGTAAGATTTCGGGCGACGAGATTGTTGACGCAACAGCTCCGGCAATCACAACACAGTGTCTGCGTGTTCCCGTTTCCGACGGTCACACAGCAGCAGTGTTTATAAGCTTTGAAAAGAAGCCCACAATTGATGAAATCAAAAAGGCATGGAAGGACTTTAAGGGTGTTCCTCAGGAACTCGACCTTCCTTCTGCACCCAAGCAGTTCCTTAACTATTTTGAAGAGGATAATCGTCCTCAGGCAAAGCTCGACCGTGATATGGAAGGCGGAATGGCAGTTTCTATCGGCCGTCTTCGTGAAGACAGCCAGTACGACTATAAGTTTGTCTGCCTCTCACACAACACCCTCCGTGGTGCGGCAGGCGGTGCTGTTCTTATGGCAGAGCTTCTTGCAGCAAAGGGTTATTTTGACAGATAAGAAAAAAATCACACGGCAACCCACTGCGGTGTGAATAAAGGTTTTTTGAATATTTTGCGTGGGCAGAAAGGCTGTGCGAATTATGAAAAAACTGATTTTTAAAGGTTCTGGTGTTGCCCTGGTTACACCGTTTAGTGAAAGCGGTATTAACTATCAGGCACTTGAGGAACTTCTGAAATTCCATCTTGAACACAAGACGGATGCGCTTATTATCTGCGGAACAACCGGCGAGGCATCTACAATGACCGAGGAGGAACACAAATCGGTGCTCCGTTTCTGTGCCGAAAAGGTGGGGGGAAGACTCCCGATGATTGCCGGCACGGGCAACAATAACACCGAAAAGTCAATCCGTCTCAGTCAGTATGCCGAGGAGATTGGCTATGACGGACTCCTGATGGTGACACCCTATTACAACAAGACTACCCAAAAGGGTCTTAAGGAGCATTACGGTGCAATTGCAGATGCGGTAAATATTCCCATTGTACTTTATAATGTTCCGTCACGCACCGGTGTTTCAATTTCGCTGGATACACTTTTGTATCTTGATAAAAATCATGGCAATATTGTTGCTGTAAAGGAAGCAAGCGGTGATGTGGCTTTTGCTGCACGAATTGTGGCTGAAACAGACCTTGCGGTGTACTCGGGCAACGATGATGTAACTCTGCCGATTATGGCGGTGGGCGGCTGTGGAGTAATTTCTGTTGTGGCAAATATTATTCCGGAGGAGATGCACAATCTTTGCGAAGATTATGAAAACGGTAATACTGAGCGTGCAAAGGCAAACTTCCTTAAAATGCTTAAGCTTATGGATGCTATGTTCTATGAGGTTAATCCCATTCCTGTAAAAACGGCAATGAATCTTTTAGGCTTTAATGCAGGCAAGCTCAGACTTCCTCTGTGCACAATGGAGGATGCCAATCTGGAAAAACTTAAAAAGACCCTTACGGAATACGGATTTGAAATTAAATAACTGAAAAAGAGTGCAGAGGTAGGTCTCTCTGCACACTTTTTAAAATATGAGGTGAATACAAATGATAAATATTCTTTTGTGCGGTGCAAACGGAAAAATGGGCAATGCGGTGACAAGAGTTGCAGCAGATCAGGATACCTTAAAAATTGTTGCAGGCTATGATATAAATACCAAGTCTGATACCTTTCCTGTATATGATAAGCTTGAAGATGTAGCCGAAAAGATAGATTGTATTATTGACTTTTCGCATCCGGCACTGTTCGATTCTATAATTGAATATGCCAAAGCAAATAAAATTCCGGCAATTATCTGCACAACCGGCCTTTCAAAGGAACAGGTGTCAAAACTGGAATTTTACGCAAAGGAAACACCGATTTTCTTCTCTGCCAATATGTCAATTGGCGTAAATCTTATTATGGATTTGGTGTGCCGTGCCTCAAAAATTCTTGACGGAAGCTTTGATATTGAGATTGTTGAAAAGCATCATAACCAAAAGCTTGATGCCCCCAGTGGTACAGCTCTTGCAATCGCCGATGCGATTTCGGATACAGTAAGCTTCAACCCCAAGTATATGTTCGACCGTCATTCGGTGAGACAAAAGCGCAGCAAGGATGAGATAGGAATTCACGCTGTCCGCGGCGGAAGCATTGTGGGTGAGCATACGGTTATTTTTGCCGGCAACGACGAAGTGATTGAAGTTAAACACTCTGCAACCTCGAAGGAAGTATTTGCAGTCGGCGCAGTCCGTGCGGCAATGTTTATGTATGGAAAAGAAGCCGGACTATACAATATGTCTGACTTGGTTAAGGAGTAAGTTCTATGAAAACAAGGAAACTCGTTATAACGGCACTGTTTGCGGCTCTTACCTGTGTCGCAACATTGGTGATACAAATACCCTCTGGTATGGGTGGAGGCTATGTTAATCTGGGCGACGGAATGGTTCTTATTTCGGCATATATTCTAGGCCCTTTGTTTGGCGGCGTAGCAGCCGGTGTAGGCTCGTGCATTGCGGATATTGCCTCCGGTTATGCAGCGTTTGCTTTGCCGACGCTGATTATTAAATTTATTATGGCGGTTGCCTCGGGGCGGCTGTTTGTGATGTTGAAAAAGAAAAACAAAATCAGTATTCTGATTGCTTGCGGCATTGCAGGGCAATTTATAATGACTATGGGATATTTTCTTACTGAAATATGGCTCTCCGGTAGTGTGGCAGTTGCTGCTGCAGGAATATACGGAAGTCTTGTTCAGTCAGTTTTCGGCCTTGCAGCTTCAACAGTTTTATATAAAGCTCTTTGCTCGAACACGATGCTTAATAACTACATAAACAAAATATAAACCAAAGGTCTGCGGTTTACGCAGACCTTTTTTGTAAATTGCGGTAAAAATATTGACTTTTAAGGAATTTTATGTGATAATAACTCCTATATATGTAAACCTTGGTTAAACACACAACTGAGGATTATTTTTTAGGAGGATTTTTATGAAAAAATCAAGCATCATCAAAATCGCTGTGGTTTTGCTGGCGTTGGTTGCAGTTGTTGTTTGTGCTACCACAGTACATACTTCGGTTGAAACAATCGCTTGCGCAACCTGCGAGGGTGCAGGTGCTGACTGTGCAGATTGCGCAGGTTCAGGTCAGGTTCCTGTTCCCAGTAACTACTATGCGACATTCGTGTCACTTCTCCCCCCGATTATTGCAATCGTTCTTGCGCTTGTAACAAAAGAGGTTTATTCCTCATTGTTCATCGGTATTTTGCTTGCAGCATTATTCTCTGCAAACTTCAATCCCGTTACTGCAATGAACAGTTTTCTTGACACCGGTCTTATAGGTGCAGTTTCCGGTACAGCAGGTATCTTTATATTCCTGGTTGTTCTTGGCATCCTTGTTGCACTTATAAACAAAGCAGGCGGCAGCGCAGCTTTCGGTGCGTGGGCAGAAAAGCACATCAAAACCCGTATCGGTGCAATGCTTGCTACCTTTGTACTCGGTGTACTTGTGTTTATCGACGACTACTTCAATTGCCTCACTGTTGGTTCTGTAATGACTCCCGTTGCTGACCGTCATAAGATTTCAAGAGCAAAGCTCTCATACCTTATCGATGCAACAGCGGCTCCGGTTTGTATGATTGCTCCCGTTTCATCATGGGCAGCAGCCGTTGCAAGCTATGCAGAAGAAGGTCAGGGTATTACATTATTCATTCAGGCAATTCCCTATAACTTCTATTCACTTCTCACATTTGTATTCATTATTGCAATTTGTCTGATGAAGTTCGATTACGGTCCCATGAAACTTCATGAATTCAACGCTATAACAAAGGGCGACCTCTTCACAAGCGGTGACCGTGTTGAAGAAACAGAAGAAGTTGTGGCTTCAAAGGGTAAGGTTATTGACCTTGTTCTCCCGATTGTTGTTCTCATCATTGTCTGCATCATTGCTCTTCTCTATGTTGGTGGATTCTACGGCACAGATATCTGGGGGGGAACAGATAATGCAGGCAACTTCATCGGTGCATTCGGTAACACAGACGCAACCTTTGGTCTTCCCTGGGGCGCTTTGATTGTTCTTGTACTTACCATTGCTTACTTTATGGGCAGAAGACTCATCACATTTAAGGAAGCTATGGAATGTGTCCCCAAGGGCTTTATCGCAATGGTTCCTGCAATCACAATCCTTACATTTGCAACAGCACTTAAGAATGTAAACGGCCTCCTCGGCTATGCTACATATGTTGAGAATCTCCTTGCAAGCGCAGGTGCTCTTGCGAATCTTCTCCCGGCAGTTATCTTTATTGTTGCTTGCATCCTTGCTTTTGCAACAGGTACATCATGGGGTACATTCGGTATCCTTATCCCGATTGTTACTGTTATCTTTGAAGCAGGCGACCCGCTGCTCATCATCGGTATGTCAGCGTGTCTTGCAGGTGCAGTTTGCGGTGACCACTGCTCACCCATCTCGGATACAACAATTATGTCATCTGCAGGTGCAAAGTGTAACCACCTCAACCATGTATCAACCCAGCTTCCCTATGCAATAACCGTTGCGGCTGTATCATTTGTTTCATACATCATCGCAGGTTATGTTCAGAACTGGATGATTGCTCTTCCCATCGCTGCAGTACTTATGGTTGCAACACTGTTTGTAATCAAAGCAGTTACTAAAAAGGAAGTAGAAGCTTAAGCTTTACAACATAAAAAAGCACCGGTTTATCAATGATAAGCCGGTGCTTTTTTATGTGTGTAATACTTTTTTAAATTATGGAATTTGTCAATACTGTAAAAAGGGTAAAATACGGGTGTATTTAATTGACAAAAAAATGATACTGTGCTAAAATAAAACAGAATATATATTGAATTCAGGTGACAAAAATGATAAGCAGATTACAATCTTGGTTCGGCAACGGCTGGATGGGAATAGTTAACCTTTTAATAACCGTGCTTTGTGTATTTCTCTCACTTTCGATACACGAATTTTTTCACGGCTACGCAGCATATAAACTGGGGGATGGAACAGCAAAGTATATGGGAAGACTCAATTTAAAGCCTTCAAGCCATCTCGACCCCATAGGTGCAATTTGCCTGTTTTTGTTTGGCTTTGGCTGGGCAAATCCGGTGCCTGTAAATCCGGCAAACTTCAAACTCAAAAGCAGAAAGCTGGGAGTGGTTATCACTTCTCTGGCAGGTCCTCTAAGCAACCTGTTACTTGCCTTTATTGCACTATTGCTCCTTAATATTATGAACCTTTTTTCATATAATGCAACAGGGGTTTTTGCCTCGGCTGTTTCTGTGCTTAATGCGGTATTTATCTCTTTGGTTTATTTGAATATCGGTCTTGCTGTATTCAATCTGCTGCCGATACCGCCTCTTGACGGGTATAAAATACTGAGCGCAGTTCTTCCGGGCAGAATATATTTTAAGTTAATGCAGTATGAGCGTTACGGATTTATAATTCTTCTGTTGATTCTTAATCTGCCGATTTTCAGCAATCTGCTTTTAGTGGCGCAGAGTGGAATTATACGATTTTATATTGGTATTATAGAACTTTTACCGTTTTTCTAAATTACAGAATCAGGAGCAAATGCAATGACGCAGCTTTCGTTTAAACTGGACTCCTTTGAGGGCCCGCTTGACCTTCTTTTGATGCTGATCAAAAAGAACAAGGTTAATATATACGATATTCCCATTGCGGATATACTCGAGCAATATCTGATAGTTATGCAGCAGATGGAGGAACTGGACCTTGAACTGTCCAGCGAATTCCTTGTCATGGCGGCAACACTTCTCCAGATAAAATCCAAAATGCTTCTTCCCGCAGAAGACGATGAGGAAGAGGAAGACCCCAGAACCGAGCTTGTAAGACGACTTGTTGAGTACAAACGCATTAAGGAAACAATAGATTTTTTCAGAGAACACGAGAACTCTGATGCGGCGTTGTTTTTCAAACTGCCCGATGTGATTGAAAGACCGCCGGCGGTTATAGATTATTCGGCACTCACAACCGAAAATCTGCTTCAGGCATACAAAATGTCCTTTGCAAAGCTTGAACGCAAGCTTCCGCCACCCAAACGCTCGTTTTCGGGCATTGTAGGTCACGAAAAGGTGTCCGTAAGGGACCGCGTAAAGAATATCTGGCGCAAGTTGGTTGACCGGGGCAAGGTGCTCTTTAAGGATATTTTCAAGGGCGTAAAATCAAAGCCCGAAGCGGTAGCATCGTTCCTTGCGGTGCTGGAAATGATAAAAATGAACAAAATTGCAGTTGAAGAAACGGATACAAAGGGCGAATACTCTGTTACAAAAATTACCGATGATGACGCATTTGATTTTGAGGGAGTAGAGGACTAAGCGCTTTTTGTCCGGGAGGAATACAAATGAAATTAAAAGAAGCTGAGGCGATTATTGAGGGCGTTTTGTTTGCCGCAGGTGATGCGGTGGAGATTGACAGGATAGCAGATATCCTCGATATTGATTTAAAAAGTACAAGAGCCTTAATGACCGCCCTGATAGATAAATATGATGAAGAAAACCGTGGACTTCAGATAATCCGTCTGGAGGAATCGTATCAGATGTGTACCAGAGCCGAATACCACGAGTATATTGCAAGACTTGCAGAGCCAAGGCGTGCACAAAGCCTTTCAAATGCGGCAATGGAGGTTTTATCAATTGTGGCATACAAGCAGCCTGTCACCCGTTCGGTTATTGAGCAGATTAGAGGCGTCTCCTGCGACTCTCTGGTTAACAGACTTCTGGAAAGAGGTCTTATCGAGGAGGTTGGCAGAATGGATACCCCCGGCAGACCTATGCTTTTCGGAACAACTGAGGAATTTTTAAGGTGTTTTGGTATTGTAAGCGTAACCGACCTCCCCGAATATGAGAAAAACAGCTCTGATGAGGTTACACTTGAGGGTGAGGACGAATATTTTGCCAAAGCCGCTGAAGTAACGGCAGAAATAAAGGAAGAGGAACGGCTTGCAGACGAGGTTTCTCTTGAGGATACAGATATTTAGTTTATCGGTGATGTGAATGAAGATTTTTTTAATTGCCATTGCCATAATTCTGGCGATTATTGCATTATTACTGTTTTCTCCGCTTAAAATTGTTGTGCAGTACCGTGAAAAAAAGATAAAGCTCATATTCCGATGTGCGTTTTTGAGATTTTCGGTAAAGGACTCGGCTTTTCGCAAAAAGAAAAAGTCCGAAAAATCCGATGAAAAACCGGCAGAAGATACAGAAAAAGACGGAGTTTCACGGATTAAAAAAATGCAGAGCGGATTTGACAGCGCCAAGGATGCACTTGACGAAATTCTGGATTTGGTAAAGCACAGAGCAAAATTTTTCGATATTTATGTCCGCCTGTGCTATGGTACGGGCGATGCGGCAAATACGGGGATTATGTACGGTGCAATCTGGGCGTTTGTTGGCAATATATATGCGTATCTTTGCAGACATTTTTATGTTGAATTCCCAACAGTTGAGCTCGAACCTCAATTTGACAAAACTGCCTTTGAAATAGAGGCGCAGGGAATAATCACAACACGGCTTGTGCATATTATAAAGTGTGTCCTCAAGCTTCTTCCAAAGCTGAGGGCAGGTAAGTAAAAACAGAAACTAAACTTATGTTAAAAATATAAATTACAAAGGAGCGAGTTTAAAATGGCAGAACAGCATCCAATTCAGGGACTTATGTATACAGCAATGCAGAGCATAAGGGATATGATTGATGTAAACACAATAGTCGGAGACCCGGTTGAAACCCCCGACGGAACAGTTATTATCCCGATTTCCAAGGTGGCACTGGGCTTTGGTGTCGGCGGCTCGGACTATGCATCGAAAAACGGTAAACCGGCAGATAATGGCGAAAACCTTTTCGGTGGCGGTGCCGGCGGCGGTGTTTCAATCAGTCCCGTTGCATTTATGGTTGTAGGCAAGGGTCAGATCAGACTTATGCCTGTTAACCCCGAAAATACTGTATATGACAGAATTCTTGATATGGTTCCCGCGGCAATCGATAAGATTGTGGAAATCAAGGACGGAATTGTAGAAAAAAGAGAAGCAAAAAAAGCGTTAGATAATTCTTCAATCTCAGATTTTACTGCTGAGTAAAGACGGAAATTAACCCTGCGACGGCAAAATTTTTGCCGCCGCAGATGTCTTTTACATACTTGCAATCCGAAAGGCTGAAAATTGTGAAAAAGTTACTTATTATAGACGGAAACAGTATATTAAACCGTGCGTATTACGGCATCCGTATGCTGACCGCACCGGATGGAACTCCGACCAATGCGGTTTACGGATTTCTCAATATCCTTTTCAAAAATCTTGAGGAGGACTTGCCCGATTATGTCTGCGTAGCGTTTGATGTCAAGGGAAAGACATTCCGTCACAAAATGTATGATTTATATAAGGCTCAGCGCAAGCCTGCACCCGAGGACTTCCTCGTTCAGCTTCCGCTTATGAAAGAGGTTCTCGGTGCAATGAACTGCGTATGCCTTGAAAAGCCCGGCTATGAGGCGGATGATATTATAGGAACGGTTTCCCGTATCTGCGAGGAGCAGGGCGTGGAATGTTCAATCCTCACCGGCGATAAGGATGACCTTCAGCTTGCTTCGGATAAGGTAAAGGTTAAGCTTGTTATTTCTAAAATGGGCAGCACTACAACCACTGTTTACGGTGCAGACGAGGTTTATGAGAAATACGCAGTTACCCCGTCAGAATTTATTGATGTCAAGGGCCTTATGGGCGACACCTCCGATAACATTCCGGGGGTAAAGGGCATAGGTGAAAAAACGGCATTCTCATTGATTGAAAACTACAAGAGCATAGACAACATCTATGCCAAACTTGATGAAATAGAGGTTACCCCCTCGGTGCGCAAAAAACTTGAGGAGGGTAAGGACTTCGCATATCTCAGCCGTACTTTGGCAACGATTGACCGCAGCGTTCCTATGGGATTTGATATCGAAAACTGCAAACTGCAGGAGTTTAATAAGGACAAGCTTGCGGCTCTTTTCCAAAGGCTGAACTTCAAGTCCTTTATGAGCAAACTGGAACTTAAGGCAGAGCCGGTTAAAGAAGAACTGGTGTTCGATGGCGAATGTAAAAAGATTGCCAGCTCTGAATTTTTAGATTTGATTAAAAACGGCGGCAACTTTGTATATAGATTGAATTGTAACGGTAAGTTGGCAGATATTGCAATTACCTGCAACGGCAAGGACTTTTACTGCGTTGAAAATGCAGAAACAGAGGTTATAAAAAGCTTTTTTGAAAATAGTTCTTGCAAAAAAATAGGTTTTGATGTAAAAGAGGATATACTAACGCTCAAGGAGATGGGAATTGAATTTTCTGGTCTTTCGTTTGATGCGGCAATTGCGGCGTATATTCTTCAACCAAGCCGTACCGGATATGACATTGAGGGGCTTGCTTTTGAGTTTCTCGGTTTAGCTCCGCAAAAGAAACAGAACGAGGAGGATAACGGACAGTTCTTCCTTGATTTCGGTGAAGAAAAAACCAAAAATGACATTTACGGTTGGGAGCTTTTTGCACTCTTTAATCTGTGGAAGAACTTTGATGGACAGATTGAGAAGAATAATCAGCATAGCCTTTTCTACGATGTGGAGCTTCCGCTTGTTGAAGTTCTTGCGGATATGCAGTATACGGGCATACTTGTTGACAGAGCTGCACTTGAGGAATTTGGCAACGGAATGACCGACCGTATTGCAGAGCTTGAAAAAAGAATTTGCGGTTACGCCGGTAAGGAATTCAATGTCAAGTCGCCAAAACAGCTTGGTGTTGTATTGTTCGAGGACTTACAGCTCCCCCACGGCAAAAAAACAAAAACGGGATATTCAACAGATGTTGATGTTTTGAAAAAACTTCAGGGTGTTCATCCTATAATTGATGATATTCTGGAATACCGTGCCCTTACCAAGCTGCAGTCAACTTATGTTGAGGGTATGCTTGCGGTAATCAACCGTGAAACCGGCAGAATACATTCCAACTTCAAACAGACGGTTACGGCAACCGGCAGAATAAGCAGTACAGAACCTAATCTCCAGAACATTCCCGTGCGTACAGAGCGTGGCCGCGAAATGCGCCGTATGTTTGTGGCAGAGGGCGAGAGAGTGCTTATCGATGCCGACTATTCGCAGATTGAACTGCGTGTACTGGCGCATATTGCAGATGACGAAAATATGAAAAATGCATTCCTGAGCGGGGCAGATATCCACACGCAAACGGCAGCTCAGGTGTTCGGAGTTCCGGTATCCGAGGTAACTCCGTCAATGCGTTCCGGTGCAAAGGCGGTTAACTTTGGCATTGTTTACGGAATTGGCGAGTTTTCTTTGTCTCAGGACCTTAAAATTTCCATCAAAGAGGCAAAGCAGTATATAGAAAATTACCTCAACACATATCCGTTAATCAGAAAATATATGGAGGATATAGTTGAAAGCGGCAGAAATCAGGGCTATGTATCAACGCTTATGAACCGCAGAAGATATATTCCCGAGCTAAGGGCAAGCAACAAGATTACTCAAAGCTTTGGCGAGAGGGTCGCACTTAACGCTCCGGTTCAGGGTACAGCGGCAGATATAATCAAAATCGCTATGGTCAACGTGTTCAGGAAACTGAAGGAAGAAGGGCTTAAGTCAAAGCTTATACTTCAGGTGCACGATGAACTGATTGTTGAAGCATTTCCGGATGAAGTGGAAAGAGCCAGAGATATTCTGGTTTCTGAAATGGAAAAAGCAATGAAGCTTTCCGTACCATTAAAGGTGGATTGCAATACCGGAAAAACATGGTATGAAACAAAATAGGATAAGGTAAATAATTTATGAAGATTATAGGCGTAACCGGCGGAACGGGGGCGGGTAAGTCCTCGTTGTGTGAGGAATTGAAAAAATGCGGAGCAACAATAATCGACTGCGACCATATCTCGCGGAGTGTTACAAAAAGCGACGGTGCGGCATTTGGTGAGATTGTTGAGGCTTTTGGTGCAGGAATGCTTTCTGCAGACGGCGAGCTTAACCGCAAGGCTCTTGCGGCGGTTGTGTTTAATGATGAACAAAAACTGGAATTACTTAACCAAATCACGCATAAGCATATATTTGCAGAAATGCAAAAACAGTTAGACGAATGTACTACTTCTGTTGTTGTTATGGATGTTCCGCTTCTTTTTAATGCTGACTTTCCGTTTAAGTGTGATTTAACGGTGGCAGTTCTTGCCGACCCCGAAGTGCGGCTCAAGCGGATAATGAGCCGTGACGGTATCTCCAAAACGGCAGCGCTTGAACGAATGAAAAACCAAATGACGGATGACGAATACAAGGCATTGGCGGATGTATGTTTTATGAACGATGGCAATCCCGAAAAAGTACGGGAATTTGCAGAAGAATTGTGTAAAAATTAATATTAAATAAAAAGGAAATTGAATTGTGAAAAAAAGGCGAGGCGGCTGTTTGAAGCCGATAATGTTTGTTTTACTTGCTTTTGCTTTGCTGTATTTTACGGTTGGCGAGGGTAAAACGACTATATTAAAAAAAATATATCCTGTAAAGTATCAGACTTTAGTGGAGCGGTATGCGGATGAATATTCGCTGGATAAGTATCTTGTCTATGCGGTAATCAAGGTCGAAAGCGGTTTTGACGAAAACGCTGTGTCAAGAGTCGGGGCAAGAGGTCTTATGCAGATGATGGAAAATACCGCTCAGGACTGCAACAAAAAAGGCGGTTTTGAGTATTCCATTCCGGGCGACTTGTTTATTCCCGAATGTAGTATTCGATTGGGCTGCTACTATCTGAGGCAGCTGATAGATATTTATGGCGATACCGAGCTTGCTATAACGGCATATAACGGCGGCGTCGGGAATGTGGACAAATGGCTGGCAGATACAAGCCTTGCGGACGGCAAGGGCGGACTTGCCGATATTCCGTATCCCGAAACAAAGCAGTATGTAAAAAAGGTAACAAAAACATTTAATACTTATATGGACTTATACAAAAATAACATATAGAACACGGAGGAAGATATGATGGAAGAATTGCTCTATGAGAAAAAGAACGGTTTTGAGGGAATAAGTGATAAGGAAAAGGCAGAGATTTTTGATTTCTGCGCAGAATACAGTGAAGCGATAACAATGGCAAAAACCGAGCGCGAGTTCAGTGATTTGGCGATTAGTCTTCTTGATAAGGCTGGCTTTGTTGAACTTGGCTCCAAAGATACGCTTGTTCCGGGCGACAGAGTATATTCGGTTAATCGCGGCAAGGGCGTTGCAGCGTTTGTTATAGGTAGCGAGCCTATTGAAAATGGTACAAACATTGTTGGCGCGCACATTGATTCGCCAAGACTTGATTTAAAACCCAATCCTTTGTTTGACGATGGCGGTATGGCGTATTTCAAGACCCATTATTATGGTGGTATAAGAAAATATCAGTGGCTTAACATTCCGCTGTCTCTCCATGGTGTTGTGGTAAAGCGTGACGGAACACAGATTTCCGTATCAATCGGTGAGGATAAAAACGACCCGATTTTCTGTATTTCTGATTTGCTTCCACACCTTGCACAGCGTCAGGCTGAAAAAAAGGTTGGTGCTGCATTTGAGGCGGAAAAACTCAATGTTATTGTAGGAAATATTCCTTGTGACGAGGTTGAAAAGAATAAGCTCAAATACGGCGTAATGAAGCTTCTCAACGAAAAGTACGGTATATGCGAGGCTGATTTTATAACAAGCGAGCTCGAGCTTGTTCCGGCATTTGCGGCAAAGGATTTGGGACTCGACAGAAGTATGATTGCGGCTTACGGCCACGACGACAGAGTTTGTGCATATACAGCTCTCAGGGCTGTTATTGAAACAAAGAACCCTGCAAAAACTGCAGTTTGCCTGCTTGTAGATAAGGAAGAAATAGGCAGTGAGGGCAACACGGGTATGCAGTCAAGATATTTTGAGAATACTCTTGCCAAAGTTTGCAGCCTTTGCAAGGAAAGCTACAATGATCTTGTTCTTCGCGAATGTCTTTCAAATTCTGCGTGTCTTTCGGCAGATGTCGGTGCAGCATACGATGCAAATTATGCCGAAGTGTACGAGAAGAATAATTCCTGCTTTGTGAATGAGGGACTGTTGCTTACCAAGTACACAGGTGCAAGGGGTAAGAGCGGCGCAAGCGATGCCAATGCGGAATTTGTTGCAAAGGTATGCGGATTGCTTGATAAAGCCGGTGTTGCATGGCAGACCGGAGAACTCGGCAGAACAGACATAGGCGGCGGCGGAACAATTGCCTGCTATGTTGCAAATCTTGATATCGAGGTTCTTGATGCCGGAGTACCGCTTCTCGGAATGCATTCTCCGTACGAGGTTGCAGGCAAGTTTGATATCTATATGGCATACAAAGGCTATAAGGCGTTTATGAATAATTAAAGGAATAAAATTCTGCAGTGCTGCATATAATGTAGTGTAGCACTGCAGAACAAAAATAAAAATTTTTCACATTTTTCCTTGACAAAGCGTATAAGTTGTGCTAATATATAGTGGTTGGAGACAACGATGTGCCGGAGTGGCGGAACTGGCAGACGCCCAGGACTTAAAATCCTGTGGGATTAACTTCCCGTACCGGTTCGATCCCGGTTTCCGGCACCACACAATTTTATATATCGCAGGGTAGAGCAGCTTGGTAGCTCGTCGGGCTCATAACCCGGAGGTCGTCGGTTCAAATCCGGCCCCTGCACCCACAACAGAAAAAGCACCCATCAGGGTGCTTTTTTGTTGTGCATGTAGAGATTGACTTGAGCTGAACGCTTTTTCGGGTTATGAGTCCGACGAGCGTTGCTCGTTGGGTTAGCGAACCAAAAACAATCCTGTGAATTGTTTTTGGAAGCGGTGTCGCCCAAAGTGCGAGCAAGCAGAGCCGAGGATTCGAGGGGATAGATTGCGACACACGATGGCGACTGGCACGAAGTGATAATCCGAAGGTCGTTGGTTCAAATCCTTCCCCTGCACCCAAAAAAGAAGAACAATATAGATGCACTCTATATTGTTCTTTTCTTTTGCAGTGTTCAAGCGGGTTTCAGCGATTTTGATAAGAAAAAATTAAAATTGGTTTTAGTGTAGCATTAAAAATTTTTAATTAAATGCCAACAAAGCGTTTATTTTTGCTGTTCAAAATAAAAACCGAGATCTTTTTTCGAACATACATAGTTCAAATTAAAGTGTCTGTTTATT
>JAZQLR010000125.1:0-7217 GCA_045542775.1 Clostridia bacterium
AAGAATATCGGGAAGAAATTTTTCTGCAATTTTTCTATGGACAAGGAGCTTTTCCTCTGCATTGCAAACAGACGGGCGTGAAGTTTTTGCGTTTATAAAAGTCGGAGGCCAAGCGGTCTTAGGAAGACAACATTCACACACAACTCCTTGGCTCACAGAACGACATGGCTACGATCCGACTTAAGAATATCGGGAAGAAATTTTTCTGCAATTTTTCTATGGACAAGGAGCTTTTCCTCTGCATTGCAAACAGACGGGCGTGAAGTTTTTGCGTTTATAACTATACTTTTTGCCATTTCAAGGTCTGCGGATTCGTCAACAAAAATATGACAGTTGCCGGTTCCTGTTTCGATTGCAGGGACGGTGGCATTTTCAACAACAGTTCGTATAAGACCTGCACCGCCTCTCGGAATAATTACATCAAGATATGTGTTCAGCTTCATAAGTGCAACAGCGCTTTCGCGTGAGGTATCCTCCACGAGCGCAACAGCATCTTCAGGCAGACCTGCGGCTTTGATTGCCTTGCGAATAATTTTTGTGATTGCCATACTGGAGCGGTGAGCCTCTTTGCCACAACGAAGAATGCAGGCATTGCCCGACTTCAGGCAAAGTGCGGCAGCATCTGCTGTTACATTGGGACGAGCCTCGTAAATAATTCCAACAACGCCGAGGGGAACACGCATTTGACCTATGTGAAGCCCGTTCGGGCGTTTAATTTCTGAAATAACTTCTCCAACAGGATCAGCAAGGTCTGCAATCTGACGAATTCCGTCCGACATTGCAACAATTCTATCTTCAGTAAGTTTAAGGCGGTCTATCAATCCGTCATTCATACCATTTAGCTTTGCGGCATCAATGTCCTTGGCGTTTTCGGTAAGTATATATTCTGTATTTTCTACAAGAGCCATTGCGGCTCTGTGGAGAGCGGTATTTTTTGTATCTGATGAGGCAAGGGCAAGCTTTGCTTCGGCAGCTTTTGCCGCTTTGCCTTTTATAATGAGTTCTTCCATAAAATCACCTCTTATAAAAGTATAGCATAACCCATTCCAAAAAGCAATAAAGGAAAATTTTATTTAACAATAATTTACACAAAATTTAAAAAGCCGACAAGAATGTCGGCTTTAATGCTAAATATTATCGTATGTGCTTCATTTCGTGTATATCAATTTCTTCCGGGGTATAATCCTCAAGGTAGTCGAGCAGAGCAGAGGGGTCGGTGAAGAATTCGTAAAGCTCAAGGGAATCCTCTTTCATAAACCCGGCTTTTGTGATATCCTTCATTAATTTATCAATGGGGTCATAGTAGCCTTTTGTGTTCAGAACGGCAATTGCCTTGTTGTGACGGGTAAGCTGCTTAAGGGTCATAATCTCAAAAAACTCCTCAAATGTACCAACACCGCCGGGGGTCATAATGAACGCATCGGCACGGTCCTCCATAATCTGCTTGCGCTCACGCATTGTCTCGGTGTAAACAAATTCGGTGCACTTTTCGTAAAGCACGCCGTCTACCTCAAAGAACGATGGCGCAACACCGATTATTTCACCGCCGCCTTTGGTACAGCCCCGTGCAACTGCGCCCATAAGTCCGTTTGCACCGCCGCCGTAAACAAGGCTGTGTCCGCGCTTTGCCATTTCCTCGCCTAAAGCTTCACCGGCGAGAATATAGTCTTTATCTATTGCATTGCTTGATGCACCGTATACGCAAATTTTCATAATAATCTCCATTCTGCCGCTCTGCGTCGGCACAAATAGTTATGAAATTTCTCTTATCCGCAGAGCAAGAATGATAAGAGATTATTACGTCCATGTGCATTTCCAAGCATTTATGCGAGGAAAATTTTGCACGGACAACAAAATCCGCCGGAGGCTTAACGGGAAAGGAATTTTCGGGTTATCCTCCTTGAAATTAGGGAATAATTCAGTATATCACATTTATTAAAAAAATACCATACCTTTTATTGACTAAAATTGTATTTTGTTGTATAATTTTCTGTATTGTGGAGGAACAAATTATGATTAAAGACAATATATACAGCCAAATGGGCATCTCAGACGAGCTGTTTGTATTTGGTGAGAATATTTTAAGTTCACTTGAACAGAGGTTTAAGGGAATAGACGAAACTGCAGAGTTCAATCAGATAAAGGTTATAAAGGCGTTGCAGAAGAACCGTGTTGATGCTGCGTGCTTTGCGGAGTCCACCGGCTACGGCTATGACGATATGGGCAGAGATACATTGGAGAGGGTGTACGCCGATTGCTTCGGTACAGAGGATGCATTGGTGAGACCCCAAATAACCTGTGGAACTCACGCCCTTGCCCTTGCCCTCAGCGCCAATTTAAGACCCGGTGACGAGCTGCTGTCCCCTGCCGGAAAACCTTATGACACATTGGAGGGGGTAATAGGAATCCGTCCTCAGAAAGGCTCGCTTGCAGAATACGGCGTGACATACCGTCAGGTTGATTTGCTTCCGGACGATAGCTTCGACTATGACAAAATCCGTGAGGCTATAAACGAAAAGACACGACTTGTCACAATCCAGAGGTCAAAAGGCTATCAGACCCGAGAGACCTTTTCGGTTGAAAAGATTGCAAAGCTGATAAAGTTTGTTAAAGAAATCAAGCCGGATGTGCTTGTGATGGTTGATAACTGTTACGGCGAGTTTGTTGAAAAAATTGAACCGTCGGACTTCGGCGCAGATATGATTGTAGGCTCGCTTATCAAAAATCTTGGCGGCGGTCTTGCACCGTCGGGAGGATATATTTGCGGCACAAAGGAATGTATTGAAAACTGCGGCTATCGTCTTACTGCCCCCGGGCTTGGCAAAGAGGTCGGAACCAATATGGGTCTTATGCGTCAGTTCTATCAGGGACTTTTTATGGCACCTACCGTTGTTTCCGGTGCACTTAAAGGCGCAATCTTTGCGGCGAATATCTATGAAAGACTTGGCTTTAAGTGCGTTCCCAACGCAACCGAAAGCCGTCACGATATAATTCAGGCAGTAGAGCTCGGCAGCCCAGAGCGGCTGATTGCGTTCTGCAAGGGAATTCAGGCGGCTGCACCTGTAGACAGCTATGTAACTCCTGTGCCGGGCGATATGCCGGGTTACGAGTCTCAGGTTATTATGGCGGCAGGGGCATTTGTTCAAGGCTCGTCCATCGAACTCAGTGCCGACGCACCGCTGCGTGAGCCGTACGCTGTTTATTTTCAGGGCGGCATAACATGGTATCATGCAAAACTTGGAATATTAAAGTCTGTTCAGGCAATGCTTGACGAGGGCTTGATAGATAAATCAAAATTTAAAGGAGAAATGTAAAATGTGGTTAATTTTAGCAATTATTGCAATGCTTTGCTGGAGCGGCTCGGACTTCTTCAGTAAGCTCGGTTCAAAACCCTCTGACAAGTACAGTCATTGGAAAATGGTGATTGCTGTCGGTGTTGTTATGGGTATTCACGCTTTTTATGAAATGGCAACAGGAACAACGGTCACAATGCAGGATATAATCTATTATCTGCCGGCGTCTTCAATGTACATACTTTCAATGATATTCGGTTATGTGTCGCTCAGATACATTGAACTTTCGGTGTCATCACCTATCTGCAATTCGTCGGGTGCGCTTGCAGCAATTCTGTGTTTTCTGGTGCTCGGTCAGACGGTTGACAGTCTTTCGGGCCTTGGCATAGTTATCGTTTCAGCCGGTGTTATTTTCCTTGGCATTGCCGAATACACCGAGGATGATGAAGCAAAGATGAAGCGTCAGCTTAAGGCAAACCGCAAGTATACAAAAAGTGTTCTTGCAATCCTCTTGCCCGTTCTCTATTGTCTGATTGATGCCCTTGGTACATTCTTTGATGCTTTAATACTTGAAGAGGGCAATACATTTATGACTGGTATATTCCATTATCTTGACGAGGATGTTGCAAATGTAGCTTATGAACTTACATTCCTCTTTATGGCGGTTGTTGCATTTGTCTATGTATTTGTAATCAAAAAGCAAAAGCTTTCCGCCCTCAACTTCAAGGAGGAGGGCCCCAAAGGTCTTGGTGCAATCTGCGAAACTGCAGGTCAGTTTGCTTATGTGTATGCATTAGCTGCAAATCCTGTAGGCGCTGCACCGATTATCTGTGCATACTGCGTGGTTTCATCACTGTGGAGCTCAATTTTCCTGAAAGAAAGGCTCTCGTGGAAACACTACGCGTCACTTGTTGCGGTTTTCGGCGGAATTATAATTATGGGTATAGCCGAAGGCATCGCAGAACTGTAAATATAAACTCAGTCGGGCAGACAAAAATCTGTCCGGCTTTTTTTGTCGCAAAATCAAGCCTATGCTGTTTTATAGTCTTAACATTTCGAACAAATGGCTAATTTCTCACCTTTTGTATATCAAAAAATTTGTATTTCTAAATTATGTATGGTAAAATATGTAAAAAGGTTTACAAAAGAAAGGTGAGATGAAGAATGTTTGAAGAAAAGAGAAGCTCGCAGGTTTTGTACCTGCCGGTAGATTCCATAAGACCCAATCCGTATCAGCCGAGGAGGGCAATGGACAGAGGCGCACTTGAGGAGCTTGCACAATCCATTCGTCAGTATGGGCTTATGCAGCCGGTGGTAGTGAGGCAGATTAATGACAGGGATTTTGAGCTGATTGCAGGAGAACGCAGGCTTCGTGCGTGCCGTATGGCTGAAATGCGAGAAATTCCCGCAGTGGTAATGCGTGCAGGCGGGACAGATAGTGCGGTTATGGCGCTCATTGAAAACATACAAAGGGAAAATTTGGGATACATAGAGGAGGCAGAGGCGTTTTGCGCTTTGCTTTCCGAGCACGGATTAACTCAGGAGGAGCTTGCCCAAAGGCTTGGAAAAACCCAGTCAACCGTTGCAAACAAAATCAGAATTCTCAAGCTTTCACCGCAAATACGGGAGATACTCAAAGAAAATAACCTCAGCGAGCGCCACGCTCGGGCACTTCTCAGAATTTCTGACGAAAAGACAAAACTGCGCGCACTTAATGTAATAGTAAGCAAGGGTCTGAATGTTGAAAAAACCGAAGAATTGATTTCGGGAATGCTCAACCAAGACGGCATAGTCAAACAGGCTGAAACTGTGAAAAATATCAGGGCGTTTCGGGATGTGCGGATTTTTTCAAATACAATAAGTCAGGCGGTGGATATGATGAAACGGTCGGGAATTGCCGCGGAGTCCAATCGCATTGAAAATGATGAATATATCGAATATACGATAAAAATTCCAAAGAATTTAGAGAGTGCGGTATAAAATTCAAAATACGGTCAATACTTCCATTTGTGGAGGTGTTGAATTTGAAAAAAACAAAAAAAGAAGTAAAGAAAAAGCCAAGCTTTATTCAGCAGGCGGTGAAAAGTCGGGGTTTTTACATAGCCGCGGCATCGCTGGCTGTGATAATAGGCTTTACGGTTTATGCAAGACAAATGCAAAGTGAACTTCAGGAAGAGGTTGCGTCTTTTGACGATACAGCCTGGAAAGAGGCGGTTGAGGATAGCGGCTACCAAATCGTAAATGTTGACGAAACGGTTGATAAGCCACCCGTAGAGTCGAAACAACCAACTATTACGGAAACTTCCGGAACAAAAAGTACTGAAGCGGTAGTTCCTACATCTGCGACGCCCGAAAAGAGAACCGAAGTCCCCAAGTTCTCAATCCAGATGCCATGTGCCGGAGCGGTGGTTGCAGAATGCTCGGTGGACGAGCTTGTGTATTGTGACACGATGGACGATTGGCGAACTCACAATGGTATGGATATAGCGGCAGCTTTGGGCGACCAGGTAAAGGCGGCGGCAACAGGCGTGGTATCCAAAGTATATAAGGATGACCTTTTGGGAGTTGTGGTTGTTCTGGACCACGGAAACGGAATTTCGTCACTTTACGGAAATCTGCAGAGTGCAGATTTTATAAAGACGGGGACAGAAGTCAAGCCCGGAGATATAATCGGCGGTATTGGTGAGCCGGGTGCACTTGAAGCAAAGGCAGAACCGCATCTGCATTTTGAATTAATCGAAAACGGAGAATATAAAAACCCTAAAGAATATCTCAATTGATAAAAACACCGGAGAAGTCTTTGCTTCTTCGGTGTTTTTTTAAAAAAAGTATTGTATCTGCTGAAATTTTGTGATAAAATATTTAATATGTATAGTTATGTGTATAAGAGAATAGAGATATAGTAAAATGTGTTATGGAGGTCAGCTGATGTTTGTGATAGAAATGATCAGAACATTTATTTTAGGAATTGTTGAAGGTATTACGGAGTGGCTTCCAATAAGCTCCACCGGACATATGATACTGGTGAATGAGTTTTTACGCAATGAAAACAACTTTACTTCGTCCGATTTGTATCTTTATGTTATTCAGCTTGGGGCAATTCTTGCGGTTGTAACTCTTTATTTCGGCAAACTCAATCCTTTTGCTCCGTCAAAATCCAAAACTGAAAAGCTGGAAACCTGGAATATGTGGGGCAAGGTTATAGTTGCCTGTGTTCCTGCGGCGGTTATCGGGCTTGTGCTTGACCCGATAATGGAAAGGTTTGAAAACTGGCAGGTTGTTTCCGCTACATTAATAATATACGGTGTTGCATTTATATTAATTGAAAGAATAAATAAAAAGACCACCGTTCTCGCAATGGATGATATGAGCTACAAAACAGCACTTCTTATTGGTGCGTTTCAGGTGTTATCAATCATCCCCGGAACATCAAGGTCCGGCTCGACAATTCTCGGGGCGATGCTGCTTGGCTGTTCCAGAAGTGTTGCGGCGGAATTTTCGTTTTTCCTTGCAATTCCGGTTATGTTTGGCGTAAGCCTTTTGAAAATTCTGAAGTATGGACTTGTAATGAGTGTGCAGGATGCAATTATTCTTCTTTCGGGAATGGCAATTGCATACATTGTATCTATGCTGTCCATTAAATTCCTTATGAATTATGTAAGAAAGCACGACTTCAAGGCGTTTGGTATATACAGAATAATTCTTGGTATAGTTGTGATTTTGTATTTTGTACTTATCTGAAAATTTTAAAATACCGACGAAAAGGGAGATATTATGGCTGAAAGAAAAAGAACAACATCGGGGAGACGCACAACTTCCCGTACAACCCGAAGCACTTCTGCCAAAGGTAGAACAACACGGGCACAGAATCAGAAAACCAAAAAACGCAGTGCCGAAATTAAGGGAATAGTCCTTATTGCTCTC
>JAZQLR010000126.1:0-9819 GCA_045542775.1 Clostridia bacterium
ACCTGCATTGCAGGACCGTACTGTTCCTTCATAAGACGGCCAATCTTGATACCAACGCCGTGGTGGTCATTAACAACACCGCCGTTTGCAAGTGCTGCACGAACACCGCAGTTCCAGATTTCGTTGTGGAGCTTGAGAGCTTCGTGAGGATCCTGAGGAACATCCTTGCCGTCGATAATGAAGCGGTCGTAAATCATACAACCCCATTCATACCAGTGTGAGAAGTGAGCAATAAATCTTGCCTGCGGGAAGTTTGATTCAACAGCTTCCTTCATTGCCCAGTAGATATTTTCAATCTTGTCAAAGGGAGCAATTGTATCCATTGTACCGAAGCACTGGGGAATATCGAGTGCATGGCCGGGATAGAAGAATGTAATCTTCTCCTTCCACCACTTTTCGCCGTATTCTGAGCCAAGGTCTTCTGCACCGTACTTTTTGAAGGTATCAAGCAGAATCTTCATTTCGAGGTCTGCACATTTCCTTTCATTCTATAAAAAATATTTTAAAAATAATTTTCGATTTTGTAACCGTTGTATCACATCCGAAAATATGTTTCAACCCCTTTTGTCAATATTTATATATATTTGACAAAAAAGTTTTTTTGAGTTAAAATATAGTAGTAAATATTGCTTTGAAAGGTTGATTGACTAATATGGGTAAAACATTTTTAAATATACAGGTTATGTATAACGAGATGGGCAAAGCTGAAAAACGTATTGCCGATTGGATTCTGGAAAACCCCGGCGAGATACTCCCTCTTTCCATAGTTGAGCTTGCAGATAAATGCAACTGCGGTGAAGCAACAATTGTTCGTTTTTCACGCCGTGTAGGATGCAGCGGTTATCAGGAACTTAAAATCTCTCTTGCACAGGAGCAGGGCGTTAAAGATATAAGCGATGATATTAAAGAATCCGATACCTGCTTTGATATCTTTGAAAAGGTGGCAAACGAGATTTATTGCTCGCTGGAATTCACCAAAAAGGCAATGAACCCCGACGCACTCCACAAGGCTGCAATGCTTTTGACGGGAGCAAGGAGAATTGTTTTCTTCGGGCTTGGCAACTCTTCCGCCGTTGCTCAGGATGGCTCGCACAAATTTTTGCGTATAGGTAAAAATGCAACAGCATACAGTGATAACCATATGCAGATTATCGCCGCCTCTCAGCTTGGCGAGGGCGATGTTGCTGTCGGCATATCCCATTCCGGCTCATCAAAGGATATAGTCGATGCTCTTAAGCTTGCAAGAAGCCGCGGTGCCAAAACCATATGTATAACAAATAAGGGTAAATCTCCTATTCAAAAGGAAAGCGATATCGTTCTTTTCACATCATCGCCTGAAATCAAATACACCATTCTTGGTCTTAATTCAAGAATTGCTGCGCTGGCAGTTATTGATGCACTTTATTCATACGCCGTGTGTCACCTGAAGGGTGCCACAGAAACGATTGACCGTACCGAGATATCCATCCAGAACAAAAAATTCTAGCATATTCATAGGGGCAAATTTTTGCCCCTTTTTTATTTATAAAACTCCTCTGCTATCCTGACAGCCTCCATTGCGTCTGCGGCATAATAATCTGAGTTTATCATCTTTGCATACTCAGCATTAAGAACTGCTCCGCCAACAATAATTCTAATTGTCGGATCTTTTGAATGAAGAAGCTTGATTGTTTCTTCCATTGCCGGAACTGTTGTGGTCATAAGTGCACTCAGACCGACAAGCCTGCACTCCTTTTTCAAAGCACATTCAAGAATCATTTCCGCTGCAACATCTCTGCCCAGATCATAAACCGTGAACCCGTAGCTTTCGAGCATAACCTTGACAATATTTTTTCCAATATCGTGGATATCCCCCTTGACCGTTGCTAATACAACGGCTTTTTTTGTATCCTTTTCGGTTTTAGGCAGTTTTTCCTTTACAATCTCAAATGCTGCCGATGCCGCCTCGGCACTCATAAGGAGTTGTGGCAAAAACGCCTTTTTCCGTTCAAAATCTGCACCAATTTGATTAAGAGCAGGAATAATCTCGTTGTTTATTATATCAAGCGGTTTTGCGGCTTCAAGCATAGTTTTTGCGCACTTTGCCGCCATGTCCTTCATTCCCTTGAGAACAGCATACTTCAAATCGTTGTTTGCATCACTACTCACAACAGGTGAAGGTGCAGCATCAGTTTCTGAATTTGCATACGCAATGTATTCGCCGCAAGCTTCGTCCATATTATGGAGAACCCTGTGTGCATAATATACATCCATCATATCCTTTGCAAACGGATTCATTATTGCACAATCAAGGCCGTTTTCAAGAGCCTGAGCAAAGAATGCTGAATTTATTTTTTCACGATGCGGAAGTCCAAATGATATATTAGAAACGCCAAGGCTTGTACAAATTCCCATATTGCGAATAAGACGAACCGCTTCAAGTGTAACAAGCGCATTCTTAGTATCTGACGAAACCGTAAGGGCAAGAGGGTCAACAATTATATCCTTCTTGTCTATTCCATATTCCTTAGCGCGGTCTATAATCTTTTTGGCAATCGCCACTCTTTTCTCCGCAGTTTCGGGAATTCCGTTTTCGTCGATTGTAAGGGCAATTACCGCTCCGCCGTACTTCTTTACCAGCGGCAGAATTTGTGACAGTTTGTCTTCCTCGCCGTTAACAGAATTTACAAGCGGTTTTCCGTTATATATTCGCATTGCGGCCTCGAGTACATCGGGCGAAACAGAGTCAATCTGAAGCGGCACATTTGTTACCGCCTGAACTGCCTCCACTGTTTTTTTCATCATTGATCTTTCGTCAATTTCGGGGAGGCCTACATTGACATCGAGTATATGAACACCGGCTTCTTCCTGCGATACTGCCTCGTTTAGAATATAATTCATATTATCCTCGCGTAGTGCCGCTTTAAGCTTTAATTTGCCCGTCGGGTTAATTCTTTCGCCAATAAGAACCGGACCTTTTCCTATTTCAACTGCGTGTGTGTAAGATGACACAAGGGTGTGTTCTTTAAACGCCGGTACAGCATAGGGTAATCCTTTTGTTTTTTCTGCTGTAAGCTTTATATATTCAGGCGTTGTACCGCAGCAGCCACCAAGAACGGTTGCGCCCAGCTCCGCCATTTTTATCATATAATCCGAGAATTCCTCTGCGCTTGTATTGAACACGGTTTTTCCGTCTACCGCAACAGGGAGACCGGCATTGGGATTAACTATTATCGGAACAGATGCATATTCACAAAACTCGCCCAGAATTTCGAGCATTTTGTCCGGACCGAGCGAACAATTCATACCAAGAGCGTCAACGCCCATACTTTCAAGCATTGCAATCATAGCTTTTGGCTCTGCGCCCGTCATCAGCTTATGGCTCTCGTCATAGACATTGGTAACAAAAACCGGCAGACTGCTGTTTTCCTTTGCTGCAAGAACCGCCGCCTTTGTTTCGTAGCTGTCGTTCATTGTTTCAATCAAAATCAAATCTGCACCGTGCTTCTCTGCAAGTTTTACATTTGCCGCAAAAAGTTCCACCGCATATTCAAAATCCATATTGCCGAGAGGTTTCAAAAGCTGCCCCGTAGGGCCCATATCAAAGGCAATATAAACTTCATCATTGCCCTCTACAGCATCTTTTGCACAAGACATTGCCGCCGCAATCAATTCCTCAGAATTATTATATTTATCACGGTTTATCCCAAAGGTATTGGTTTTTATTATATTTGCACCAGCATCTATATACGCCTTGTGTAACTCGGTTATTTTTGACGAATTTTCAATATTCCAGAGTTCAGGCGGTGTTCCGGCAGGCAAACCCATCCCTTGCAGAACTGTGCCTGTTCCACCGTCAAAATAAAGCCGTTTTTCTTTTATTGCCGATAAAATATCCTTTTTCATCTGTTTTACCTTCTTATCCTTCAATTCCTATAAACGCTGTTACCGACTTCACCGGTGACATAAGGTATGCGTTATTCACCGTAATTCCTAAAAGCCTGCCGGCATTAAGAACCTCCAGAATACGGGGTTGCAATTCAATGCTTAAATCACCAAAACCCGGACTGAATCTCGGACGATGACTAACTCCCTCACACAAAAGTTCCTCCGCTTTATCAGCAAGAGCCTCTGCAACAGCTGACGCAAGGGCATCTATAATAAAGTGCTTTGCCGGAGATATTCGGGAAAGCTTTTCGAGCAGTCTGTCCACACCTATACCTGTTGTCGCCGCAAACACAAAAACCTCTTTGCAGTCTTTAAGGTTTTTCAGTAGTGTCTCGCTCGAAAATTCTCCAAAACCACATTCAAGCCGGTTATCGGGAAGTTTTTTTACCGGAACTCTTACTGCCGACATTTTGCAGTTAACAACCTTTTTTAATTCCTTAAAGCACCCGTCTATTTCAGCAGAGTCAAAACCACGAGGAACATTAAGGCGGTTTGCAACCTCCCAAGGATTTATTTTCAGTTCTTCAATCGGAATAATCCGATAGTCTATGGAATTCATTTTATAATCTCCGAAATATTATTCTGTATCGCCGCCGCAACATCCGGCTTGTTCATTGAATATATGTGAACCGCATTTACACCATTGGCAAACAAATCTATAACCTGTTCGGTTGCATAGGCGATTCCTGCCTGCTTCATTGCCTCGGGATTATCGCCGTAACGGTCGACAAGACGCATAAACCTTTGGGGCAGAGTGTTCTGAGAAATGGAGCAGATACGCTTTATCTGTGCAGCATTTGTAACAGGCATAATCCCCGCAATTACCGGGACATCAACCCCCTCACGATACAGCCTGTACATAAAATTATAAAGAATGTTATTATCAAAAAACATCTGTGTGGTCAAAAATTCACAACCATTTTCAACTTTAATTTTGAGGCTTTCAATATCCTTTGCGCTGTTCTCGCTTTCGGGATGATTTTCGGGATAGCACGCACCGCCGATACAAAAACCGCCAAAAGTTTTTATTTCCGCAGTCAATTCACTTGCATAATGGTACTCAAGATGACTTAAATCCATACCCTCCGGTATGTCACCACGAAGAGCAAGGATATTTTCAATTCCACGGTTTTTGAGTTCACTTAAAAGTTGCTGTATATCCGCCTTTTTTGAAGAAATACAGCTAAGATGTGCAATTGGGGTAACACCCATTGAAAGCAGGCTTTCAGCAATATCCGCTGTGTATTTTGATGTACCGCCACCAGCACCATATGTAACACTCATAAATGATGGCTTTAGCTGAGCAATTTCAGCCGTCGCCTTCATTACTGAGTCAAAATTTGCACTTACCTTTGGTGGAAACACCTCAAAGGAAAGGCTGGGCTTTTCGCCTTTGATTATATCAACTACTTTCATTTATATCACCTTAAATTCACTCGAAGAGTTCTGTCGAAAGGTATCTGTCGCCGGTATCAGGAAGCAGAACCACGATGGTTTTACCCTCGTTTAAGTTGCATTTAGCCTCTTCTATCGCAGCAGCAAGTGCTGCACCAGACGAAATACCTACAAGAATCCCTTCCTTTTTGCCCATTAATCTGCCTGCTTCAAACGCTTTTTCCGCCGAGACAGTTTTAACCGAGTCTATAACCGATTTATCAAGCACATCAGGGATAAATCCTGCACCGATTCCCTGCAGCTTGTGGCTGCCTGCAGCGTTACCCGAAAGCACCGCTGAGGTATCGGGTTCAACCGCAACAATCTTTATATCAGGATTTTTCGACTTAAGATATTTACCCGTTCCTGTTATTGTGCCGCCCGTACCAACACCTGCAACAAATATATCGATTTCTCCATCGAGGTCTTCAAAAATTTCCGGACCGGTTGTATCAATGTGTGCCTGAGCATTTGCCGGATTGATGAACTGTCCGGGGATAAAGCTATCGGGAATTTCTTTCGCCAGCTCCTCTGCCTTTGCGATTGCGCCTTTCATACCAAGTTTTCCGTCGGTAAGCACCAGTTCTGCTCCGTAAGCTTTCATAATCTGGCGGCGCTCCATCGACATTGTATCCGGCATAACAATTATCAGTCTGTAGCCACGAACTGCACTTACGAGTGCAAGTCCAATACCGGTATTGCCCGAGGTCGGCTCGATTATAACCGAGCCTGATTTGAGCTTCCCCGACTTTTCGGCATCGTCAATCATCCATTTTGCCGCCCTGTCTTTAACCGAACCTGCCGGATTGAGATATTCAAGCTTTGCAATCAGCTTTGCTTTTAATCCATATTCTTTTTCAATATTACAAAGTTCCAGCAGCGGAGTTTTACCTATAAGCTGCTCTGCTGATGTAAACACTTTTTCCATAAAAATCACGCCTTAATTTAAGATTAATATTATAAAGAATTATACCACTTTTAGTATGCACTTGTCAACGCACTTCAATGCAAAAAACAGCAGAATACTGCTGTACTCTGCCGTTTTATCTTTTTAAATTTATTCGATTGGTGTTCCATCCGCATGAAATACAGGGAGAGGCTCAAGATAGGTAATATCTTCTCTGCCGATTGCATCTCCCTCGGCAAGAACTGCCATTCTTCCAACAACAATTCCACCTACCTGATTAATTAATGTTTCAAGCGCTGCAAGAGATTCGCCTGTGCTGATTACATCATCAACAATGAGGACTCTTTTTCCTTTCATTGCCTCGGCTTCCTCTGCACCTATACAAAGAGTTTGTTTATGCGCCGTTGTGATTGAATCAACCTCGGTTGTAATAACATCCTTCATATAGAGTTTGGGCCCTTTGCGGGCAACAATGTAGTAATTATGACCCGCCTGGCGTGCCATTTCGTAAAGAAGCGGAATACCCTTTGATTCTGCTGTAATCATAACATCGCAATCGGGTGCTTTCTTCAATAGTTCGCGTGCACAGCTTACTGTTACCTCAACATCGCCAAACATAATAAAAGCGGCAATATAAAAGTCGTCTGAAACCTTGCAAAGAGGCAGTTCACGCTTAAGACCGGCAATTTTCATTTCATAATATCTGTCCATTTTTTATTGCTCCTTTTACAAAAAATATCCCTCGTCCGAAGACGAGGGATATCTTGTCTTCTTATTTTAGTTTATGCAAGGCCCAAAACTTTGAGTACAATATATGCTGCAAACAAAGCAACAGAAACCCACATTACACCACTGATATCCTTTGCCTTGCCTGTAGCAAGCATAAGGATAACCCAAGCAAGCATACCAAACATAATGCCGTTTGCAATTGAGTATGTGAGCGGCATCATAACGATTGCAAGGAATGCACCGATAACATCTGCTGCATCGCCTTCGAAATCAACCTTTTTGATTGATGAAAGCATCAGAAGACCAACATAAAGCATAGCAGGGGTTGTTGCAAAACCGGGGATTGCAAGGAAAATGGGTGCAAAAACAATTGCAATAAGGAACATAACAGCAGTTGTAACTGCAGTAAGACCTGTTCTACCGCCTGCAGCAACGCCGGCACTTGATTCAACATAGCTTGTAACTGTTGAAGTACCAAGACAAGCACCAACAACTGTACCAACAGCATCAGCCATCAATGCGCCGCCAGCCTTGGGAAGTCTGCCTTCTTCATCAAGAAGGTTGCCCTTTTCAGCAACACCGATAAGAGTTCCAACAGTATCAAATATATCTGTATAAAGGAATGTAAATACAACAAGTGCAAAACCTGCAAAGTTGCTGGCAATAAATCCAAAGTCAAATTTGAACATTGCAGGAGCTGCAAAGTTTGCCTTGATTGCTTCCCATGAAAGATTGGGGATTACAGAATAAACACCGTTTGCAGGGTCAGGAACATACCAACCAATGAGTTCAGCAACTATACCAAGAACCCAGGTAATGATGATACCGAGAAGAATTCCGCCCGGAACTTTGAAGTGCTGAAGAACACCAATTACCAAAAGGCCAACCAGCGCAAGAACAACACCGGGAGATGCCAGATTACCCATTGCAACAGTAGTAGCAGGGTCAGCTACAACAATCTTTGCATTTATAAGAGCAATTATTGTAATAAACAGACCGATACCTGCTGTAATACCAAACTTAAGGTTTGCAGGGATTTTGTTAACCAATGCTTCACGGAACTTGAAGATTGAAAGAATCATAAAGATAATACCTTCAATCAAAATAGCCGTAAGAGCAACCTCGTATGAGTAACCCATAGCGCCGCATACTGTAAATGCAAAAAACGCATTAAGACCCATACCTGAAGCAAGAGCTACCGGATAGTTAGCAAAGAATGCCATACAAAGTGTTGCAATTGCAGCAGAGATAGCAGTTGCCATAAACACTCCTGCAGGTGTAGCACCGGGAATGTTACCGAGGTAACCGGGGTTTACCGCAAGGATATACGACATTGCAAGGAATGTTGTAATACCAGCGAGAATCTCGGTTTTTACATTTGTTCCGTTTTCTTTAAGTTTGAACAGTTTTTCCATGAGATTTCACTCCTCACATAAAATTTAAATTACTTATATATTTTATAATATTTTATAATTTTTTTCAAGCGATTTAGAGAATTTACAACATTTTGTCGTTTTATCTAACAATATATACCATCTTTTGTATATTTTGCATATTGCAAATACACTATATTGTGTACCAAGAATAAAATAGGCGGTTTGGATGTTACCAAGCCGCCATAGTTTTATTTTGCAGAATTTTTTATATTTCTATGCATCGTCACAAGAGCTGTAACAAGGCTGAGACCTGCCGCAATACCAAGTGCAAAGTATCCAAGTTCAAGGCCTCGGCGGCTGAATTCCGCCCAGTCACTCATTGTGGCACTTTGCATTGTGTAATAAAGCGAGCTTCCCGGAATCAGCGGGACAACCGCCGCAATACTGAATATTGTTCTGGGGGCTTTACATACACGAGAAAACACCTCGGCATACGCCTGACAAAATACTGATGCAAAAAAGCTTGACAAAAACAAGCCTGCACCAAAACCGTGACAAACAAGATAGATTGCCCAACTGACAAGTCCACCGACCGATGCGAGCAGCAAGTATTTTGACCGTACATTAAAGAGCATGGAAAAGCCAAGCGAGCCTACTGCCGCCATAAGGAGCTGTATAACCGTTTTCATATCACATCATACCTCCTGTCAGCACCATTGAAAGCATAAATCCAGCCGCAAGTGCGCCTGCCCACACCAAACATTCGACCAGCTTCATTGCCCCGGAAATAGTATCGCCAACCAGCATATCACGGACAGCATTTGTTATAGCAATGCCGGGTATCAACAACATTATATCGCCAATCATCACCTTGTCATCATTCAGTGCAGGGATATATTTTGATACAAATCCTATACCGATACCGGTAACAAGTGAACACACAAAGAAGAAAAATACCTTATTGGGTGCATACTTACCAAACGTATTCTGGAGCAGGCATATAAGAATTGCAAATACACCTGCCGCAATACCGTCAAACAGATTTCCGCCAAAGAACACCGCAAAACCGCCTGCTGCTAATATACTGCCCAGATACTGACCGATAAACGACGGTTTTTGTGCCGCTATCTCATCAAGCTTCTTTTTAAGTTCCTCTACCGGAAGTGCTTCACTGCAACTACGGCGGCTTAACTCATTCAACCGTTCAAGCTTATCAAAATCCGTGCTGCCCGAGGACAAAATTCTCCGGGTCTGAGTAATTTCTTCACCGTTTTCAAATGTCATTGTAAGCACTATACTTGATGTAATTACAAATACATTGGTTTTTGTTGCACCGTATGCCGTCCCCATTCTGACAAGGCTGTCTTCAACACGGTTTATTTCTCCGCCGCATTCCAGCATAGCCTCGCCAAAGTCCAGAAACAGACTTAGCAAAGTATTAAGTTC
>JAZQLR010000127.1:0-6591 GCA_045542775.1 Clostridia bacterium
TACAAGGAAAATCTTGCAAACAAAGACAAAATCAATATGCTGTCTAATGCAATCAAGCAGTATAAGGCAATGGAGGAGGCACTCCAGAGCGCGATTCTTGTTGCGCAGAGTGCAGGTGACGAAGTTGTTCAGAATGCTAAAAAGAAAGCCGAGAACATCATCGCAGATGCTGAAACAAAGGCATCTCAGCTGCTTTCCGATGCCAGCCGTGAAGTGACCCGTGTAAGCTATGAATACGAGGAAATGAAGCGTAGTGTTGAAGTCTTCAGAACAAGAATTATTTCGCTTTTGACCTCACAGCTTGATATTGTTAAGGAGTTCAATATGCCTACGGCAAATACTACCGATATTAAGGTTGAACCGAAGCATGTTGAACTTGAGCCTATTACCGACGAACAGCCGGAAAAGGTTATGTCGGCACTTGAAAAGCTGGAGCGGGTTACAATGGAGCTTCCCAAGCTGACTGTAAATGAAAAGGGCGAGTATGTTGCAGCAGACGATAGCGAAGACGAAGAATCTGCTGAAGATGCTGAATAATTAAAAGACTTTTTGATATGGTAATCTGTTTCCTGAGGTGCGCCCTTGGGAAACAGATTTTTGGCTTAATAGGAAATTATACAATTTCCTATATAAAAAGAACATAAGCGGAGAAATAATATGGTTTATTTTGTTTTGTGCATAGGGATAATAGTGCTGGATTTGCTCGTAAAACTCTGGGCAAAAACAGACCTTTCTCAAATTGGCAGTATACCGGTTTGGGAGGGTATGTTTTATTTGACTTATGTTGAAAACAGAGGCGCTGCATTCGGGATAATGCAGAATAAAGTATGGTTTTTTGTTATAGTGGCATTGGTTGCAATCCCGGTGGTTGTATATGTTTTCCGGAAGTATCAAAACCGTTCAAAAACCCTCAATCTGGGACTTTGCTTTATTCTTGCAGGCGCAGTGGGTAATATGATTGACAGAATTACTCTTGGCTTTGTGGTTGATTTTCTTGATTTCAGAATTATCGACTTCCCCGTATTCAATATTGCTGATATTTTTGTGTGTGTTGGTGCGGGTCTGATTGCGGTTTTTGTGGTTTTTATTGAGGAGAAGCTTAAATCCGACCCGAAGGAGGCTGAAGAAAATGCTGATTGATGTTGAAACTTCGGGTATGAGGCTTGATGTATTCCTTGCCGAGTCAAATGCCGAGCTTACAAGGTCAAGGATACAAAAGCTGATTTCAGATGGGAATATTACGGTGAACGGCAGTCCGGTAAAAGCGAATTATAAGCTGCGTCAGGGCGACAAAATCGAACTTGAACTTCCACCGCCCAAGGATACAGAATTAAAGGCGGAGGAAATACCGCTTGATATAGTTTACGAGGACGAGCATATGCTGGTTGTCAACAAGCCTCAGGGAATGGTGGTTCATCCTGCAGCAGGAAATCTTGAGGGGACTTTGGTTAATGCCCTTATGGCGCATTGCGGTGACAATTTATCAGGGATAAACGGCGAGATACGCCCCGGAATACTCCACCGCATAGACAAGGATACAAGCGGACTGTTGCTTGTTGCCAAGGACGACCGTGCCCACCTTGGGCTTTCGGAGCAGATAAAGGCACACAGCCTTACGCGAGAATATATGGCGCTTGTTCACGGCAAAATAAAAGAGGATTCGGGCACAATTGATGCTCCAATCGGCAGAGACCCGAAAGACCGTAAAAAAATGACAATTACAAACAAGAACTCAAGAGATGCAGTGACGCACTTTTATGTTCTGGAGAGATTTGATAAATATACTTTGGTGAGATGCCGGCTTGAAACGGGCAGAACTCATCAGATTCGTGTTCATATGTCAAAGAACGGGCATCCGATAGTCGGCGACCCGGTCTATGGCAGAAAAAAGGAGGAGTTTAAGCTAAACGGCCAGCTTCTTCATGCGCGGAAAGTTGGTTTTATTCATCCGGTTTTTGGCGAATATATGGAATTTGAAAAAGCTGCGCCGGATTATTTTGAGGAAGTATTGATCAGACTAAGGAGGCGGGATAAGTGAGTGACGAAACAAATAACGGACACAGAAGGCGACTTGACAGAAAGGTTCGTGAAAACGGATTTGACTCTCTTGAACCGCACGAACAGTTGGAATATATTCTGTATGCAGTTATCCCGAGAAAAAATGTCAACAAGGAAGCTCATGAGCTGATAGACCGATTTGGGTCTCTTTGGGGTGTGTTTAACGCAGATGTTGAACAATTAATTAAGTTTAAAGGGATAGGTACAAGAGCGATAAAGTTTTTGAAAATATTGCCGGAGATTGCAGGGATAACCGAAAGAACTCTCAGATATAATCAACCACCCCGTTTGTTTACCGAGAAAGAGATAATGGAATTTGCATCCACTTATTTCTATGGCAAAGTGCGTGAGAAGGCATATATTTTTAATCTGTCCTCGTCTTTTATATTGCGCTCTGTAAGATGCATCTCAAATGGTGGCGAAAGTCATGCCCCTATGTATTATAAGGATGTGGTAAAATTAGCACTTCTCGACGATGCGTCTGTGGTACTTGTGGTCCACAATCATCCCGGCGGAAACGCCGTGCCGTCGTTTGAGGATATTTCTCTGTCGAGGCAATTGAACGATGGCTTTGCAGCTGTTGATATTAAGCTTTTAGACAGCGTAATCATATCAGGGGAAGAGTATTACAGCATCCGTGAAAATGGATATCTTAAAAAGATTAAAACAGATAAAGACTTCGAAAATGAGTACGAAATTCAGTTAATATAAAAAGGAGGTTTTGCAAATGCCGGAATTTACAATACATTCGCCATACGCCCCAAACGGCGACCAGCCGCAGGCTATTGAAAAGCTGAGCTGTGGCGTTTTGCGCGGTGATAAGTTCCAGACATTGCTTGGTGTTACCGGCTCGGGCAAAACCTTTACAATGGCAAATGTTATAAAAAATGTAAATAAGCCAACCCTTGTTCTTGCACATAACAAAACCCTTGCCGCACAGCTTTGCAGTGAGTTTAAGGAGATTTTCCCCGAAAATGCTGTGGAATATTTTGTTTCGTATTACGATTATTATCAGCCGGAAGCGTACATTCCACATTCCGACACATATATTGAAAAGGATGCTCAGACAAATGAGGATATTGATAAGCTCAGGCATTCGGCAACTGCAGCGTTGTTCGAGCGCAAGGATGTTATCATTGTTGCGAGTGTATCCTGTATTTACGGTCTGGGCGACCCGATTGACTATAACAATATGGTGGTGTCCCTTCGGACAGGCAACATTGCCGACCGTGACGAGGTAATAAAAAAGCTGATTGAAATTCAGTATGAGCGCAACGATGTGGATTTCTCCCGTAACAAATTCCGCGTGCGCGGTGATGTTGTTGATGTTTTTCCGTCATATTCCAGCGGCAACGCAATCCGTATAGAATTCTTCGGCGACGAGGTTGACCGTATTGCCGAAATCAGCTCAGTGACGGGTGAGGTTATCTCGGTGCTGAAGCATTGCGCAATTTATCCGGCATCGCATTATGTTGCCGGTAAGGAGAAGCTCGACCGCGCCGTTCCTGCAATCCTTGACGAGATGGAAAAAAGGGTTAAGGAATTTGAGGCAGACGACAAACTGATTGAGGCGCAGAGGATAAGGCAGCGGACTCAGTACGATATGGAAATGCTCCGTGAAACGGGATTTTGTCAGGGTATAGAAAATTACTCGCGGCATATAAGCGGAAGAGCGGAGGGGAGCCCGCCATTTACCCTGCTTGACTATCTGCCCAAGGACTTTTTGCTGATAGTTGACGAGTCTCATGTGACAATTCCGCAGGTCCGTGCAATGTACGCCGGCGACCGTGCGCGAAAGACAAATCTGGTGGAATATGGATTCCGTCTCCCGTCGGCATACGATAACAGACCCCTTAATTTTGACGAGTTCTACGACCATATAAATCAGGCAATATTTGTCAGCGCAACACCTGCAGAATTTGAGACCGAGCGTTCAACCCAAGTAGTTGAGCAGGTAATCCGTCCAACTGGTCTGCTTGACCCGAAAATTGATGTCCGCCCCGTTGCAGGTCAGGTTGATGACCTATACGGCGAGATATGTGCCAGAGTTGAAAAAGGCGAGAGAGTGCTTGTAACCACTCTTACCAAAAAGATGGCGGAACGGCTGACGGATTATTTTGCAGAAATGGGTGTTAAGGTAAGATACCTCCATTCCGAGGTTGAAACCATTGAACGAATGGAAATCATCCGTGACCTTCGCCTTGGTGTGTTTGATGTTCTTGTGGGAATAAACCTCCTTAGAGAGGGCCTTGATATCCCGGAAGTTTCGTTGGTTGCAATCCTCGATGCCGATCAGGAGGGCTTTTTGCGTTCCGATACTTCGCTTATCCAGACCATAGGTCGTGCCGCGCGAAACGCAAACGGTGCGGTAATAATGTACGCAGACAGGATTACGGGTTCAATGCATCGTGCGATTACCGAAACAGAGCGTCGACGCAAAATTCAGAGTGAATATAACGAACAGCACGGAATTGTTCCCCAGTCAATCAAAAAGGATGTCCGTGATGTTATTGAGGCAACGGTAAGCGGAGATGAAGCAAAAACAAGAACAAATCAGCCGGATAGTGCAGTTGTTACAGAACGGACAATTGCCGAGTTAACGGTTGAAATGAAGAAAGCGGCAGAGCTGTTACAGTTTGAGCTGGCGGCAAAGCTGCGTGATGAAATAAACCGACTCAGGGAAGTCTGAAAAATTCCACCGTCTTGCATGATTTCTGCTCACTCACATACAAAAAGTATAGACTCGTTCGCGAAATCGCACAATCCGTCAAAATTTTTACAGGCTTTCTAAAAGAGCGTTTTGGAGATAAAGGAGTGTTCAAATGCACAAATATATAGATATCAAAGGAGCGAGGGAGAATAACCTCAAGGGGATAGATGTAAAAATCCCCCGTGACAAGCTGGTTGTGCTGACCGGACTCAGCGGTTCGGGCAAGTCGTCTCTTGCTTTTGAAACCATTTATGCAGAGGGACAAAGACGATATGTGGAATCGCTTTCGGCGTATGCCCGCCAGTTCCTCGGGCAGATGGAAAAGCCGAATGTCGAATCAATCGACGGTCTGTCTCCGGCAATTTCCATTGACCAGAAGACAACGAGCAAAAATCCCCGTTCAACGGTGGGTACGGTTACGGAAATCTATGATTATATAAGACTTTTGTATGCTCGCATCGGTGTTCCCCATTGCCCTAAGTGCGGCAAGGAGATACATTCCCAGTCAATCGACCAGATAGTTGACGCCGTGCTGGAATTGCCTGAAAAGACCAAATTCCAAATCCTTGCACCGGTAGTCAGAGGCCGCAAAGGGGAATACTCCAAGATTTTTGAAAAGGCTGTCAAAGACGGCTTTGTTCGTGTGCGTGTTGATGGCGAGATATATGACCCTGCCTCAGATGAGATAGTATTGGATAAGCAGAAGAAACATAATATTGAAATAGTGGTTGACCGCCTTGTTGTTCGTGATGGAATTGAAAAAAGACTTACCGACTCCCTTGAAACTGCACTTAAAATGGCGGGCGGCTTGGTGGTTGTTCAACTGCCCGACGAAGACAGGGAAATGATGTTCAGCCAGAATTATGCCTGCGACGATTGCGGAATTAATATCGAGGAGCTTACCCCCCGTATGTTCTCGTTTAATACCCCTTATGGTGCGTGTCCTCATTGTATGGGTCTTGGCACAGTGGAACTTATTGACCCCGACAAGCTTATTCCCGATAAAACCAAGAGCATCAACGAGGGCGCAATTAACTGCTACGGCTGGACGGGTACGGATAAAACCAGTATTTCCGCAATGTACTATAAAGGTCTTTCGGAACACTACGGATTCAGCCTTGATACTCCGTTTAAGGATTTGCCCGATAGTATTGTTGATATCCTTATGCACGGAACGGGCGGCGAAAAAATCCGTCTTTCCTATGAACGCAAATATGCCAAGGGCGAGCAGTATGCCCGTTTTGAGGGACTTTTGAATAATATTGAAAGAAGATATACAGAAACGAATTCCGAATGGGCAAAGCGCGAAATTCAGGAACTTATGTACTCAATGCCCTGCCCTGATTGCGGCGGCACAAGACTCCGCAAGGAGAGCCTTGCTGTAACCGTAAAAGGCCTTAATATCAACGAAGTATGTAACTTTTCAATTAGCGAGGGCTTGGAATTCTTTGATAAAATTGAGCTTAGCGAGAGAGAAGAATTAATCGGTAAGCAGATATTAAAGGAAATAAAGGACAGAATGAGATTTTTGGTCAGCGTGGGTCTTGACTACCTGACGCTTTCCCGTTCCAGCGGAACACTTTCAGGCGGTGAGGCTCAGCGTATCCGTCTTGCAAGTCAGATTGGCTCGGGACTTATGGGAGTGCTGTATATTCTTGATGAGCCGAGCATAGGCCTCCACCAAAGGGATAACCATAAGCTGATTGAAATGCTTAAACGCCTGCGTGATTTGGGCAACACCCTGATTGTGGTGGAACACGACGAGGATACAATGTATGCGGCTGACCATATAGTGGATATCGGTCCGGGTGCAGGTATTCACG